>NZ_JAYFUH010000060.1:0-1042 GCF_034961085.1 Stenotrophomonas capsici | reverse complement strand
GCCTTCGGGGGCGCGCAGCACCGTCTGCAGGTGGGTGGCGTGGGCCGGGAAGGTGGCCGGCAGGCCGGCGAACAGCGGATCGGCCGCGGCCGGTGCTTCCAGCTCCAGGCGGATCGTGCCGGACTCGCGCCCGGCCGGGTTGTAGGCCACCTCGCCGCCCAGTGCGTGGGCCAGCAGCTGGTGGCCATAGCAGATGCCCAGCAGCGGCATGCCGGCATGGGCGGCATCGCGCAGCCAGTCGGCGCTGCGCTCGCTCCAGTCGGCGCGGTCGGTGACGAAGGCGGCCGAACCGGTGACGATGGTGGCGGCGAATTCGCCACGGTCGGGCAGCGTCTCGCCGTGCTCGACGTTGACCACCACGGTCTCGGCTTCCTCCAGCCCGGCGGCGACGCGGATCCAGTGCGGGAAGCGCCCATAACGGCGCAGGGTCGGGAACGGTTGCCCGGTTTCAACGATCAGGAACGGCTGGGACTTCATTCCGCGGGAGGCAGTACTGACAGGACTTCCTCGATTGTAGTCAGCCCCTGCGCCACCTTTTCAAGCCCGGTGCGGCGCAGGGTACGCAGCCCTTCGGCGCGTGCGGCGCGGCTGAATCCGGCCAGGTCCATGTCGCGGGTGATCAGGGCGCGCAGCCGCGAACCCAGTGGCAGCAGCTCATACAGGCCGATCCGGCCCATGTAGCCGGTGCGCCGGCACTCCAGGCAGCCGACCGGCGCATATGCGGTGATGACATCAGGTAATGCGTCATGGGCATCACGCAGCGGGGCCCAATCGGCCGCTTCCAGCGTGTCGGGCACCTTGCAGTGCGGGCACAGGGTGCGCACCAGGCGCTGGGCGAGCACGCCGTTGACGGTGGAGCCGATCAGGTAGTGCGGCACGCCCAGGTCGAGCAGGCGGGTGATCGCCGAGGGCGCGTCGTTGGTGTGCAGGGTGGACAGCACCAGGTGGCCGGTCAGCGAGGCCTGCACCGCCATCTGCGCGGTCTCCAGGTCACGGATCTCGCCGATCATGATGATGTCCGGGTCCTGGCGCAGCAGGGTGC
>NZ_JAYFUH010000059.1:0-1403 GCF_034961085.1 Stenotrophomonas capsici | reverse complement strand
CGAGCCGATGTGGCGCGCCGCCAACGGCCGCCTGCCGGAGGCATGGAAGCAGCCCATCGAGGAACTGGCCGACGAAACCCGTACCTTGCTCAACTGGGCCACCGCCGCCACCGCGCTGGTGGCCAAGGGCAAGCCCGACGATGCCGGCCATGAACGCCTGCAGCGCAACCTGGGCATGGCGCTGGAGATGATCGAGCAGCAGTACAACCTGTGGGCGGGCTGGCGCCGCGAGGACAAGGAAGGCCAGCCGCCGATCGCGCGCTGGGTGACCCTGTCGCGCGAGGGCGACTACCAGTTGCATTGCTCGCCGGTGTCGGCGGCGATGGTGCTGCGCAAGCTGCTCTGGGACGAAGTGGATTCGGTGGTGATGACCTCGGCCACGCTCACCGGTGGCGGTGATTTCCAGTCGCTGGCCATCGACAACGGCATCCCGGAGGACGCGGAGATGGTGTCGCTGGCCTCGCCGTTCGACCTGCCCAACCAGGCCGAGCTGGTCGTGCCGAAGTTCCCGGTGACGCCGGACGACCGCGAGCGCCATCCCAAGGAAGTGGCCAAGTATCTGGCCGCCGAGTTGGATTGGGACAAGGGCAGCATCGTGTTGTTCACCTCGCGCTGGAAGATGGAAAAGGTGGCCGAGCTGATGCCGGCCTCCCTGCGCAGGAAGGTGCTGGTGCAGGGCGAGGGCGCCAAGCAGAAGATGATCGACGAGCACCTCAAGCGCACCGCCGCAGGCGAGGGCTCGGTGCTGTTCGGTTTGAATTCGTTCGGCGAAGGCCTGGACCTGCCGGGCGAGGCCTGCACCACGGTGGTGATCACCCAGGTGCCGTTCGCGGTGCCGACCGATCCGCAGACCTCGACCCTGAGCGAGTGGTTCGAAAGCCGTGGCCTGAACTCGTTCAACCTGATCGCGATCCCGCACGCGCTGCGCACGCTGACGCAGTTCGCCGGCCGCCTGATCCGCACCTCGACCGACACCGGGCGGGTGGTCATCCTCGACTCGCGGCTGCTGACGCGCCGCTATGGCAAGCGCATCATCGACGCGCTGCCGCCGTTCAAGCGGGTGATCGGCTAGCCGCCGAAAGATGAAAAGCCCCTCTCCCGCAAGCGGGAAATGGGTTGGGGTGAGGGTCCGCACACCCGCCTCGTACTCTCCTCTTCTACCGATATCCATCCCATGCCCGACTTCACCGCGACCTTCCCTTGGGAAACCCAGCTGCAACGCCTCCAGCACCACGACCCCGCACTGGCGTCGTTGGCGCTGTTCGACGCCGACGGGCTGACCGAAGTCGGTCGTGCGCTGGAGCAGGTGCTGCAGGCCGGACAGGCACTGGCCAGGTGCGGCGTGGACGTGGGCCTGGTCGCCGACGAGCTGCGTCGCTACCAGAAGTTCGCACCGCCCGGAC
>NZ_JAYFUH010000058.1:0-4251 GCF_034961085.1 Stenotrophomonas capsici | reverse complement strand
GCCTCGGCGACCGGCCACGGATTGAACGCACGCACGCGCCGCGCCAGCGCGGCGGCGTCCTGGCTCCAGTCCAGCCGCGCCTGCGCCTTGTCCAGCTTGTGCGCGTAGGTGACGCCGGCGTCCGGCTGCGGGCGCGGGATCGGCTTGATGCCGGCGCGCAGCAGGCCCAGCCCATCGGACAGTACCTGCGCACCCAACTGCGCCAGGCGGTCATGCAACTGGCCGCCGGTATCGCTGTCGCTGATCGCGGTGGCCTGGTGCAGCAGCACCGGGCCGGTATCCAGGCCGGCCTCCATCTGCATCAGGCAGACCCCGGTTTCGGCATCCCCGGCCTCGATCGCGCGCTGGATCGGCGCGGCACCGCGCCAGCGCGGCAGCAGCGAGGCGTGCACGTTCCAGCAGCCATGGGTCGGGATGGCCAGCACGGCCTTGGGCAGGATCAGCCCGTAGGCCACCACGATCATCAGGTCCGGCTGCAGCGCGCGCAGCTGCGCCTGGGCCTCGGGGGTCTTCAGCGTTTCCGGCTGGAACACCGGGATGCCGCGGGCAATGGCGTCGAGCTTGACCGGCGACGGCATCAACCCGCGGCCACGCCCGGCCGGGCGATCGGGCTGGGTGTAGACCGCGACCACTTCATGGTGGCGCGCGGCGGCCCCCAGCGAGGCGACGGCGAACTCCGGCGTACCGGCAAAAACGATTCTCATGGCGTGGCAACTCCCGGAAAGGACGACGGCGCCGAAGGGCGGCGCCGTGCGATGCGGGGGCCGGTCACGGCACCCGCTGGGGGCGACCCGGGCATGCCGGACCGCCGTTCAACTCAGGCAACGTGCTTGCGCTGCTTGGCCAGCTTCTTGCGCACCATCTCGCGCTTGAGCGGCGAGAGGTAGTCGATGAACAGCTTGCCGTCCAGGTGGTCCATCTCGTGCTGGATGCAGGTGGCCAGCAGGCCATCGGCGGCCAGCTCCTGCGGCTTGCCCTCGCGGTCGAGGAAGCGCACGACGATCTCGTCGGCGCGGGTCACGTCGGCATAGATGCCCGGCACCGACAGGCAGCCTTCCTGGTAGACCCGGCCACCGTCGCTGGCGCTGACGATCTGTGGGTTGATGAACACCATCGGCGCGTTCCGCTCCTCGCTCACGTCGATGACCATGAAGCGCTTGTGCACGTCCACCTGGCTGGCCGCCAGCCCGATGCCGGGGGCTTCGTACATGGTCTGGAACATGTCGTCGAGCAGCTGCTGGAAGACCGGCGTGGTCACCTCGGCGGCCTCGATCAGAGCCGCCTTGGTCCGCAGCCGCGGATCAGGAAATTCGAGAATGGGCAGGAGGGCCATGGGGGGTCACCGAAAAAGGAATGCCGCGCAATCCGGCAAGATGTCCCAATTCTACCGCTTGCGCTTGCCCGCTGCTCCCGTTTCTGCAATATAGTGCGCCAACCTGTTGGGGAATCAGGCATCTCAATCATGCTGAAACACATCCGTACGGTCGCCGCCGTCGCGTTGCTGACCGTTACAACCTATGCCGTGGGCGTGGAACTGAATGGTTCCCATCCCGACACCTATGTGGTGAAGAAGGGCGACACGCTGTGGGACATCTCCGCGCGTTTCCTGAAGAAGCCGTGGCTTTGGCCGGAAATCTGGCAGGCCAATCCCCAGGTCAAGAATCCCCACCTGATCTACCCGGGCGACGTGTTGAGCCTGGCCTACCTGGACCGCGTTACCGCACAGCCGGGGCCGCGCCAGGAAGCGCCGATCAACGCCGTGCCGCTGGCGGACGTGGAACCGTTCCTGAAGAACCTGAACGTCGTCGACAGCTTCAAGGAGCTGCCGTACGTGGTCGGCCTGGAAGACAACCGCCTGCGCGCCACCACCGGCCAGCAGGCCTATGTGCTGGGCCTGCAGGACGCCCAGTCCGGACAGCGCTACATGGTAGTCCGCCCGACCGTGCAGTACGGGCAGCCCAAGCCCAGCAGCGACCTCAACCTGCGGGGCGACACCACCGCCGGCATGGGCAACCTCTGGAAGGAGTTCATTCCCACCAGTGACCGGGATGAGTTCCTGGGCTATGAGCTGGCCAAGGTCAACGTGGGCACGCTGACCCAGGTCGGCGCCGATGCCACCCAGGCCTCGATCCTGCGCCTGGAAGACAGCGGTCGCGAAGTCCGCGCCGGTGACCGCCTGGTCCCGGTGCAGGCCAACCCGTACGACCTGCAGTTCATCCCGCACGCGCCGGCCACCCAGCCGGCTCCGGGCCACCTGCGCGTGCTGGCCGTCACCGACACCTTCACTTCTGGTGGCCCGCGTGACGTCATCGCCATTTCCGGCGGCGCCCGTGACGGCATCGACAACGGCACCGTGTTCTCGATCTGGCGCAGCGGCAGCCACGTCAATGATCGCGTGACCGGCATGCCGACCTCGCGCAAGGATGACGCACTCAAGGCCGGCGGCAACCGCGTGTCGCTGCCGGACGAGTACGCGGCCCATGCCATGGTGTTCCGCACCTTCGACAAGGTCAGCTACGCGCTGATCATGGAAGGCACCAAGCCGGCGAAGGTGGGTTACGAGCTCAAGCATCCGGACGCGCAGTAAGCGCTGCGCCCAATCCTGATGTGATGCAACGACGGCGCCCGAGGGCGCCGTCGCTGTTTCGGCGGCAGGCTGGGGAGATGACCTCTCCCCGTCCCACGCCGGTCGACATCGATGCACTGCTCGCGCTGCTGCTGGCCGGCGGCCCGAGTGCCCCCTTGCGCACGCTGCTCGCCCGCTGCGGCGATGCCGCCGCGGTGTTGTCCGCCGATGCATCGACCTGGCGCGAGGCCGGCTGCACGCCCGAGCAATGCCATGCCCTCCGCCACCCCGATCCCGCCCGGCACGACCGCGCGCGGGCATGGCTGGCGTCCCCCGATCACCACCTGATCGGCTGGAGCTGTCCCGACTACCCGCCGCTGCTGCGTGACAGCCCCCATCCGCCGCTGGCGGTCTTCGTCGATGGCGACCCGAGCGTGCTCTGGCAACCGGCCATCGCCGTGGTCGGCAGCCGCATCCCCAGCGCTGGCGGCCGGGACAATGCCCGCGACTTCGCCACCGCCCTGCTCGGCCATGGCCTGACCATCGCCAGCGGGCTGGCCGCCGGCATCGATGCGGCCGCCCACCGCGCCGCACTGGCCCTGCCGGGGCCGACCTATGCCGTGATCGGCACCGGCCCGGACCTGGCCTACCCGCGCCACCACCGGGAACTGCAGGCGCAGGTGGCCCGCCAGGGGGCCGTGCTCAGCGAGTACCCGCCCGGCACCGCCCCGCGCAGCGGTCAGTTCCCCGCCCGCAACCGGTTGCTGGCGGCCCTGGCCCTGGGCACGGTGGTGATCGAAGCGGCCGAGCGTTCCGGCGCGCTGATCACCGCCCGCCTGGCCGCCGAGGCCGGGCGCGAGATCTTCGCCGTGCCCGGCTCCATCCACAACCCGATGGCGCGCGGCTGCCACCGCCTGATCCGTGACGGTGCCACATTGGTGACACACGCCGACGACATTCTTGAAGGCGTGGCCAATATGGCCGGCGAACTGGCCCAAGCCTTGCAAAACCGGCTGTCGACCCCCACCTCAGCTGCGCCGGAGACGCCACGTCCGGCACCCGCCCTGCCGGATCCCGACTACCAGCGCTTGTGGAACGCCCTGGGGTTCGACCCAACCGGTATGGATTTACTGATCGAACGCACTGGATTGACGGCCGCCAGCCTGTCCTCCATGCTGCTGGTCATGGAACTGGAAGGGAGAGTGTCGTCCGAACACGGTCGCTACACCCGCACCTGAGGGTTCCTTCACCTCCACAGCGCCGCCTGGCGCAGGCCGAGGGCAATGAAAGAGAGCATCCTGGACGTCCTGCTGTATCTGTTTGAACACTATTTCAGCGAGGATGCCGATCTCATCCGAGACCGCGATTCGCTGCAGAACGGCCTGATCCAGGCCGGTTTCAGCCCCACCGAGATCAACAAGGCCTTCGACTGGCTCGATGCCTTGGCAGAACAGCGCCCGGCCGTGGCCCAGGCCCGGGTGAAGGGGCCGGTGCGCGTTTTCCACGGCCCGGAACTGGACAAGCTGGACGTGGAAGGCCGCGGCTTCCTGCTGTTCCTCGAGCAGCACGGCATCCTGGACGCCGACCAGCGCGAGCTGGTGCTGGACCGCGCGATGGCGCTGGACCAGGACGAGCTGGACCTGGACGACCTCAAGTGGGTCGTGCTGATGGTGCTGTTCAACCAG
>NZ_JAYFUH010000057.1:0-924 GCF_034961085.1 Stenotrophomonas capsici | reverse complement strand
GCCATCGGCGCCAATGCCACGGCCACGCATGAGGGCAGTGTGGCACTGGGCACCGGAAGCACCACCACCGCCAACCTTGGCGCGACCGCGTATACGTCCCAGTCCGGCGCCAGCCTGGCAGGCGCCATTGCAGTCGGGGAAGTCTCGGTCGGCTCGGCTGCCCAGAAGCGCCGCCTCACCAATGTCGCCGCCGGTGCGGAAGGCACTGATGCCGTCAACGTCAGCCAACTGCAGGCGGAGGCCAACAAGTCCAACGCAACCGCTGCCGGCATTGCCACCGCAATCGGCGGAGGCGCGGCCTATAACGCCGATACCGGCACGTTCAGTGCTCCCACCCTGACGGTGGGCGGCCAGCCGGTAGGCAGCCTCAGTGATGCGATCACCCATATCGATGGCCGCACGGTGTCCAACGCGACCGCCATCGATGCGCTCACCACCAATCTCAACAGCGGTACCGTGGGCCTGGTCAAGCAGGAGGCCGACTCCCTGGCCATCGGCGTGGCCACCGACAAGGCCGGTACGCTGGTGAACTTCGCCGGCACCGACGGCGCACGCACCCTCACCGGCGTGCAGGCCGGCGCAGTGGTCGCGGACAGCACCGATGCGGTCAACGGCGCACAGCTGTTCGCCACCAATGCCAACGTCACGGCCCTGGGTGGCCGCATGGACACCGCCGAGACCAACATCACCGGTCTGGACGGTCGCCTGACCACGGCCGAAGGCAGCATCACCATCCTCAACGGCGACGTCGCTGCACTGGGCGACCGCGTGACCACCACCGAGGGCGACATCGCCTCGATCAACACCAACATCACCAGCCTGCAGGGTGACCTCACCAGCCTGGACAACCGCACCACCGTCAACGAAGGCAACATCACCGCGATCCAGGGCGACATCAACAGCCTGACCACCAACCTCAACAGC
>NZ_JAYFUH010000056.1:0-7297 GCF_034961085.1 Stenotrophomonas capsici | reverse complement strand
GGTGATGAAGTCCAGGAACACCGGCAGGTCGCGCACCACGTACTTGGTACGGACCTTGCGGCGCTCGCCCAGCCACAGCGTGGGATACATCCAGCCCAGCGGCAGGCCGAACAGCAGGCAGAAGAACAGTGCGCCAACGCTGGCCTTGCCCAGCAGCACCACCACCAGCCCGAGGAACAGTGCCACCGCGCCGGCCGAGACGATGCGCGTTCCATACAGCTCCTCGGGCGTGAGCACGAAGTCCTGGCCGGCGGAGGTCAGGGCGCGGTGCGCGCGTTCGAGCTGGGCGGCCTTCAGCCGCGGGCCGACCGCATGGGTGGCGGCGACCACCACCGGCCACAACAGTTGCAACATGCGTGGCAACGGATCCTGGTAGTCACGGTCGCTCTGCGGCACCTGCTGCAGCATGCCGCGCACGGCGAACATCACCAGCACCACCGCACCGATGGCCATCACCGCAACAAGGATGATCATCCAACTCATATGTCGATCGTCATGATTTTCCGGCACATGCGATACCCCAGGTACTCCAGCACGCAGATCAGGGCGATCACGCACCAGCCCTGCCAGGTGTGGAACATCGGGTTCATCGTTTCCGGATAGAACAGCACCAGAAAGCCCACCAGGCCGGCCGGCAGCATCGCCATCACGATGCCCTGCAGGCGGCCCTGCGCGGTGAGCGCCTTGACCTTGCCTTCCATCATCAACTTGCGGCGCAGCGTCTCGGCCAGCGTGGCCAGCGTCTCGGCCAGGTTGCCGCCGACCTCGCGCGAGATGGTCACCGCGGCGACGAACAGCTTGGCGTCATCGATCGGCACGCGCTCGGCGAAGTGCTCCAGCGCCTCCTCGGTGCGCACGCCCATGTGCTGCTCGCGCAGGATCAGCGACAGCTCCTGTGCCAGCGGCGGTTGCCCGTCCTGGGCGAGGGTTTCCAGCGCGGGGTTGAAGCCCACGCCTGCGCGCAGGCTGCTGGCCAGCATCAGCAGGCCATCGGGCAGCTGTGCCTGGATGCGGTCCAGCCGGCGCTGCTTGAGCCACAGGTAGATCTTGCGCGGCAGGATGGCCAGCAACAGCAGCACCACGATCGGCAGCAGCAGGTTGCCGGTGACCAGCCACAGCAGCAACGGCAGGATCGCCAGCAACAACGCGTTGCCGGCGAACAATGCCTTCGGGTCGACGAACAGGAACATGTCGGCCAGGTTGAGCCTGGCCTGGTTCATGAAGTTCTCGCGATAGCGCTCCATGAACCCGGCGCTGCTGCTGGCAAGGTACATGCCGGCCAGCGCGAAGCTGCCGAAGGCAAGCAGCGCGATCAGCCAGATCTCGCTCATCCCGGCGCTCCCGTGCGGAAGATGCCCAGGTCGACGTTGACGCCGCGCTCGGCCAGGGTCTCGTAGAACTCCGGCACCGCGCCGGTCGCGCGGAACTCGCCGACCACCTTGCCATCACGGCCGTGGTAGGAGCGCGGGCTGAACAGGAAGATGTCCTGCAGCTGGATGGTGCCACTCTCGATGCCGGTGACCTCGGAGATGTGGCTGACCTTGCGCGAGCCGCAGGGGTAGCGCTTCTGGTGGACGATCAGGTCCACCGCCGAGGCGATCTGCTCGCGCACCACCGTCATCGGCAGTTCCATGCCGGACATCATCACCATCACTTCCAGGCGCGACAGCGTCTCGCGCGGGTTGTTGGCGTGGGCGGTGGTCAGCGAGCCTTCGTGGCCGGTGTTCATCGCCTGCAGCATGTCCAGTGCCTCACCGCCACGGCACTCGCCGACCACGATGCGGTCCGGGCGCATACGCAGTGCGTTCTTGACCAGGTCGCGGATGGTGATCTGGCCCTTGCCTTCCATGTTCGGTGGGCGCGCTTCCAGTGCCACCAGGTTGGGTTGGGAGAGCTTGAGTTCGGCGGCGTCCTCGATGGTGACCACGCGGTCATCGTCGGGGATGAAGTTGGACAGGATGTTGAGCAGGGTGGTCTTTCCCGAGCCGGTACCGCCACTGACCACGATGTTGCGGCGCTCCTTCACCGCCATGATCAGGAACTCGAGCATCTGCGGGTTCAGCGAACCGAACTTGAGCAGGTCCTCACCGTGCAGCTTGCGCTTGGAGAACTTTCGGATGCTGATGCTGGGCCCGCGCAGCGCGACCGGCGGGATCACCGCGTTGACGCGCGAACCGTCCTTCAGGCGTGCGTCCACCAGCGGCGAGCTTTCGTCGATGCGGCGGCCCAGCGGGGTGACGATGCGCTCGATCGCCGACAGGACCGCGCGGTCGTTGGTGAAATTGACCGTGGACTGCTCGATCCGGCCGGCGCGCTCGATGAAGATCTGGTCGTGTGCATTGACCATGATTTCGGTGACGCTGTTGTCGTCCAGCAGGTCTTCCAGCGGGCCCAGGCCAATCGCCTCATCCAGCACTTCCTTGGCCAGGCGGCGTCGGTTGACGGTCTTGGGAAGGTCGCTGAACTCCTTCTCCATGACACTCTCGATCAGCTTGATGGTGGTCGAGCGCAGCACGTCATCGGTCATGCCGCGCACGTCGACGCGGCGCAGGTCCATCTGCTTGACCAGCGCGGCATGCACGCGCGCACGCCACACCGTGTTCTCCACGGCAAGTTCGGAAGGCTTTGCAAGGGATTGCGAGGGTTCCCGGGGCGCATCGTCGGGGTCATTGGCCGGCGCCGGCGCCGAAGTGGCCTGCACCACCGCCACCGGTTCGACCGGCCTGGCTTCCGGCGGGTCCTCGTCGATCACCTGCAGGCGGTAGTCGCCGATCTCCACGCTGTCGTTGCTGCTCAGCGGGCCGTGCGAGTCCTTCACGTCCTGGCCGTTGACGCGGATCGCCGCGCGTGCGCCCAGCGACTGGATGAAGATGCCGGCCTCCTCGCGCTTCAGGGCGGCGTGCTGCTGGGCGATGCTCCAGCCCTGCAGGATGATCAGGTTGCCGTCGCCACGGCCGATGCTGCACTCGCGGTGCATGCAGCGGACACGGCGTTCTTCGCGGTTGGAGGTGGTGATCAATACGTTGAACATGCTGATTCCTACTGCACGAACTCTTTGTTGCGGCGGGACATGGCTTCCTTGCCGCGCTCCTGGATGCTGTTGCCACGTTCCAGTGCGTCGATGTTCTCCTGCGATTCCGGGCTGATCACGCGCGGGGTGACGAACATCACCAGCTCGGTGCGGTTGCCGCGGAAGCCGTCGGAGCGGAATAGCTTGCCCAGGATCGGGATGTCACCCAGGATCGGGAACTTCTCCGCGCTCTTGGCGGCGCTGCTGTCCACCAGCCCGGACACGACGATGGTTTCACCGGCGCGCACGTTGATCTCCGAGGAGGTACGGCGGGTGGTGAAGCCCGGGACGCCCTGCACCATCACGCTGGGATCGATGCGGCTGACCTCGGCCATGAAGGTGGTGGAGATCTCGTCGTTGGAGTTGACCACTGGCTCGATGTCCAGCTTGATGCCGTACTCCTTGAAGTCCACCGTCACCTGGCCGAAGCCCTGCGGAATCGGAATCGGTACCTCACCGCCGACAAGGAACTTTGCCGAGCCGCCGCTGCGGGCGCTCAGCTGTGGCGAGGCCAGCATGAACGCCTTGCCCTTGTTCATCAGCAGGTTGATGCTGGAACCGATGGTGGTGGCGATGCCGAAGAACGCCTGGGTGCCGCGCACGGCGGTGGGCAGCGCCGGCTGCAGGTTCTCGAACGGTGAACCGTCCGGCAGCACGCGGTAGTAGTCGTTGGTGGTGAAATCCTTCAGCAGCCCGCCGGATGGGCCACGGATGACGTTGTCCCACTTGATGCCAAGCTCCTCCAATGCGTTGGAGTCGAACTCCATGATCTTCACGTCCATCAACACCATCGGTCGCATGCCGACCGGGTCGGAGGAGGTGAAGTCCAGCAGCTGCGGGTAGATCTCCTTCAGGCTGGCGATGCGCGCGGCGATGCCCGGATGCACGTCCTGGCCGGTGACCACGACGCGGTCGGAGATGGTATGCACGGTGATGTTGCCGGCATCGGCAAGCAAGGTGCGCACGGTGTCGGCCAGGCCTTCGGCGTCGCTCTCGCCGACGGTGACCGGCACCTCGATCTGGCTGCCGTCCTGCATCCACAGGTGGATGGTGCTGTCGCCGGTCTTGTTGCCGATCACCACCAGCTCATTGCGGCCGATGTTGGTGACCTGCAGCATTTCACCGTTGCCCACCGCCACACGCTTGAGTGCGCGCGGCAGGCGGTACACCGCAGCTTGGCCGACGTACAGGCGGGCACGCTCGGGCAGCGGCACCGTCTGGCGATTGCCGGCGGGACGGCTGTAGGCGGCATTGGCCACAGGTGCCGGGAACTGATGGCCCGGAACCAGCGAGCCGGCGCCTGCATTGGATGCCGGTGCTGCCGGCGTGGCCGCGGCGGGTTGCACCAGGATCGGCATCTGCTGCGGTGCCTGCGGTGCGCTGGGGGTGGATCCGGACATCATGTCCACCTGCTGCGCGCCGACGGCGCCGGGTAGGGATATGGCGATGAATGCGCCCAGCATTGAAAAACGTGAGATGCGAGTACGCATGCCTCAGCCCTTGCCTCCGATGATGAAATGAACGCCGCTGCCCTGCGAACCGCTGGACTCTTTGCCTTTCTGCAACAGTTGTTTCTGGGTCAGGCCACCGAGGCCGAATGACTCGGAGTCCTCGTTGTGGCGCAGCATCACCCGCAAGCCGCCGGCCTTGCCCGCCACGGTCAGGCGCTCGGCTTCGCGGGGGGCCAGTTCCAGGGTGATGTTGGAGTAGCCGGGATTTTCCTCATCGACGGGTTGCTCGCCGATGCGGGTACCGGTGGCCAGCACGTTGATGTTCTCCAGCAGCGGCAGCACGCGCGCGCCGCCGCCTTCCTCGTCCACGGTCAACAGGATGTCGACATGGTCACCGGGGGCGACCATGCCGGAGATGGAATTGGTTTCGTCCACCGACATCGTGTAAGCCACGTTGCCGCTCTTGATGACCGAGGAGAACTGGTCGTACAGCGGCACCAGGGCAGCCCCCGGGACCGGTGCGCCCTTGGCAAGCGGCGAGCGCAGCACACGACCGACATACTGGTCATAGTTGTCCGGCGTGATCGCGTCGGCGGGTACCAGATCAACCGGGACCGGCCGCGCGGCGAGGTCATCGGAGGTGATCTGCATGCCCTGCTCGAGGTTCTGCTTGGGGACCGCGACGACAACCGTCTCCCCATCGTCGCGGGTCCGCTCGGCGACGGTCTTCTGCACGTAGTTCACCGCCAGCAGCGCGGCCAGGCCACCCAGTACCAGTGCGACCAGGATGAAGACGAGATTGCGGTTCGGCTTGATGTTGATCTTCTTCATACCCATCCGAGCGATAGTGCGTAGACGAAGCTCGAGTAGGCCTTGCGCAGGGCCTGGACGAGTTCGAGGATGATGTTGGGCTCGGCGACCAGGACGATGATCCCGAGCACGGTGACGATGGTGTACTCAATGAGGGCGGCCCCGCGTTGGGCGCGCCGGCTTGGCGGTGTTGGCTGTCTCATGGCCGCGCTATCTCGATATCTGGTTGACCACCATGTCGGTGGTTTCGCCGTTGCGATTGAAGGTGAGGGTCATCTGCTCCTTGCCGTTGCTGTAACTGGCGGTGCAGCTCAACGCCATCATCGGGCAGGGCTTTGCGTCCTGGCTGCGCCAGCCGCGTTCGGGCAGGCGTGACTTGTAGAACCCGTCTGCCTGGAACGGCGACATGCGCACGTTCATGGTCAGCGTGCGTCCGGGGTTGTCGAGGTAGACGGTATCGGTCACCACCTGGGTGCCGGAGGGCTTGAGGAAGTCGGCGCCGGGCTCGGCCCGGGGCGTTTCCTTCAGCACCTCGACGATGCCGATCTGGCCTTCGCTGCCGGCCGCACCGCCGCTGATCTCGATGGTGAAGAAGTGCTTGTTGGTGCCGTGCGCGACGATCTTCTTGCTGCCCAGGTCGGTGACGGTCACCTGCCCGGGCCACAGCTGCTCGTAGTAGCGCACCAGTTGCGCCGGGGGCAGCTGGCTCTGGAAACGTGCCGCGCGCATCGGTACACCGTTGTGGATCATGTGCCGCGAGACCCATTCGCCCTGGCTGTCATCGGGCAGGGGCAGCTCCGGCCAGCTGGTCGCCATCGCCGGCATGCTTGCCGCCAGGCCCAGGGCAAGCGCGCACAGGACATCACGGACGTGGCGCATAACGTTCCAGCTTGTCCATCGGCACCACATCCGGCTCGATGTAGCCTGGCTTCAGGTCACCCAGCACCCCGAACAGGGGCAGTGACGACACGCCCTGCAGCATCTTCGCGCCGTCCTCCAGGTTGCTGGTCGGCACCATGTTGCGGATCTGTGCCTTCACCGAGCGTGGATTGTTGCCGCTGATCCCTGCCCCAGCGGCATTCCACGGATCGGCCAGCAGTGCGCTGGTGGTCTGCATGCGCAGGCCGATCGTGTCGAACGGCTCCAGGTAAGCGGCGGCACTGCCGTCGGCAGTGCGCAGGTCGCGGATGCGCATGTCCATGCTGGCCGTGATCAGGCCACGCTCGTTGGGTGGGAACGGCCCCGGCAGTTTGGAGATCAAGCCGCTCAGCCTGCCCATGATCCCGGGCTCGCGGTCATTGCGGTATGCGCCAAGCGTGATGTCGCTGCGCTGCAGCAGCGGCTGGTTGGAGAACGTGTTGAGCAGCGGGTCGTCCAGGCGCTCGGCGGTGCTGGCCGGCACGTTGCTGATGATCCTGCTGTCGGCCGCGCCGAAGTGGCGCGCGATCAGTTGCGGGCGCACCTGCGCGTTGCTTGGTACCGCGTAGGAGCGCGAGGCGGTCGCTTCCCAAGCGGCCGCACGCGTGGCCTGCTGCGCCTGCTGGCGGATGTGGACGTACTTGCCCAGGGTCGGAATCAGCAGGAACAGCGGCACCAGCACCAGGCACAGGACTGCCATTTCAACCATGCTCTGGCCGCGCTGCAGGCGGGGCGTGTTCATTGGCGCTTCTCCGTGGCGGCGGTGGGCGCGGCGAATGCCTGGCCGACAGTGAATACCTGCGTGGTCACCCGGTAGCCGTTGCCATTGCCGGGCTCGGCTTCCAGCACGATGTTGTCGGGTGAGGAACGGTGGTCATCGCCGCGCGAGGCGCCGAAACCCCAGGCGCGGCCGCCGGACCACACGCACAGGCGCGCCTGGTCCGGCGTGGTCCATTCGTCGCAGGGTTGGCCCGCCACCTGCCTGGCGGCAGGGCCCTGGAATCCTGCCGGTGCACGATCATCCTCGGGGACCAGCGCAAAGCGCTGC
>NZ_JAYFUH010000055.1:0-1455 GCF_034961085.1 Stenotrophomonas capsici | reverse complement strand
GGTCGATGGCCGACAGCGGCTCGTTGACGACGAAGATCAATCCCCGCACCTCCGAGATGCCGAACGTCGCCAGGCGTGCGGCGTGCATGTCGAGGTAGGCCTGCGCCTCTTCCCGGCCTTGGAACAGATAGACGCCACCGGCACGGCCGCTTGCCTCATCCTCGGTCCAGATCTTCCAGATCAGCCCCTTCTCCGTGGCGATCGATGCCGCCAGGTCCTGCATGGCGTGCGTCATCTCCACTCCACGCCCCAGGGGCCGGCATAGGCGAAGTCAACCTGGAGCAGATACTTCACGGGAACTCCTTTGGGTTTCGCTTCAAGGGAAGAGAGGAGATCGCCAAGTCTTCCGGCGATCGGTCCTCTCACACCGACATCCATGTCCGAGCCGATTATTCGTAGCTCAGGGTGAACGTGGCGCGCGCGTTGGCGGTGCCCGCCGAGACGACTGACCCGGTCCGAACATAGCGGGCCGACAGCGGGATGCTGTACTCACCGACGCCGGTCGATCCTGCCAACCAGCGATTCTCGGCATCGGAATGCTTGGAGTCAGGGCCGAAACGGATCACGTTGCCCTTGAAGAGTACCTGTACCCCCAGTCCACTCGCCGTTGAGTCGGCACTGAGTTTCAACGCATCATCCCGATTCTCCGGATCGCTCTGGTCAGTGAGCACGGCATGCACATCGACCTTCGACCCCGCTGCGCCGCCGGCACACTTCACGCCAATGGCGAGATCGCCCGCCGCCGATACCGAACCCATCTCGGTGAACTGGCTTCTGTACACCGGCGCCATCGACACGCTCACCAGCGGCGTAGTCACCTGGCAGGTAGGGATGCTGATTTCCAGCTTTGGACCGTAAATGGTGAAGCGCGTAAAGACAGTGAGATAGTTGGTGCCCACGCCCGCTTCGGCAATTTCGGTGCGGGCATAGATGGTCGGCAGGGTCCCAGGCGCCGGTATGGGGCCGATCTTGACCAGCTGGAGAATTGCCTTGCTCGGAGACGGTATGTACGTTGCGGGAGTCAAGGTGCCCTCGTAGGGAAACCACCTTCCGATGGGGTGCGCAAAGCGTATACCGATCCCCGGGACGCCTGTGTCATAGACATTGTCACCCAGATGGGTCAGGCCGGTGATCAACGTGACGGTGGGCGACGCGGTACCGGAGCACCTGACCGTCGCCTTCCAGTTCAAATACATCGTGGGTTCCAACTCTGCCAGGACCGCTCCGTCCGGTGCATTCGGATTGATCTTCACGGTCGTCCCCGATGCCTGCGCGACGAACTGAGGCGATCCAACATTGGTCGAAGTGTCATTGGACGAAGTACAGTAAATCGCTGCCTTTGCCGTTGCCGGCATTACCATGGCGGCTATCACGAACAGCCACGCGGACGGGAATTTGCAGGCTTTCATTGGACTACTCCATAGGTTCCAGTGATGAGGAAGCGGGCGTATCGCA
>NZ_JAYFUH010000054.1:0-2494 GCF_034961085.1 Stenotrophomonas capsici | reverse complement strand
CGACGGCACCGGCTGGCTGTGGTCCATCTCCTCCGAGGCGCAGGCCGCCAGGTGGCCACCCCAGGCGTTGGCTTCGAGCAGGATCTCGTTGGAGATCACGTCCAGCTTCTTCTGCGCCTCGCCCTGCACGTTGCCGGTGCCGGCATCGCCCAGCACGCCCCCCAGGGCGCCCTTGCTGACGGCGATGGCGATCGAGGTGCAGGCGCGGGCGACCACCGCGACCAGCTGGCGCAGGTCGGCGTTGATGCGCTTGTTCTGTTCTTCCTCGATCAGGAAGCGGGTCAGCGACGTACGGGACATGGACGGGAGCTACCTTCAGACAAAAGGAGCGCTATTGTCGCGGGTTGTCCTGCTTTTTTCGAGCTGATGGCCATGCCGTGTCCTTTTGCGGACAAAAGCAGCCATGCGGCGCTGCCGTTGGCTTTACCCACAGGGTCCGTACCATGGAGGCCCGGAGGGGAGTGGCATGGATTGGAATCAGGTGACACATGGTTTGTTGGCAGCCCTGGGCATCGGGCTGCTGATCGGTGCGGTGCGCGAGCGCCAACACGGCACGACCCGCACGCTGCAGGCCGGCGTGCGTACGCACGCCCTGCTGGCGCTGATGGGCGCGGTGGCGATGCTGCTGGGCTTGCCGGCGTTCCTGGTGGCACTGCTGGCCGCCGCGGCCCTGGCCTGGACCAGCTACCGCATCAGCGCGGCCGACGACCCGGGCCTGACCGGCGAGATCACCATGCTGACCACGGTGCTGCTCGGCGGGCTGGCACTGGAGCAACCGGCGCTGGCCGCCGCATTGGGCGTGGTGGTGGCGATCCTGCTGTGGGCCAAGGCGCCGTTGGCGCGGTTGAGCCGCGAAGTCATCACCGACCAGGAGGTGCGCGATGCGTTGCTGCTGGCAGCGTGCGCGCTGGTGGTGCTGCCGATGCTGCCGTCCGAGGCGGTGGATCCCTGGGGCGTGCTGGTGCCGTACAAGCTCTGGCAGATCGTGGTGCTGGTGATGGGCACCGGCATGCTTGGGCATGTCGCTCTGCGTGCGGTGGGCGCGCGCTGGGGCCTGCCGGTGGCCGGCTTCTTTTCCGGTTTTGCCTCCTCTACCGCTTCGGTGGCGGGGTTCGGGCGCAGCAGCCGGGCGGCACCGGCGCTGGTCCCGCCTTCGGCATCGGCCGCCTTGCTGGCCAACCTGGCCTCGTTGTTGCTGTTCGCGGCGGTGATCGGCACCACCTCGCCGGCCCTGCTGCGCGCCAGTGCATGGCCATTGCTGGCCGGCGCGCTGGTATTGCTGGGGTTCGCGGCACTGGGCCTGCGCCATGTGCCGGATGAAGCGGTGCCCGAGACTTCGACGGCCAAGGCATTCCAGCTGCAGCATGCGTTGATGATCGCGGTGGCGATTGCCGCGGTGCTGCTGGTATCGGAAGGGCTGCGCCAGCTGTTCGGCCAGGCCGGGGCGCTGGTGGGCGCGACGGTGGCGGCGCTGGGTGAACTGCATGCGGCGGCGGCAAGCATCGCCAGCCTGACCACGTCTGGCGGGCTGGAGCTGGCCCAGGCGCGTTGGGGCGTGATCGCCCTGCTGGCGTCGGCGTCGCTGGCCAAGTCGGTGCTGGCCTTCCTCAGTGGCGGTGCACGCTATGGCGGCATCGTCAGCGTGGGGCTGGGCGGGATGGTGGTTGGCGCGGCGGCGGTGGCCTGGCTGGTCGGATGAGCAACCTCGGGAAGCGGAAGGGCTTCGCGATCCTGCGGAAGCCCACGCATCAGGCATTTGGCCGCTGGCTTTCGGCTCGCCGAGGGCGTGTTGGGGAGAGGCAAAACCCTTCGCGCGGCACTAAAAAAGCCCGGGTTTCCCCGGGCTTTTCAACACGTCAGCGACGGTCGATCAGCCGCGGCTGACCTCGTAGACGGCCTTGGCCACGTAGTCCAGGTTCTTCTGGCTCAGCGCGGCTACGCAGATGCGGCCGGTGCCCACGGCATAGATGCCGTAGTCGTCACGCAGCCGGTCCACCTGCGCCTTGCTCAGGCCCGAGTACGAGAACATGCCGGCCTGCTTCTCGATGAAGCTGAACTCCGGCGCGCCCAGGGCGGCCAGCTTCTGCACCATGCCGGCACGCAGGGCGTGGATGCGCTCGCGCATCTCGGTGAGTTCGGCATCCCACAGGCCACGCAGCTCGGCGCTGCCCAGCACGCCGGCCACCAGGGCGGCGCCGTGGGTGGACGGGCTGGAGTAGATGGTGCGGATGATGCGCTTGACCTGCGACTGCACGGCCTTGGTCGAGGCCGCATCCGGGCCCACCACCGACAAGGCGCCGACGCGCTCGCCGTACAGCGAGAACGACTTGGAGTACGAATTGGCGACGATGAAGCTGTCGATGCCGGCCTCGGCGATGATGCGCACGGCCTGGCCGTCCGGCTCGATGCCCTTGTCGAAGCCTTGGTAGGCCATGTCGATGAAGGGGAACAGCTGGCGGTCCTTCAGCAGCGCGGCAACCTGCTTCCACTGCTC
>NZ_JAYFUH010000053.1:0-3348 GCF_034961085.1 Stenotrophomonas capsici | reverse complement strand
ACGGCCCCCTCACCTCACGGCTGCGACCACCCGAACAGGTCCATCGCCTTGCCGAACTCGCGGTCCAGCGGCGCGCTCACGTCCACCCGGCCGCCCTGCGGATGCGGGAACGCCAGCCGCTCGGCGTGCAGCAGCATGCGGTGCACGCCCTGCATGCGGAACGTGCGGTTGTGCCGCCCGTCGCCGTGGCTGGTATCGCCGATCAGGTGATGGAACAGGTGCTTGAGGTGCCGGCGGATCTGGCGGAAACGCCCGGTCTGCGGCTGGCAGCGCAGCAACGCATAGCGCGAGGTCGGGAAGCCGTTCGAGGGAATCGGCAGCTCGCCGGTCAGCAGCTTCTGGAAATGGGTGATGGCCGGCTTCTTGACCGGTTTGCCCGGGCCGCCGTCCAGGTCGTGGTCGACGGTGAACGCGTCTTCGGCCGGCCAGCCCCGGCACACCGCCAGGTAGTCCTTGCTGACTTCGCCGCCCATCAACGCCTTGCCCAGCGCGCTGGCGGTGTCGCGGTCGAAGGCCAGCAGCAGGCAGCCGCTGGTGGCACGGTCCAGCCGGTGCACCAGGAAGATCGGCTTGCCCAGCTGCGCGCGCAGGCGGTCGGCGAGGAAGTCATCCTCGCCGCGGGCCAGCTTGCTGTCGTGGACCATCAGCCCGGCCGGCTTGTTCACCACCGCCAGCCATTGATCCTCGTACAACAACGGCAACGGCTCGAACACGACCTCCGCATCGGTGGCTTCGATGGCTTCCATCGCCGCGCTCATCGCCGCAACCAGGCCGACGCCAGCGCCAGCACGCCCACGCCGCCGGTGATCCACGACCACAGCGGCACCGAGGCCAGCAGCGGGCCACCGGTCTGCAGCCCGTACAGCAGCGCCGACACCACCACCAGGCCGACGCCGGTCACCGCGGTGACCACGCGTCGCTGCATGCGGCGCAGGGTCTCGTTGAGGCTGACGATGTCCTGCGAGCGCATCGCCAGCTCGTGCTTGCCCTCGACCTGCTGGCGCAGCCAACTGTGCAGCAGCGCCGGCATGTCCGGGGCCTGGGTCATGATTTCCGGCAGGCGCTTGGCCAGTTCCTTCAGCGCGCGGCGCGGGCTGTAGCGCTCGCGCAGGATGCGTTCGAGCACCGGCTTGGCGACCGCCCAGATATCCAGCTGCGGATCGAGCTGGCGGCCCACGCCCTCGATGTTGAGCAGGGTCTTCTGCAGCAGGATCAACTGCGGCTGCAGGGTCAGCTGGTAGCGCTGCGCGGTGCGGAACAGCTTGACCAGCACCTCGGCCAGCGAGATCTGCGACAGCGGGCGGGTGAAGTACGGCTCGCACACCGCGCGCACGGCCGCTTCCAGCTCGTCGATGCGCACCGTGGCCGGCATCCATTGCGCCTGCAGGTGCAGCTCGGCGATGCGCCGGTAGTCGCGGTTGAAGATCGCCATGAAGTTCTCGGCGAGGTAGTACTGATCCTCCTCCGAAAGCTGGCCCATGATGCCGAAGTCCAGCGCGATGAAACGCGGGTTGTCGCGGCGCGCCGGGTCGATGTCGACCCAGATGTTGCCGGCGTGCGCATCGGCGTGGAAGAAGTTGTCGCGGAACACCTGCGTGTAGAACACGCGCACGCCCTTGGCCGCCAGCGCCTGGCGGTTGATGCCGGCCGCGTCCAGCGCGGCGATATCGTCCGAGGGGATGCCCCACACCCGCTCCAGCGTGAGCGCGCGTTCGGCGGTGTGACTCCAGATCACCTCCGGCACGTACAGGTCGTCGGAATTCTCCCAGAACCGGCGCAGCACGCTGGCATTGGCGCCTTCGCGCTGCAGGTCCAGCTCGGCGGCCAGGGTGGTCTCGATCTCGGCCACCACTTCGCGCGGGCGAATCTTGTCCGCACGCGGATGGGTGCGCTCGACCAGCGCGGCCAGCGACTTGAGCAGGGCGATGTCGCCGGCGATCTGCTGCTCGATGTCCGGGCGCAGCACCTTGACCACCACCTGGCGGCCACCGTCCAGCGTCGCGGCATGCACCTGCGCGATCGAGGCCGAGGCCAGCGGCGTGGTATCGAAGCTGGCGAACGCCTCGGTGATCGGCAGGCCCAGCGCCTGCTCGACGATCTGCAGCGCGCGTTCCCCGTCGAACGGCTTGACCCGGTCCTGCAGCAGGGTCAGTTCGGCGGCCACGTCCGGCGGCACCAGGTCGCGGCGGGTGGACAGGATCTGCCCGAACTTGACGAAGATCGGCCCCAGCTCCTGCAGCGCCAGACGCAGCCGTGCGCCACGCGAGAGCGAGGCGATGTCGGCACTGGCGCGCGGCACGAACGGCTTGGCCAGGCGCAGCCAGCGCTCCACCGGAGTGCCATCGAGCAGCGCGTCCAGGCGGTAGCGCAGGATCACCCGGCCGATGCGGCTGGCGCGGAACATCGCGCGGGTCGCCTTCATGCGGCACCTCCCAGGCGCTGGCGCAGCCGCGCCACGCGCACGCCCAGGCGCTCGACGTCGTCGCGGATCACGTCCACGTCGTCGTGGAAGGCCTCCAGCTCGGCACGTGGCACCACGTCGCGTGACTCCTCGGTAACGTATTCGGCCGCGCTCTCGGCCAGGTCCCTTGCACTGCGCCGCGCCTGCACCAGCGCCGCGCGCAGGGTCTGCGCGATCTGCACGCCCAGCACCTCGCCGAAGGCCTTGACGAAGGGCTGCTGCCAATCCGGATCGAAGCGGCTGGCCAGCTGCTGCAGCCGGCGCGCCAATTCAGCGTCACCGGACACCTTCACCCGCCCGGCCGGCGCGCTGTTGCCGCGCCGTGCGTTGGCCAGGAACGGCAATTGCGCCAGCACACCACCGAGCGTGCTGCGCACGGCCAGGTCGGCCTCCTGCGCGGGATCGACCGGGCCCACGGTCAGGCGCTGCCCGCTGACGCCGATCTGCATCGCCAGTGCCGGCGATTCCAGGGTCAGGGCGATGCGTTGCCCGTCCAGCGTGGCCAGCGCACTGCGGGTATCCGGGTCCAGGGCCAGCGCACGGTTGAGCGCCACTTCCAGCGCTCGCCCGGCCAGCGGCTTGATGACATTGAAGGGGGATGGAGACATGCCGGGCATTCTACCGAAGCAGGCAACCGGGAATGGCCGTAGTCGGGGACCGGGAACGCGGGGGCGCATGCGGCCGGCGGCGCGAGGGGCGTTTGGCTGAATGTCACCTTTCCAGACACGCCGGTGCTTTCCGCCGTGGAACGGCAACGGGCGCGGGAGCGCGCGAAACCGCCTTGCCCGTTCCTGCTCGCCCGCTCCCCGCAAGAACATTTCCTGTTCCCCCTGCCCCATTCCCTGCTTCATGCTATGCATACCCCCCACAGGCATTCGGCAGGAGCA
>NZ_JAYFUH010000052.1:0-2199 GCF_034961085.1 Stenotrophomonas capsici | reverse complement strand
CGGCTGTAACTGGCATCCACCGGCCAGCCCAGCCATTGCTCGTTCCAGCTGAGCTTGTCCATGCGGTTGTCGTAACAGCCGTTGTAGGCCACCGCCACGGTGTAGAACTCCGGGTGGAACTGCAGCGCGTTGAGCGCGTTCTGGCCACCGGCCGATGCGCCGTAGATGCCGACGCCGCCACTGATGTCATAGGAAGGATCACGCGCGGCCATGGCCTTGTGCCAGGCGATGCGGTCCGGGAAGCCGGCATCGCCCAGGTTCTTCCAGGCCACGTCGTGGAAGGCCTTGGAACGGTTCATGGTGCCCATGCCGTCGATCTCGACCACGATGAAGCCCAGGTCAGCCAAGGCCTGCAGGCCGATCAACCGCTCGTTGCTGGACTGCGAATCGAACGGCCAGAACTTCTTCTGCACCGAGGAATCGTGCGGGCCGGCATAGATGCTCTCGATCACCGGGTAACGCCGCGTCGGGTCATGCCGTGTGGGCCGCACCACCAGCCCGAAGATCGGCGTGCTGCCATCGCGGCCGGGCGCGGAGAAGGTTTCCGGCGCGCGGTAGCCGGCGGCGAACAGCGCGCTGGCGTCGCCGCGTTCCACGGTGTCCAGCAGGTGCCCGTCACGGGCGTCGCGCAGCTCGGTGATGTTGGGCTGGTCCAGCCGTGACCAGGTGTCCACGTAATGGTTCATGTCCGGCGACAGGCTGATCTCGTGCCAGCCATCGCCGGGCGTCATGTGCTGCAGGTTGCGGCCGTCGAAATCGACACGGTAGAAGTGCTGCAGGTAGGGGTCGCCCGGCTCGCGGCCGTTGGCGGCGAACCAGACCTGGCGGCGGGCTTCGTCGACCTTGACGATCTGCCGCACCACCCACGGGCCACGGGTCAGCTGCTGCAGCCGGCCAGTGCGGCCGTCGACCATGTACAGGTGGTTCCAGCCATCGCGTTCGGACATCCACACGATCTGCTCGCCGCGATTGCCCACGTCGTGGAACTCGGCGCGGTACCACCAGCTGTTGACGAAGGTCTTGCTGGCTTCCTCGACCACGCTGCGCGCCGCGCCGCCATGCGCGTCCACCTCGATCAGGCGCACGCGCTGGTGGCCACGCGCGGTGTAGCGGAATGCCAGGGTGCGGCCGTCGGCGCGGAACTGCGGCGGGGTGATCTCGTAGGCGTTGTCGAACAGGGCGGTCGGCACGTCGATGCGACGGCCACCGGTCACCTCGAAGATCACCGGGCGATCGATGTCCACCGGGTCGCCGGGCTTGGGGTAGAGCTGGGTGCGCACCCGCGGCTGCACCTGGTCGCGCGGTGCGGTTTCCACCCGCGTCACCTGGCGTGCGAAGCCGGGCACCACGCGCAGTACCACGAAGCGCGAGGAGTCCGGCGACCAGACGATGCTCTCCGGGTCGTAGAAATCGGTGGCCGCGCCGTCGCGCGCCAACACCCGGGTCTGGCCATCGGCGAGTTGGCGCAGCACCACGCTGCCCTCGCGCACCTGCGCCTCGTAGCGCCCGTCGGGCGAGCGCTGCGGCGTGTCGTCGGCGGGCACCGACAGGTCACGCACCACGCCCCAGCCACGCGGGCGCGGTTCCCGCTCCGGCGCGCTCCAGCGCGCGCAGCGGTAGGCATCGCCCAGCTCGCACCGCATCCAGCCGCCGTCGATCCAGGCACGCAGGGCACGCCCGTCCGCTTCCAGCGTGTAGTCGGAGAACGGCAGGCGCAGGGCCTGGACGCTGCGGCCCAGCAGCGGCGACAGCGCCGTCGCCAGCCGTGCCTGGTCGAATGCCGGCACCGCGCCGGCCTGGCCCACGCTGCGGCTGACGAACTCGAAGCCGCCCGGCGCGGTACGCCGGTAGCGGTACTGCCGTGCATCGGTCCAGGTCGCCGGCCCGGCCAGGCCCTGGGTCAGGTACATCCACTGTTCGCGCAGCTGCAGCGAGCGGTTGAACGCCGCCGCATCCGGTGCCGGCGGCGCATCGGCCCGGGCCAGCAGCGGTGCACCGGCGCAGGCCAGGCCCAACGCCAGGCTGCGGGCGTAATGGTGGATTCCCCTGGATCGAAGCATGCAGCGTGTCTCCTTGCGTATCAGGTCAGGCAAAAGGCCGGTCGATGGCCGGCGATGGCGGCGTGAACCATTGCGCGCCGTCGGCGGTGACATGGAAGTGGTCCTCCAGGCGCACGCCGAAGCGGCCCGGCACCACGAT
>NZ_JAYFUH010000051.1:1710-2596 GCF_034961085.1 Stenotrophomonas capsici | reverse complement strand
CAATATGGGGTGCGCACCCTTAGGAAAAGTCCTATCTCAGACACCCCTGCAGTGATCGCGATACCGGTACCGGTCCGCATGCATGCGTGCGTGCGTAGTGCTACGTCCACACGTACGACTGACGCAGCACGTGTCGCCCGCCGGCAAGCGCGATGTCTCGCTAGGGGATCCATTCACTTCACATGCAGGGTGCATCGTGGCGCTGGCCTGACGGGGCCAAGGATGCGCATCCGGATCCGTGCGAGGAGTCATTCCCTTCGATGGGACTGAGCGGGAATGCCACGGCATCGTGTCCCTGTGCGGTCCACGGCCATCGTGGAGTTCATTCACGCCTGGCGCGCGATTGTCCCGGTCACGGGCAGCATTGTCCCAGGGATGAAATGTGCCAAAGCGGACATGCGGTGACAGCACCTCGTCCCCGCACCCTGCCGTCGCATGCGGAGCGCTGCCGACGTGCAGCGCCCGATCAGACCGGCCTTACTTACTGCTGACGTACTTCTCGCGGCGGATCTGCGGCGGCGGCAGGCCGGCGGCCTTCAGCAGCTCGGCGCAGGCATCGACCATGTCCGGGTTGCCGCACAGGTAGGTGATGTCGCGCGTCGGGTCCGGGCCGATCTCGGCCAGCTGCTGCTGCACGTAGCCCTTGCGCACATCCGGGTGCGGGTCGGCCGGCAGCTCGCGCGACAGGCAGGGCATGTAGCGGAACCCCGGGGTGGCCTCGGCGAAGGCACGGAAGTCCTCGCTGTAGAGCAGGTCCTGCGGGGTGCGGGCGCCCTGCAGCAGCACCACTTCCACGCCGCGCTCGGCGATGGCCCGGCGCAGCAGCGGCAGCATCGAGCGGTACGGGGTAACGCCGGTACCGGTGGCGATCAGCAGGTAGCGGCCG
>NZ_JAYFUH010000051.1:0-1690 GCF_034961085.1 Stenotrophomonas capsici | reverse complement strand
TCAGCAGCTCGGCGCAGGCATCGACCATGTCCGGGTTGCCGCACAGGTAGGTGATGTCGCGCGTCGGGTCCGGGCCGATCTCGGCCAGCTGCTGCTGCACGTAGCCCTTGCGCACATCCGGGTGCGGGTCGGCCGGCAGCTCGCGCGACAGGCAGGGCATGTAGCGGAACCCCGGGGTGGCCTCGGCGAAGGCACGGAAGTCCTCGCTGTAGAGCAGTTCCTGCGGGGTGCGGGCGCCCTGCAGCAGCACCACTTCCACGCCGCGCTCGGCGATGGCCCGGCGCAGCAGCGGCAGCATCGAGCGGTACGGGGTAACGCCGGTACCGGTGGCGATCAGCAGGTAGCGGCCGTTGTGGTCGCCGGGGTTCAGGCAGAAGCGCCCGAACGGGCCGCTGCCGGTCAGGTGGCCGCCCAGCTCCAGCCCCTCGAACAGGGCGGTGGCGGCGCCGCCGGGCACGAAGCTGACCGCGATTTCCACCGCCTCACCCGGGCCCAACGCGTGGTCGTGGATGGTGGCCAGCGAGTAGCTGCGCTTGGTCGCGGTGCCGTCGGCGTACTCGAAGTGAACCTGAATGAACTGGCCGGGCTGGAAATCCAGCGGTTGCCCATCGTCACGGACGAACTGGTAGTGGCCAACGGTGGGCGCCAGCATGCGGCGTCCGACCAGCTTGAGGGGGAATTGGGCAGGCACGAAGGGAAAGCTGTGTTTGACCGGGCAAAGCCGCAGGGCCTTCTATAATACCGCTTTGCATTCACGCGGCGCCGCAGACCCGGCGCGAAGGCCCGAGCTTGGACTCCCGAATCCCCCCCGCAGCCCCCGCGCTGCGCATCACCGATCTGCGCAAGACCTACGACAACGGCGTGCAGGCCCTGAAGGGCGTGTCGCTGGAAGTAGCCCCGGGCGATTTCTTCGCCCTGCTCGGCCCCAACGGTGCCGGCAAGTCGACCATGATCGGCATCATCTCCTCGCTGGTGAACCTCAGCGAAGGCCAGGTGGAGGTCTTCGGTAGCGACCTGGTCAGCCAGCGCAGCGCGACCATGCGCCTGATCGGCCTGGTGCCGCAGGAGATCAACTTCAACCTGTTCGAGAAGCCCTTCGACATCCTGGTCAACTACGCCGGCTTCTACGGCATCCCGCGCGCCGAGGCCGAGGTCCGCGCCGAGCAGGAGCTCAAGCGCGCGCACCTGTGGAACAAGGCGCAGATGATGAGCCGCACGCTGTCCGGCGGCATGAAGCGGCGGCTGATGATCGCCCGCGCGATGATGACCCGCCCGCGCCTGCTGATCCTGGACGAGCCCACCGCCGGCGTGGACATCGAGATCCGCCGCGACATGTGGAAGACGCTGCAGGAGATCAACGCCGCCGGCACCACCATCATCCTCACCACGCACTACCTGGAGGAAGCCGAGCAGCTGTGCCGCAACCTGGCCATCATCAACCACGGCCGCATCGTCGAGCAGGGCCCGATGCGCGGCCTGCTGGCCAAGCTGGACGTGGAAGGCTTCATCTTCGACATCGACGGTGAACTGCCGGCGCAGCTGCCGCACATCGAAGGCGCCACGCTGCTGGCCACCGACACGCACACGCTGGACCTGGACATGCCGCGGGCGATGGACCTCAACCGCGTGTTCGACACCTTCAACGCCGCCGGCATCCGCGTGCGCTCGATGCGCACCAAGAGCAACCGCC
>NZ_JAYFUH010000050.1:0-4224 GCF_034961085.1 Stenotrophomonas capsici | reverse complement strand
ACCTACCTGGAGCTGCAACCGCAAGGCAGCGGCGCGGCCAAGGCGCGTGCGCAACTGCAGAAGCTGTAACCGATGAGCGCGTTGTCCACCGGCCAGACCATCGTTGCCATTGCCAGCGGCGCCGCTGCCGGCGGCGTCGGCATGCTGCGCGTCTCCGGGCCGCGGTCATTGCAGATCGCCGTTGCCCTCGGTTGCCCGATGCTGCAGCCGCGGCACGCGCACTACGCCAGGTTCCGCGATGCAGGCGGCGAGGTGATCGATGACGGCATCGCGTTGTACTTCCCCGGCCCGCGCAGCTTCACCGGCGAGGACGTGGTGGAACTGCAGGGCCACGGTAGTCCGGTCGTATTGCGACAACTGCTCGCGCGCTGCATCGAACTGGGCGCGCGCCAGGCGCGTGCCGGTGAGTTCAGCGAGCGGGCCTTCCTCAACGGCAAGCTCGACCTGGCCCAGGCCGAAGCCATCGCCGACCTGATCGCGGCGGGCGACGTGCGCGCCGCACGCGCCGCGCGGCGTTCGCTCGATGGCGTGTTCTCGCGGCGGGTGGAAGAGGTCGGCGAACAACTGGTGCGCCTGCGCATCCACGTCGAAGCGGCCATCGACTTTGCCGATGAGCCACTGGATACGCTGGGCGGTGCGCAGGTGCGCGCCGGCATCGAACAGGCGCGTGCGCTGCTGGAGCAGCTGCGCATCGACGCCGAGCGTGGCCGCAAGCTGCGTGATGGCCTGCACGCGGTGCTGATCGGCCCGCCCAACGCAGGCAAGAGTTCGCTGCTCAATGCCCTGGCCGGCAGCGAGCGCGCCATCGTCACCGACATCGCCGGCACCACCCGCGACACGCTGCGCGAAACCATTCGCATCGATGGCCTGGAGCTGGAACTGGTGGACACGGCCGGCCTGCGCGAAGGTGGCGATGCCATCGAACGTGAAGGCATGCGCCGCGCCCGTGCCGAAATGCAGCGCGCCGACCTGGCCATCGTGGTGCTGGATGCGCGTGATCCGGACGCGGGCAAGCAGGCCATTGGCGATGCCGCCGCCCAGGCCGCGCGGCAGCTGTGGGTATTCAACAAATGCGACCTGCTGCCACAGTGGCCGCAGGACCTGGGGGCCGACAGCATCGCGTTGTCGGCGGCCAGCGGGGCAGGGCTGGAGCAGCTGCACGCGCGCCTGCGCGCCATCGCCAGCGACGGTGCCGGGGAAGGCATGCAAGGGGAGTTCTCCGCACGCCTGCGCCATGTCGAGGCCATCGCCAGTGCCGCCGGGCACCTGGAAATCGCCGACGCGCAGCTGCACCACGACCAGCTCGAACTGGCCGCCGAGGAACTGCGGATGGCCCACGATGCACTGGGCGAGATCACCGGCCGGATGACTGCTGACGATCTGCTGGGGCGGATTTTCTCGAGTTTCTGCATCGGCAAGTGATGCCCCGCGTGGGGTGACACATTCAGCCTGCGCGCAGTAGGCTATGCGCCGTTACGGGATCCCCCCGCCTGCGGAGCCAGTCCAATGCGCCATTGATGCCACCGTCGCAATGACGGTCCCTTCCAGTCCCTGCTGCCGTTGGCGGCCGGGTGCTTCGGGCATCGATGGAACCACGCATGACAACTTCCGTATCCGTGACGCTGGATGGCGTCGCTTGGCACACGCCCGATGGGCGCTGCCTTTTTTCTGATCTCACCGCACGCTTCGATGGCCGGCTGACTGGCCTGGTCGGCCGCAATGGCGTGGGCAAGTCCGTGCTGGCGCAGATGATGGCCGGGCTGCGCGTACCCAGCGCCGGACACTGCCGGCGCGTGGGCCGCGTCCACTACCTGCCGCAGCAGGTGGCGGTGATTCCCGGGCAGCGGGTAGCCGAGCTTGCCGCTGTGGATAACGTGTTGGCGGCGCTGCTGCGGATCGAGGCGGGCAGCACCGACCCGGCCGACTTCGACGCGGTGGGCGAACAGTGGATGCTGCGCGAAACGCTGCAGCAGGCGTTGTTCGACGCGGGACTGGAGGGTGTCTCTGCGGACATGCCTGTGGATAAGCTCAGCGGCGGGCAACGGATGCGGGTGGCATTGGTGGGCGCGCTGCTGCAACCAGTGGAGCTGCTGATCCTGGACGAGCCCAGCAATCACCTGGACCTGGCTGGCCGGCAGTGGCTGGCCGCGCAACTGCGGGCACGGGGGCAGGGCGTGCTGCTGGTCAGCCACGACCGCCTGTTGCTGGCCGAGGTGGAGCGCATCGTCGAATTGTCGCCGCAGGGCCTGCGCAGCCACGGCGGCAACTACGCCAGTTATGCACAGGCGCGCGCTGCCACAAGGGCGGCGGCCGAAACCCTGTTGCAGCAGCGTCGCCATGAACGTCGCAAGGGCGAGCAGGAGTTGCGCGTCCAACGCGAACGGCTGGAGCAGCGCAGCGCGCGTGGCAGCCGCGATGCGGCCAGGGCCAACCAGGCGCCGATCCTGCTGGGCCTGCAGCGCCAGCGTGCCGAAGCCAACGCCGGCAGGGCACGACAGCAGCTCCAGCAACGGCATGCGGGGCTGGACGACGCGGTGCGGCAAGCGCATGCGCAGCTGGATGCGCCGCCACCGGTGTTGCTGATGCCGGCGCTGCTCCCCGGTGGCCCGGAATGGGTAGTGCGGTTGGAAGGCGTGCGTCTGCCGTGGAGCGACCCGGCGCAGCCCGCGCTGGACCTGTCGCTGCGCCGGGGCCAGCGCCTGGCCGTGAGTGGAGCCAACGGCACCGGCAAATCCACCTTGCTCAAGCTGCTGGCCGGTCAGTGCGAAGCGGTGGCGGGGAACGTACAGGTTGCGGTGCCCGCAGCGCTGCTGGACCAGCAACTGGCGGTCCTGCCGCCGCAATGCAGTGCGCTGCAGGGGCTGCGCGAAAGCAACCCGCTGCAGGAGGAAGCCGTCTCTCGCAGCCGTCTCTCGCTGCTGGGCCTGGACGCCGCGCAGGCGGTGCTGCCCTCGGCCCGGCTCAGTGGTGGGCAGCGGCTCAAGGCGGCGCTGGCCTGCGTGCTCTACGCGGACCCGCCGGCGCAGCTGCTGTTGCTGGACGAGCCGGGCAACCACCTGGACCTGGAATCACTGGAAGCCCTGGAAGGCCTGCTGCGGCAGTACCGCGGCACGCTGGTGGTGGTCTCCCACGATCCGGCCTTCCTGCAGGCCATTGGCATCGATGCCACGTTGCAGCTGGACAGGGATGGCTGGCGATTGCAGCCGGCCTGAGGCCGTTCTTTCTTTCGCCGGTCACATCGCAGCGGCATCATTGCGCCTTCGTTTTTTGATGAAGGTGCGGTGCGATGTCCAGGTGGGGATGGTTGATGATGGCAGGCATGGCATGCTGCCCGGTAATGCACGCCAACGCCGCCCAGAGTTATCCACACGTTTCGGTCTACGCGCACCGTGGTGCCAGCGCATTGCTGCCCGAACACACCCTGGCCGCGTACGCCCAGGCCATCTCCGACGGCGCCGACTACATCGAGCCGGACCTGGTGATGACCAAGGACGGCGTGCTGGTGGCACGCCATGAGAACGAGATCGGCTCGACCACCGATGTCGCCGCGCATCCGGAATTCGCCGAGCGCCGTACCACCAAGGTGATCGACGGGAAGAAGATCGACGGTTGGTTCACCGAAGACTTCACCCTGGCCGAGCTGAAGACCCTGTACGCCCGCGAGCGCCTGCCACAGGTGCGCGGCACTGCGTTCGACGGGCAGTTCCGCATTGCCTCGCTGGACGAGATCATCAGCTTCCTGGTGCAGCAGGCCGGCCGCGCCAACCGCGGCATCGGGCTGGTGCCGGAGATCAAGCACGGCAGCTACTTCCGCGGCATTGGCCTGCCGATGGAAGACAAGCTGCTGGCCGCGCTGCAGGGCAATGCCTATACCAAGGTGGCGCCGGTGATGGTGCAGTCCTTCGAGACCGCCAACCTGCGCGCGCTGCGCGCCAAGCTGGGCCGCGATTCCAACATCCGCCTGCTGCAGCTGCTGGATGCTGCCGGCGACATGCCGGCCGACGTGGTGCTGGCCGGCGGCACGCTGACGTATGCGCAGATGGCGACGCCGGCCGGGCTGAAGGAGATCGCCGGCTACGCCGACGCCATCGGCCCGGAACGGCGCATGGTGATCCCGTGGAACGCGCAGGGGGGCCTGGCTGCGCCCACCGCACTGGTCGGGGATGCGCATGCCGCCGGCCTGCAGGTGGTGGTCTACACCTTCCGCCCGGAGAACCCGTTCCT
>NZ_JAYFUH010000049.1:0-2744 GCF_034961085.1 Stenotrophomonas capsici | reverse complement strand
AAACTGACCAGTACATAAATTAAGCGGCGAATCGGGGAACTTCCTTGCCGGAACAAGGCCACTTCCCGCTCCGCCCAAGAGACCGGAAGGCATGTAGCGGCGGGGATGGGGTCCTGCGCTTACTCGCCGCGTCGCGCGGCCAGTTCATCCCAGAGGCGGCCCTGTCGCTGGGCCGGGGTGGTGACGTTGATGACTGCCTGTTCGCCCAGGCGATCATGCAGCTGCTGCAGGTACAGGCTGCGCGGCGTTACCACCGCATGCGGGGACTGCACGATGCCGGCCGGTTCCTCCGGGGGGAACCGGCCCGGTGCGCGCTCGCCGATCTGGCCCACGCTCCAGTTCATCGCATGCGGCGGAGCCTGCAGGACGTAGTGGGCGCTGTCGGTGTTCCAGAACATCTGCTGGGCGCCGGGCCATCCATGCCCGGTGGTGCTCCCGCGCCGATGCTGCACGCGCAGTTGGCGGTCGCGGGTGCAGCGGCGAATCTCCTAAACTTCGGGTGGGGTAAACACGGGAAAATCAGTAAATGGACGTCATGCCCAGCGATAGGCCGGCACTGGAACCGCTCCACTACCACCGCCAGTTGGTGGCGTACCTGAAGCAGCACGAGCCGGAGGTATGGCGCTGGGCGGCCTCGCAGCGGATCCGCGATGAACACATCGCGCAGGTACGCAGCGACCTGCTGCGCGATACCTACCGGCTGGAGGCCGAGGCCCACCCGGAGGTGCATGCAAGCCTGCAGTTGGCCATGCAACGGCTGGGCATGCAGGCCCCGGCGACGCTGTACCAGGCCGGCAGCCAGGACATGAATGCCGCGCTGGTGTTCGTGCCCGGCGAAGTGCACATGGTGCTGCAGGGGCCGCTGCTCGAACGCCTGAGCGATGACGAGCGGCTGGCGCTGTTCGGGCATGAATTGGCGCATTACGTGCTGTGGTCGCTGGACGGCGGCGACTTCCACGTCGCCGACCGCATCCTCAATGACGCCCTGGCCTCGCCGCAGGCCAGCCCCAGCCAGGCCGAAACCCTGCGCCGGTATGCCTTGCATACCGAGCTGTTCGCCGACCGCGGCGGCGCGGTGGCCGCCGCCGCCCCCGGGCCGGCGGTCAGCACGCTGCTGAAGGTGCAGACCGGCGTGGCCAACCCGGACCCGGTGGCCTACCTGCGCCAGGCCGCGGAGGTGGATGCCAACGAGAAGCAGGGCAGCACCATGCGTACCCACCCGGAGACCTTCATCCGCGCACGTGCGCTGGAGCAGTGGTGGCAGCGCACCGACCGGCTGGACGGCTGGGTCCGCGACAAGCTTTGCGGTGCCTTGTCGCTGGAGGCACTGGACCTGCTCGACCAGCAGGCCCTGCAGCAGATCACGCGCGGCTTCCTCGGTCACTTCCTCGACGAGGTGCCGCTGCGCAGCGCGCTGGTACTCAACCAGGTGCGGCAGCTGTTCCCGGACTGGAACCCGGGCGAGGCCACGGTTGCGCCCCAGGCCATCGCCGAACGCAACATCGATGACAGCGTGCGTGGCTACCTCAACGCCTTGATGCTGGACCTGGCGCTGGTTGACCCCGACGTGCAGGACGCCGCGCTGCTGCGCGCCAGCACGCTGGCCCACGCGCTGGGCAGCGCGCAGGCACTGCAGGCCAACCTCAAGCGCGATGCACGGCTGGGCAAGCGTGAGCTGGACAAGCTGAAGAAGAACACCGAACGGGCCCTGAGTGCATGAGCGAGATGACTGAAACCCCGGTGCCGGCGGGCAACTTCGCCGCGCTGGTCGATGCCCAGGCCGGCGCGGCGCTGTCCACCGATGACGTGCTGGTACTGGTGTTGCCGTTGTTCGCGCAGGTGGCGTCGCTACATGCCGGTGGCCGCGTCGCCGCGCTGTCGCCCGAAGCGATCGTGCTGGATGCGGCGGGCGGGCTGGCCCTGCGCAACCCGTCTGGCCAGGCGCCGGCGATGGCGCTGGCCGCGATCAGCCGCGTGCAGCCCGGCTCGGCGTCCACGCTCAACATCGTCGGCACCCTGCGGGTCGCGCATGACGCGCAGGGCTACGAGCGGCTGGACGACCTGGCGGTGCAGGCCGACCTGGAGGCGGCGATCGAGCATCCGGTGTACCTGCCGGGCTATCGCAGCTGGGAACTGGCGTTGGGCCACCATGACGAGCTGACCGACATCTTCCAGCTGGGCATGGTGCTGGCGGCGTTGGCCTGCGGCCTGGACTTCGACGACGTCGACGACCTGCGCAGCTTCGCCGGCAACCGCGAGAACCTGTTCCAGCTGGCCCCCCGCCTGCATCCGGTGCTGGCCAGCGTGGTCGTGGAGATGACCGCGCTCAACCGGCACGACCGCAGCACCGAGCTGGACAGCCTGGCCACGCGCCTGCGCACCTGGCGTGACCAGCCGGACGTGCTGGACGTGGCACGCGCGCTGTCCGGCGTCAGCGGCCTGGCCTCGCGCCGTGGCGCGGTGCTGTCCTACCTGCGCGACCGCCTGTTCGACCTGTCGCGCCGCAACCGCCTGCTGTTCTTCCGGCCCACCGCCGGCTCGGTCAACCTCACCGTGTCCAGCGTGCCGCTGATGCTGCAGGTGGAGAGCATCCGGCCGGAGCACATCTGCACCTGGGGCGGGCCGTTCGCGGCGGACATGACCGCCGGCAAGGCGGTCGACCTGCAGCGCTGGCTGCGCTTCGACGACCAGCCGTTCCTGCCGGCCGCGCTGGACAAGCTGATCCAGGAAACCCGCCGTGATCG
>NZ_JAYFUH010000048.1:0-3218 GCF_034961085.1 Stenotrophomonas capsici | reverse complement strand
CCGGGCCATTGCCCGCGTGCGTGCAGGCCATGCAGTTGCAGGTGCAGCCGGTCGCGCTGGCGCAGGCCGATACCGGCCGGCAGCAACTGCAGGCCGTCGCCGTTGATGGCGATCAACCCGAACGCGTCGCCTTGCTGCAGGGCGAGTTCGACCACGCAGCCTGCCAAGGCCTTGGCGGCGTGCAGGCGCGTCCAGTCGCGCCGGGCCTGGTCGGCCTGTTGCATCGAGGCGGTGGCATCGAGGACCAGCCATACGGTGAGCGGGCTTTCGCGTTCGGACTCGCGCACGAAGAAGCGGTCCGAGCGGGCGTACAGCTTCCAGTCGATCTGGCGCAGTTCATCGCCCGGTTCGTAGGCCCGGTACTGCGCGAACTCCAGCCCGGCGCCGCGGCTGCGGCTGGCATGCATGCCGATGCCACGGCTGCCGCTGGCGCGCTGCGGGAACAGCCGCAACGCACGCAGGCGGCTGCGCACATCGGCGGGAATCAGCGGTGGGGCAGGGGACACCATGGCGGGATCGGCATCAGGCCGGGAACGGCACCGTGCGCAGCAATGCGGTGATCACGTCATCGGCGCTCTTCTGCTCGGCCTCGGCGGCGAAGGACAGCAGCAGGCGGTGGCGCATCACCGGCGCGGCCAGGGCCTGCACGTCCTCGCGGGTGGCGGCAAAGCGGCCATGCAGCAGGGCGCGTGCTTTCGACGCCAGCACCAGCGACTGGCCGGCGCGCGGGCCGGCGCCCCACTTGATCCAGTTGTTGACCTCGGCCGGCGCGCCGTCGCCGGGACGGCTGGCGCGGACCAGGCGGGTGATCCAGGTCAGCAGGTCGGGGCCGACGTGCACGTCGCGCACGGCCGCCTGCAGTGCCTTGACCGCCTCGGCATCCATCACCTTCGGCACTGTGCCGCTGTGGCTGCCGGTGGTCTGGGCCAGGATGTCGCGCTCCTCGGCCTCGTCGGGGTAGTCCACGCGCACGTGCAGCAGGAAGCGGTCCAGCTGCGCCTCCGGCAGCGGGTAGGTGCCGGCCTGCTCGATCGGGTTCTGCGTGGCCAGCACGAAGAACGGCGAGGGCAGCGTGTAGGTGGTGCCGGCGTAGCTGACGGTGCGCTCCTGCATGGCTTCGAGCAGGGCGGCCTGGGTCTTGGGCGGGGTGCGGTTGAGCTCGTCGGCCAGCAGCAGGTTGGTGAAGATCGGGCCCTGCTGGAAGCGGAACGCGCGCTTGCCGGTGCCGTGGTCCTCCTCCAGCAGCTCGGTGCCGAGGATGTCGCTGGGCATCAGGTCGGGCGTGAACTGCACGCGCCGGAACTGCAGCTCCAGTGCCTGCCCGAGCGAGCGCACCAGCAGCGTCTTGCCCAGGCCCGGTGCGCCTTCGAGCAGGCAGTGGCCGCCGGCGAGCAGGCCGATCAGCAGTTGCTCGACCACCGCCTGCTGGCCGACCACCGCCTGCGCCAACGCGCCGCGCAGTTCGCCCAGGCGGGGCAGCAGGGAATCGAGGTCGGGGGAAGTGGCAGTCATGCGGTCACCAGTGGGGTCAGTGCGTCAGTGCGTACATCACGATGTTCACGCCGAACTTCGTGTTGTCCTCGGCCAGGAAGCGTTTGTTGCGCCAGTCGTAGTCCCATTCGCAGCCGTAGTCCTTGTTGCTGTAGAGCACGCCCAGCCGGCCATCGATCTCGATGCCCTTGAGGTAGTCGTGCACCAGGTCATCGCCCCAGCCGTTGAGCTCGAAGCCGGTGGCCGGCGGACCTTCGGGGAACTTGAAGAAGCTGTTGTAGATGGCGTGGTTGTTCGGCAGCTTCTTCAATGCGGTGGTGCCGAAGATGCCGCGCATCTGCGCCTCGAACGAGGTGGCGAACAGGCCGTCGATGTCATGGTTGCAGTCATCGACGAAGACGAAGCCGCCGTTGCGCACGTAGCGCTCGAAGTTGCGGCGTTCGTCGGGGTTGAACTCGACCAGCTTGTGCCCGGCCAGGTAGCAGAACGGCGCGCGCAGCATCTTCGGGTCGGACAGCGCCACGACATGTTCGTTGGGGTCCACGCGCAGCGTGGTGTAGTCCACCAGCGAGGTGAGCAGGTTGGACGGCATGCGCGCGTCCACGTCCCAGTCGCCGGAGTCGTACTTCAGGCGGGTGAACCAGAAGTCGTAGCGGCCGGCCTGCGCGTGGGCCCGGCCGGGCAACGCGGCCGCAACCACACCGCCAAGCAGCAGCTGCAGGAATTGCGCTCGCGTTAGACGGGACTGGAGCAAAGGCCAAGAATCTCAGGAAACCAGGAGCCCCTCTCCCGCAGGCGGGAGAGGGGTTGGGGTGAGGGCCGGGCGAAGCCTCATGGTGCTCGATGCCACCGTGCGTTGCGCCGTACCCTCATCCGCCCTTCGGGCACCTTCTCCCGGGGGGAGAAGGTGTATCAATCACACCGCATCGGACAACGAAGTGAACGTGAAATCACGCAGCTTCATCGGCGGGATCATCATCACGAAGCTGGACTCGTCACCGGCCACGCGCACCGGCTTGCCCAGTTCGTCGATGTTGTTGAGCATGATCACCGGCGACTCGTTGAAGCGGAAGTTCTTCACCGGGTGCTTGATCTGGCCGTTCTCGATGTAGAACGTGCCGTCGCGGGTCAGGCCGGTCAGCAGCACGGTCTGCGGGTCGACCATGCGGATGTACCAGGTGCGGGTGACCAGGATGCCCTTCTCGGTGCCGCGCACCAGCTCGGCGATGGACTTGCTGCCGCCGCTCATCAGCAGGTTGCCCGGCTGCGCGTTGGCGGTCTTGCCCTGCTTCTGCGCCCAGTAGCGCGAATAGCTGAGGTTGGCGACCTTGCCGTTCTCGATGATGGCCATGCGCTCGCGCGGCATGCCTTCGCCGTCCCACGGCAGCACCGGTGCATCGGGATGCCACGGGTCGGCGAACAGGTTCACCTGCGGGTCGTAGACCTGCTCGCCCAGCTTGTTGCCGCCGCCCTTCCTGGACAGGAAGCTGCGGCCTTCGTCGGCCGAGCGGGCGCTGAAGAAATTCATCATGAAGCTGATCAGGCCCGCGGCGGCGGCCGGCTCCAGGATCACCGTGTACTTGCCCGGCTCCAGCGCCTTGGCCTCGGCCGATTCGGTGGCCTTGCGCTTGGCGATCTCGATGTCCTGGTCGGCCCTGAAGTCCGATGCGTCCTTCAGGTTGCGGCCCACCCAGCCCGAACCGCGGCCGTCCTCGGTGCGCACGGTG
>NZ_JAYFUH010000047.1:0-5944 GCF_034961085.1 Stenotrophomonas capsici | reverse complement strand
CGCCTCGAAGTTGTCGCCCTCGTACAGGAACTGCACGCGCACGGCGGACTCGTCATAGCCTTCCAGGCCGTCGTTCGGGCCGGTGCCGGTGTTCTTCACCCAATCGTCGCGACGCTGGTACAGCGCCGACACGCGGGCCGACCAGCGCGCGCTCAGCGCGCCGCCGACGGCGGCCTCGACGTTCCACAGGTTGTCGCTGCCGTAGCCGACCTTGCCGTAGCCGTTGAACTCCTGGGTCGGGCGCACCGAGTCGAACTTCACCACGCCGGCCGGGGTGTTGCGGCCGAACAGCGAGCCCTGCGGGCCGCGCAGCACTTCCACCTGCTCCACGTCGAAGATCGGGAAGCCCTTCAGGATCGGGTTCTCCTGCACCACGTCGTCGTACACCAGCGACACCGGCTGCGAGGTGTTCAGGCGGAAATCGGTGTTGCCGTAACCGCGGATGTAGAAGCGCGGGAACGCACGGCCGAACGAGGATTCGATGTTGAGGCTGGGCACGCGGCCGGACAGGTAGCGCACGTCGGTGCCGCCGGAGGCCAGCGCGTCGAGCTTCTCGCCGCTGACGGTGCTGATCGAGACCGGCACGTCCTGGATGTTCTCCACCTTGCGCGCGGCCGTGACCTTCACGGCGTCCAGCGTGGCGGCTTCCTTCTGTGCGGGGGCGGCGTCCTGGGCCATCGCGGCCAGGGGGAGCAGGGCGGCTACAGCGACGAACAGCGGATGCGCAGCCGGGAAGCGGCCGCGGACGGTACGGGTCGGGGACATGGCGAAGAAGGGCCTGTTGGGAGGAATGGGGAACTGCGCCTAGCACGGAATTGTTGCAGTACAACATTCGTATCGCAATCGTTCAGGTATTCAGACGCATGACGCCTGTCAGGGGTGAAAAAGCCACCGCACTGCATAGACTTGGGCTTCCTTACCCACACCAGGCGATGCGCCATGACCCAGTGGTATTTCCATGTTCCCGGCCAGTCCGACCGGGTCGGCCCGCTCGATGAGGCAGCGGCCCGCGCCTACGCCCAGGCCAACCGCCAGGCACTGGCCTGGCGGACCGGCATGCAGGGCTGGCAGCCGGTCGGCGAAATCGCCGAGTTCGACGGCCAGGCCGCCCCGCCGCCGATGCCGCCGCCGGTCGGGGGCAACCGTAGCCGGGCCGATGATATCGACTTCCGCATCGTCGGCCATGAGATGCAGTTCGTCGAAATCGAACTGGACCCGGGCGAGAGTGCCATCGCCGAAGCCGGCGCGCTGATGTTCAAGGACGCCTCCGTGCAGATGGACACCGTGTTCGGCGACGGCCGCCACGAGGGCCAGGGCGGCGGCTTCATGGACAAGCTGCTGTCGGCCGGCAAGCGCGTGATCACCGGTGAAAGCCTGTTCGCCACCGTCTACACCCATACCGGCCAGGGCAAGGCCAAGGTCGCTTTCGCCGCGCCCTACCCCGGCACGGTGCTGGCCATGAAGCTGGACCAGCACGGCGGCAAGCTGGTCTGCCAGAAGGACAGCTTCCTGGCCGGCGCCCGTGGCGTGCAGGTCGGCGTGCACCTGCAGCGCAAGGTGATGACCGGCCTGTTCGGCGGCGAGGGGTTCATCATGCAGAAGCTGGAAGGCGACGGCTGGGTGTTCGTGCACGCCGGTGGCTGCGTGGTCGAACGCGAGCTGGCCGCCGGCGAGCGCATCGACGTGGATACCGGCTGCGTGGTGGCCTACCACGCCGGCGTGGACATGGACGTGCGCCGCGTCGCCGGCCTGAAGAGCATGTTCTTCGGTGGCGAAGGCGTGTTCCTGGCCACCCTGACCGGCCCGGGCAAGGTATGGCTGCAGTCGCTGCCGTTCTCGCGCCTGGCCGGCCGCATGTTCGCCGCCGCCCCGCAGGGCGGTGGCCAGAGCCGCGGCGAAGGCTCGGTGCTGGGCGGGCTGGGCCGCATCCTGGACGGTGACAACCGCTTCTGAAGCCGTCATGGTCCCTGGCCCGGGGGCGCTGTGCCTGCCCGGGCGACGCCTGGCGTCCTTGCCTGTGCGTGGCCGGTTGTCTACCCTCCGCGTTCGTTTTCCGGGGGGAACCGGCCACGCATGGACGCACACGACAATATCTACGCACCCCCACAGGTGCCACTGGAAACCCGCTCCGCCGAGCGCCCGGCACTGCCGCCGTTCTACGTGGTGTCCCTCCGCAAGCTGGTGCTGCTTTCCATCGCCACCGTGGGGCTGTATTCGCTGTACTGGTTCTGGCGGCACTGGAAGCTGCACAAGCTCGACCGGAAGCTGGACATCTGGCCGGTCCCGCGCGCCATCTTCGCCATCTTCTTCGCGCATGGCCTGAACGAGGAAATCGACCACCGGCTGCGGCGCGCGGGCCAGCGCCACGACTGGTCGCCGGGCACGTGGGCCACGGTGTACGTGGTCTCGGCGATCATCGGGCAGATCATCAGCCGCCTCCCGGATGCCATGCTGGCACCGGGCCCGAGTTTCGGATTGGCCATGCTGACCGTCGGCGGCGGCACGCTGGCGATGGTCCAGGCCCAGCGCGCGGCCAACCTGGCCTGCGGCGACCCGACGGGCTCGGCCAATGCCCGGCTCACGCCGCTGAACTGGCTGTGGCTGGTGCTCGGCGGCCTGTTCTGGTTGCTGGTGCTGGTGGGCCTGGCGCTTCCCCTGGGCGACAGCTGAGCCGGGGCCCCCTGGCCCAGCGAAGCCCCGCCTAAACGGCGCGGCCACCGGCACGGTCCCTGCCCGGCGCAAAGCGCTATGCTGGCGCCCTTTTCAACGCCCCCTGTTCATCATGAAGCCGCGCAACGCCCGCCTGCTGCTGTCCCTTGCCCTGTTCGGCCTGCTGGCCGCATGCGGTGGTGAAAACACCAAGCCGACGCCGCCGCAGGCGGCGCGACCGAGCACCCCGCTCAAGCCGGTGAAGATCGGCGTGGCGCTGGGCGGCGGCGCGGCCAAGGGCTTCGCCCACATCGGCGTGATCAAGATGCTCGAAGCCAACGGCTTCGAGCCGGTGGTGGTGTCCGGCACCAGCGCCGGCAGCGTGGTCGGCGCGCTGTACGCCAGCGGCATGGATGCCTTCCAGATGCAGCAGAAGGCCGTGGCCCTGGACGAGGCCAGCATCCGCGACGTGCGCCTGTTCTCCGGCGGCCTGGTACAGGGCCAGAAGCTGCAGGACTACGTCAACGCCCAGGTCGGCAACAAGCCCGCCGAACAGCTGCGCAAGCCGTTCGCGGCGGTCGCCACGCAGCTGGAGACCGGTGACCGCGCGGTGTTCGTGCGCGGCAACGTCGGCCAGGCGGTGCGTGCTTCCAGCTCCATCCCCGGCGTGTTCGAACCGGTCACCATCGGCGGCAAGACCTACGTCGACGGCGGCGTGGTCAGCCCGGTGCCGGTGGATGCCGCGCGCCAGCTCGGCGCCGAGTTCGTCATCGCCGTGGACATCTCCAGCCGCGCCAACGGCCAGCGCCCGACCAGCCTGCTCGGTGCGGTCAACCAGTCCATCACCATCATGGGCCAGCGCCTGGGCGAGCAGGAGCTGGGCCGCGCCGACGTGGTGATCCGCCCGGCGGTGCTGGACATCGGTGCGGCCGATTTCGAGCAGCGCGGCCGCGCCATCCTGGAAGGCGAGAAGGCCGCGATGGCCGCGATGCCGCAGATCCGCGCCGGCGTTGCCCGCCTGCAGCAGGCCCAGGCCACGGCGATCCGCACCGCCGAAGCCCGCACCGCCGCCGCCCAGGCCGAAGCCCATCAGCGTTGCCAGGACAGCCGTTCGCGCATCGAGAAGCTGCGCGGCGTGGTCAAGGACTGCAGCGCCCCGGCGCGTTGATGCTTCAAGCCCCTCCCCGTTGGCGTAGCCAAGGGGGAGGTTGGGAGGGGGCGCTTCCGGTTCTGCGCAGTGGATGACATCACCGCAGAAAGCGCCCTCACCCCAACCCCTCTCCCGCACACGGGAGAGGGGCTTCAAAGCTGCAACATCCGTTCATTACCGCCCCAGCTGCGACAGCGGCAGCGCGCGGAACTCCTTGACCGTGCGCAGCACGAAGCTGGAGTTGACGTCGGCCACGCCGGCCGCATCGAGCAGCTTGTCAAGCAGGAAGGCCGAGAAGTGGTCCAGGTCGCGCACGTAGACGTGCAGCAGGTAGTCCATGTCGCCGGTGAGCGCGTGGCAGGCCACCACTTCATCCCACAGCTGCACCGCCTCCACGAAATGATTGATGGCCGCCTGGCCGTGCTTGGACAGCTGCACCCGTACGAACGCCTGCAGGCCCAGCCCGATCGCGCGCGGCTCCAGGCGAGCGCCATAGCCGGCAATGACACCCTCCGCTTCCAGCCGTTGCACCCGCCGCAGGCAGGCGGACGGTGACAGGTTCACCCGTGCTGCGAGCTCGGCATTGGTGGCGCGCCCATGCTGCTGTATTTCGGCAAGAAGCCGAAGATCCGTGCGATCAAGCGTGATTGAAGCCATGTTTGTTGCTCCGCAACATTGAATTGCCGCAACAATATTGCGCCAGGAGCCGCTGACGGCGCAATTTCGCAAACCTGTTGCGCGGCAGGCTTCCTACCATGCGGTTATCTATTCCCTTATGGAGCTGCCGCCATGGAAGCCAACCCGCGCCGCGTCGAACACCAGCAGACCGACAAGGGTTACGTGCCGGTCTATACCACCGCCGTGGTGGAACAGCCGTGGGACAGCTACAGCGCCGACGACCATGCCACCTGGAGCACGCTGTACCAGCGCCAGCGCGAGCTGCTGGTCGGCCGTGCCTGCCAGGAGTTCCTGGACGCGCAGGACGAAATGGGCATGAGCGAGCACATGATCCCGCGCTTCGACCAGCTCAACGAAGTGCTGGGGGCCGCCACCGGCTGGACCCTGGTCGGCGTGGAAGGCCTGCTGCCGGAACTGGATTTCTTCGACCACCTGGCCAACCGCCGCTTCCCGGTGACGTGGTGGATCCGCCGCCCGGACCAGATCGACTACATCGCCGAGCCGGACCTGTTCCACGACCTGTTCGGCCATGTGCCGCTGCTGATGAACCCGGTGTTCGCCGACTACATGGCCGCCTACGGCCGTGGCGGGGTCAAGGCGCATGCGATCGGCCCGGAGGCACTGCAGAACCTGACCCGCCTGTACTGGTACACGGTGGAGTTCGGCCTGATCAACACCGCCGAGGGGTTGCGCATCTACGGCGCCGGCATCGTCTCGTCCAAGGGCGAATCGCTGTACTCGCTGGAGTCGGCCGCGCCCAACCGCATTGGCTTCGACCTGGAGCGGATCATGCGCACCCGCTACCGCATCGACACCTTTCAGAAGAGCTACTTCGTCATCGACGGCTTCGAGCAGCTGATGGCCGCCACCGACCCGGACTTCACCCCGATCTACGCGCGGCTGGCCGCGCAGGAGCACTTCCCGGCCGGTGACATGCAGGACGGCGACCGCGTGTTCCAGCGCGGCACCGGCGAAGGCTGGGCCAGCGACGGCGACGTCTGAGCCACGCAGCGCCTCCACGCTCCCGGGGACCGCGGCCGCCGGCACTCACTCCGCCGGCGATTGCATCCGCGGCGACGGCGTCGGCCGGGCTCCGCGGCGCCCGCCGTACTTGCGGTTCAAGCCGTAGCCGATGAGCACGGCCACCAGCACCGGCGCCGCCCACGGGAACAGCTCGATCAGCAGCGGCGGCACGCGCGTGTGCGACTGCAGCCACTGCCACACCGGGCGCATGCCGATGCTCAGGAACGCCACATGGGTGGCAATGCCCGCCCCCAGCATCGACTGGTAGTGCTGGCGGAACGCCCAGTCCGGCCGCCCCGGGCCACGGCGGCTGAAGTTCCACATGCGCCAGCCTGCCCACAGGCCGATCACCGAAAAGCCCAGGAACAGCATCTGGCCGCGCTGCACGCCCACCACCAGCACCGCCCCTGCCAGCAGCACCATCGGCCACAACGCCAGCTTCCA
>NZ_JAYFUH010000046.1:0-10117 GCF_034961085.1 Stenotrophomonas capsici | reverse complement strand
CAGTGGCTACGCGTTCCTGGAACTTGCCAAGGACGGGCAGCTCGGCAGCGAGAACTGGACCGACGTCGGGGTGGCCTTCACCGCCGCCGTCATCACCGGCTTCGTGGTGGTGAAGTGGCTGCTGGACTACATCAAGCGCCGGCCCTTCACGGGCTTCGCGCTATACCGCATCGCACTGGGCATTGGCTTGCTGCTGTTCTTGCCTGCTGGAAACTGAACGCGCCCCGGCGCCTTCAACCCCGGCCGGCAGCTTCATCCGTTTGTCGTCCCGAATCCTTTCCATGACCCAAGGAGTTGTCCATGAAGCGCATCCTCATGCTGGCCCTGCCGCTGGCCCTGATGGCCGCCTGCAGCAACCCGTCGCAGACGACCACCAAGAGTGAAGCCACCCCCGCCGCCAACACCGCCACCCCGGCCGCGGCGGCCTCGATCGACGCCACCCAGCTGGGCGCCAACCACTGGCTGCTCGACACCGCCGTGGATTCGGCCGGCAAGCGCGTGGACGCGCTGTTCGTGCGCGCCGACAAGCCGGTCACGCTGGACTTCAAGGACGGCCGCCTGAGCGTGAGCAATGCCTGCAACGGCATGGGCGGTGGCTACACGCTGGAAGGCGACGCACTCAGCGTCGGCAACATGATGTCCACCAACATGGCCTGCGGCGAGCCGGGCGTGATGGCGCTGGACGGCCTGGTCAGCGAGCGCCTGCAGGGCAAGCTGACGATCCGTTCGCTGGATGCGTCGCAGCTGGTGCTGGCCGCCGCCAATGGCGACGTGCTGACCTTCCGCGCCGAGCCGACCGCCGAAGCCCGCTACGGCGGCGAGGGCGAGCGCGTGTTCCTGGAAGTCGATGCACAGACCAAGCCCTGCACCCATGGCGTGATGCGTGATGCACAGTGCCTGCAGGTGCGCGAGGTGAAGTACAACGAGCAGGGCCTGGAGCAGGGCAAGCGCGGTGAGTGGGAGAACTTCTACGGCAACATCGAGGGTTACACCCACCAGCCGGGCGTGCGCAACGTGCTGCGCCTGAAGCGTTTCCAGGTGAAGAACCCGCCGGCCGACGCGTCTTCGCTGGCCTACGTGCTGGACATGGTGGTCAGCTCGGAGCAGGTGGGCAAGTAAGCCACCGCTGCGAAGCAGACGACGAGGGCGCCGCAAGGCGCCCTCGTCATTTCGGTTCCCCGCCGCCGTGTGGCGGCAGCGCGCCCGGCGGTACCGGTCAGAGGTGCGGGTTCAACGTGTAGGTGCCGTGCAACGCGGCTTCGGCCAGCACATGGCCCTGCATCGCGCTGAACACATCGGCGGCGGTGAAGGCGCCTTCGACCGGCAGCGACGCCACGTCCAGCGCGAACATGCGGAAGAAATAGCGGTGCGGGCGCTCGTCGTTGAACGGCGGGTACGGGCCGTCATAGCCGAAATAGGTGCCGGCCATGTCGAGGTCACCGGCGAACCAGCCGGTGTAGTCATTGATGCCCTGGCGCGCGCCGGCCGGGCCCGCCGGTTGCTGCTTGCCGTGCGCGGTGAAGCCGTCGCTGCAGCTGCCGGCGGCGATCTCCCGCACGTCGGCGGGGATATCCACCATCACCCAGTGCACGAAATCAGCGCGTGGCTGGTCCAGCGGGATGCCGACATCGTCGCGACCGACCAGCTCGGCCACGGTCGGCGCGTCCGGGTCCACGCACAGCAGGGCGAACGAGCGCGTGCCTTCGGGCACGTCGTGCCAGGACAGCTGCGGGTTGCGGTTGCCGGCAACGCCGGACGGCTGGCCGGCGGCGAACTCGGCCGGGATCGGCTGGCCGTTGCTGAAACTCTGGCTGTCCAGTTTCATCGGGGGTCCTCGGGTCAGGCTTCGGGGTAGCCCAGTCGCACCGCGACCGGGGTGAGATACAGGAATTCCGCCGCCAGCACCTGGGCGTAGCGGCGCCAGTGGCCGGCCTCGACGGTGCCCGGGCCGAGGCTGCGCACCTGCGGGAAGCGCACGCCGAAGGCCTGCTCCAGCAGCGCGCCCATCGCCGCCGGGTCGTTCACCGCCTCGTCGGTGCGGAGGATCAGGTGCGGGTACAGGTCGCCCTCGTGCAGCTCGGCCACCTGCTCCACGGAACGTGCCAGCCACTGCGCCGCGTCCATCGACGAGGTCAGCGCCAGCGGCGCCGGTGCACCCAGCGCCAGCCATTCGATGAACATGTCGCGCGGGTCGCGCACCGCCACCACCAGGCGGCCCTCCGGCAGCTGCGGGCGCAGCGCCCACAACAGCGCGTTGTCCCACCACAGCAGCCAGTCGATGACGTTGCCGTCGGCGATGCCGCGCGCCGGCAGCTGCTCGCGCCACTGCTGCACCAGCTGCTCGGGCGTCAGCGCATCGGTGGCCAGCCGCTGCAGGGTCAGGTAGTTCTGGAAACCGTCGGTCGGCGGGGTGGCACCGAAACGGTCGGCGCGCAGCACCCGGCTGCCGGCCGCCATCACCGTCACCACGCGCTCCACGCCCGAGCCCGGCGCGCCCCAGACGAACAGCGGGCGCATCGCGTTGTCGTCGGCCACCCCACCCAGCGCCGGCCATTCCACCGGGGCCTTGGCCTGCGGCGGCAGCGGCAGGCGCGTGGCGGCCTGCTCGGCATGCAGCTGCAGCCAGGTGGCCACCGCGCCGGCCGGGTTGCCGCCACGGTCCTGCACGGTGCCCAGCCAGCTGCGCAGGCTAGGCCGCGCGGCTTCCGGGGCGCTGTCGACCAGTGCCTGGACATGCGCCGCTGCCGCGGGCGCATCGCGCAGCAGCAGGGCTTCGACGATGCGCTGCTCGGCGCTGACGCGGCCCGGCTCCAGCGCGGCGATGCGACGGGCGATGGCCTCGGCCGCGTCGCTTTCCTCGTTCATGTCATGCAGCCGCATGCGGGCTTCCAGCGCCGGCACATGGTCGGGCATGGCCGACAGCCAGCGCTCGACCACGGCCACCGCTTCCGGGCTGCCCACCGCCGGGATCGCCAGACGGGCCAGCCACAGGTCGTGCAGCTGCGGGTGGGCTTCCAGTGCCGCATCCAGCGCGGCGCTGGCTTCCTCCTCGCGCCCCAGTCGCTGCCAGGCCACCAGCAGCATCTGCAGCGTGCCGCGGTCACCGGGCAGCTGCGACAGCAGCGGGCGCAGGTGTTCCAGCGCCTGCAGCGGCTGGCCGGAGGCCAGCTCCAGCTCGCCGGCCAGGCGACGCAGGCCGGGGGTGTCGCCCCCCTTGCTGGCCAGCACCTCGCGCATCACTTCGGCCGCGTTGTCGACATGGCCCTGGCGCAGCGCCAGCTGCACCAGCAGGCCGCGCAGCGCCTGGTTGTCCGGGACCAGTTCGAGCACGCGGCGGAAGGCCTGCTCGGCGAACGCCGGCATGTCCTTGCCCAGATAGGCGAAGCCCAGTGCGTAGAGCAGGCGCGGATCGCGCGGCAGGCGCTCGACCGCGGCCGACAGCACGCCCAGCGCGCGGTCCAGCTCGCCGCGGCGCAACGCGACCATGCCCTGCACCGCCCCCAGCTCCGGGCTGTCCGGGTCCACGCGTTCGGCCAGGCGGATCAGGCGGTCGGCTTCGTCGATGTCCTCGCGGCCCAGTGCCAGGTGCGCCTGCATCAGGTAGGCGGAGAATTCATTGGGGTTGAGCGCGGTGCTGCGGTCCAGCGCCTGGTCGGCGGCCTCGAGCTGGCGCAGGGCCAGCAGCAGGCCGGCGTGCTGCAGGTGCAGGGCGGCCTCTTCCGGCGCCAGCGCCAGCGCCTGGTCCAGGCTGGCCTGGGCCTGTTCCAGCTGGTTGTCCTGCTGCAGGGCCAGCGCCAGCCAGCGATGGGCCTGCGCCTGCTGCGGTTCGGCCGCCACCCATTCGCGGGCCAGGGACACCGCGTCGTCGTTGGCGTTGCGGCGCAGGGCTTCGATGATCTTGTCTTGCATGGCGGTCCAGCGTGAGCGCAAAAAACCCATTGTAGCGGGCGCGCCCGCCGCGCCACGGTTCAGCCTGGCAACGCCGCCAACAGTTGCCGGGTGACCCAGCGCTCGGAGAAGCCATCGCCGCGCAGGTTCTCGATGAACCCGCAATGCCCGCCCCAGCGCGCGATCTGCAGGCGTGCGTGGTTCGGCAGCTGCCAATGGTCGAAGGTGGCGAAGGGGATGACCGGGTCGTCCTGCGCCATCAGGATCTCGGCCGGCACCTGCAGCCCGGCCAGCTTGTGGCCGGCGATCGAGTAGCCCTCGAAGTAGTCCTGCAGCGTGGGGAAGTCGGTATGCCGGTTCACCAGCCAGCCGGTCAGCGCGCGGATGTCCAGCTTGAGCACGTCGTCGTCGCAGTCGGCCGCCGGCACCTGCAGCCCGGCCAGCTTGTGGCCGGCGATCGAGTAGCCCTCGAAGTAGTCCTGCAGCGTGGGGAAGTCGGTATGCCGGTTCACCAGCCAGCCGGTCAGCGCGCGGATGTCCAGCTTGAGCACGTCGTCGTCGCAGTCGGCCTCCAGCGTGAGCGCAAAAAACCCATTGTAGCGGGCGCGCCCGCCGCGCCACGGTTCAGCCTGGCAACGCCGCCAACAGTTGCCGGGTGACCCAGCGCTCGGAGAAGCCATCGCCGCGCAGGTTCTCGATGAACCCGCAATGCCCGCCCCAGCGCGCGATCTGCAGGCGTGCGTGGTTCGGCAGCTGCCAATGGTCGAAGGTGGCGAAGGGGATGACCGGGTCGTCCTGCGCCATCAGGATCTCGGCCGGCACCTGCAGCCCGGCCAGCTTGTGGCCGGCGATCGAGTAGCCCTCGAAGTAGTCCTGCAGCGTGGGGAAGTCGGTATGCCGGTTCACCAGCCAGCCGGTCAGCGCGCGGATGTCCAGCTTGAGCACGTCGTCGTCGCAGTCGGCCAGCTCGGGGAACAGCGCGCGCTTGCGCCGCAGCGAGCCGGTCCACTTGCGGCGGAAGTACCAGTCGTACATCGCCGGCCCCTGCTCGATGCTCTCCATCGTCACCGCCGGGTCCAGCACCGGGCAGACCGAGGCCACGTGCCGCAGGGGCACGCCCGCGGCCGGTGCATGCAGGGCCAGGCGCAGCACGAAGTTGCCGCCCAGCGAGTAGCCGGCGGCCACCATCGGCAGGTCCGGGAAACGGCGCGCCACGTCGCCGGCGGCCTGCACCACTTCATCGATGCGGCAGGAGTGGAAGATGCCCGGGTTCAGGTGGTGGGTGTTGCCGTGGTCGCGGAAGTTCAGCCGCACCACGTCGAAGCCGGCCTCCAGCATGCGCGCGGCGGTCATGCGCATGTAGCTCGACTCGGTGCTGCCTTCCCAGCCATGCAGCAGCAGCGCCAGCCCGACCGGGGCACGGCCCGGCACGCTGCTGTGCCAGGCCTGCAGGCGCACCCCGTCACCGCCGTCCAGGATCAGTTCGCGGTTGACCGCGCCGGTGGCGGCCAGCAGCTGCAGGCCGCGGCGCAGGCGCAGCCGGCTCGAAGCCAGCATCGATTGCAGGTGGGGATTGCGCAGCCAGCGCGGCGGCAGGTAGTCGGCGGCGTTCAGCGCGTCTGGCTGGCGGCTTTCCGACGACGGCAGGCGCACGACCGACATCGCCTCACGGCCCTTCCATCACCGCCACGATGCGCGCACGCGAGGTTTCGGCGATGCGGCGGCGACCTTCCAGGTCCTGGCTGCCGATCGGCGCGAGGAAGTGCACCTGCGCCGCACGCGCCGGCTCGCCGAGCAGGCGCAGGAAGTTGCCGAAGAAGCTCTCGCCCGGCCCGAACGCCACCATGGTCTGGGCGTCACCGCGCACGCCGTAGCGCAAGGCCACCGGCTGCACCGGCACGTTGGCCTCCACCGCCGCCTGGAAGATGCGGGCGTGGAACGGGCCCACTTCGTGGCCACCGCGGGTGCGGCCTTCGGGGAACACCGCCACCGGCCGCTGTTCGTTCAGGCGCTTGACCATTTCCTCCATCACCCCGCCCAGCGACTCGGTGTTGCCGCGCTGGTGGTAGATGGTATGCCCACGGCTGGCCAGCCAGCCGACCAGCGGCCAGCCGGCGATCTCGCGCTTGGCGACGAAGCCGACCATCTTCTGGCTGTGGATCATGCAGATGTCGACCCAGCCCACGTGGTTGGCCACGAACAGCACCGGCCCCGGCAGCGGCTGGCCGAAGCGCTTGAGCCGGAAGCCGAAGATCCACATCAGCACGCCCGACCACCAGCGCACCACGCGGTGCTCCAGGGGATCGGCAGGCCCGCCGATGCGGCCGAATGGCGGGGCCATCAGCAACAGGATCAGCGGCAGGAACAGGACGATGTGCACCAGCAGCAGCGGGACGCGGTACAGGTAACGGAACACGCGAGCCACACCGCCCTGGCGGGCGGGACGGGGGGAGATCATCCGCGCACGATACCGGATGCGGTCCGGCTTGTGCCAGCGACTGTTACGGCGGCAGGGTATTGCTGCCAGGACACGGAAAGGTGCGTTGCGGCACAGTATCCAGACATCACGCGGGCCAAGGGGCCCGGCTGGACCTTCAGCGTTACCCTTCCCGCGCCGTAAGTGTGTAAAACGGTTCCAACGTTCAGGGGAGCGTGGTGATGCACCGGCAGCTGCTGTCATCGACAGAGGACATGCTGCACTTCTTTTCTGCCGCGCTGGAGCGCATTGGCAGCGGCGTGATCCTGTTCGACGAACAGAACACCATCCTGTACCTCAACCGCGCGATGGAGACCATCTCCGGCTGGCCGCGCGAGGAAATGCTAGGCAGGAACCTGGGCCAGCTGGCCCCGCCCTCCATGCGCGAGCGCTATGACACCCGCCTGTACCCGGGGGCCAGCAACCGCGTGCAGGAACTGGCCCTGGCGCCGCATGACATCCAACTGGTGCGCAAGGACGGCAGCCACTGCTGGATCAGCGTGACCCTGTCGCACGTGTCCAGCGGCGGCCGCGACATCCACATGGCGCTGATCAGCGACGTCACCGCGCGGCGCCAGGCGCAGGAGCGCGAGCGGCTGCTGTCGCTGGGGTTCGACGAGACCCAGAGCGCGGTGCTGATCACCGATGCCCAGGCCCACGTGGTCTACCCGAACAAGGGCTTCCGTCGCCTGTTCGGCTTCCTGGACAGCGAGCTGCTCGGCCGCTACGTCCCCACCCTGCTGGCGCCGGACGATCATTCCGGCGAACAGATGGCCGCCTACATGACGCGGCTGATGTCCGGGCAGTCGATCCGCGCCGACGAGCGCCTGTACCGCAAGGACGGCCAGCCGCTGTGGTGCTCGGTCACCATCAACCCGATCTTCGACGACTACGGCAAGCTGGTGAACATGGTCGTGGTGCTGACCGACATCACCCGCACCAAGGTGCATGAGGTCCTGCAGCACCGCATGCTCGATGCGATGGTGCGCGAGGTACCCACCGCCGAGATCATGCAGATGATGTGCGAGGAGGTGGAGAAGATCGCCCCGCAGGTCACCTGCTCGGTGCTGCGCGTGGAGGACGGCCGGCTGCGCACGCTGGCCGCGCCCAGCCTGCCGGAGGCCTACAGCAAGCTGGTCGATGGCACACCGGTCGGCCCGCATTCGGGCAGCTGCGGCACCGCGGCCCATTGCGGCGAAACCGTGGTCGCGCGCGACATCGCCAGCGACCCCAACTGGGAAGGCGTCAGCCACCTGGCCCTGCAGTACGGCCTGGCGGCGTGCTGGTCCACGCCGATCAAGTCCAGCGACGGCCGCGTGCTGGGCACCTTCGCGTTCTACTACCGGCAGCCGATGGAGCCGGACAGCTTCCACCGGCGCCTGGTCGAGGTGATCGTGCACCTGTGTGCGCTGGCGCTGGAACGCGAGGAAGCGCGCAACCGCATCCGCCGGCTGGCCTTCTACGACGACCTCACCGGCCTGCCCAACCGCAGCCTGCTGCATGCCCGTGCCGACCAGGCGATCAGCGCCGCCGGCCACACCCACCAGTCGCTGGCGGTGCTGTTCATCGACCTGGACCGCTTCAAGCAGGTCAACGATTCCTTCGGCCATCCCGGCGGCGATGAACTGCTGCGGGTGGTCGCGCGCCGCCTGCAGGAGCAGACCGGGCCGATGGACATCGTCGGCCGCCTGTCCGGCGACGAGTTCGTGGTGGTGCTCAACGGCTGCGACGCGCAGGGCGCCGACGAACACAGCGAACGCCTGCTGCGCGCGTTGGGCGAGCCGTTGCAGCTGGGGGAGATGGAGATCCGGCCCTCGGCCAGCATCGGCATCAGCGTGTTCCCGCACGACGGCACGAGCATGGAAACCCTGCTGCACCGCGCCGACATGGCGATGTACCAGGCCAAGCACAGCGGCCGCAACCTGGCCCGTTTCTACAGCTGCGAGATGGACCAGAGCGCGCAGGAACGGCTGGCGCTGGAAAATGCCCTGCGCGAAGCCCTCGCGCTGGGCCAACTGCAACTGCACTACCAGCCGCAGATCGACCTGCACGATGGCCGCCTGCACAGCGTCGAGGCCCTGGCCCGCTGGCACCACCCGCGGCTGGGCAACGTGCCGCCGGTCCGCTTCATCCCGCTGGCCGAGGAAACCGGCCTGATCGGCGACCTTGGCCAATGGGCGCTGCACGAGGCCTGCCACCAGTTGGCCGACTGGCGCGAGGATGGGCTGGAGGTGCCCTCGGTCTCGGTCAACCTGTCACCGACCAACTTCCACAGCCCGGCGCTGGCCGAGATGATCAGCCGGATCCTGCACGAGCACGGCCTGTCGGCGTCGGACCTGATCCTGGAAATCACCGAGGACGTGCTGCTCGACGCCGACCCGGTCACCCTGCAGACCCTGCGCAAGGTGCATGCGCTGGGCGTGCGCCTGTCGATGGACGACTTCGGCACCGGCTATTCCAGCCTGAGTTACCTGCGCCAGCTGCCGATCAGCGAGCTCAAGCTGGACCGCAGCTTCGTCAACGGGATCGAGCGTGACAGCGTGGCCAGCGCGCTGACCCAGGCCATCGCCCACATCGGCCAGAGCCTGCACCTGAAGGTGGTGGCCGAAGGCGTGGAAAGCAGCGAGCAGCTGCGCCTGCTCGGCGAGCAGGGCTATCACATCGCGCAGGGCTTCCACTTCACCCCTGCCCTGCCCGCGCCGGCATTGGCGCAATGGGTGCGCGAGCATCTGCCGGCGATGGTCGAGGGCTGAGCGACGGCTACGGCGGTGGGGCAGTAACCCCTCCCCCGCCCTCCCCTTGGCTTCGCCAAAGGGAGGGAGTGGTTCGGCGGGGTCGAACCGATCACGGTAAAGCCGTATGGCCCCCTCCCTTGCACAGCAGGGGAAGGTTGGGGAGGGGTAAGCCGCAGGTATCGCGCGTCGATGCCCGCTCAGCGGGCCACCACCGCCAGCGTCAGCCGCGAAATGCACACCGGCTTGCCGTCTTCGTTCTCGATGCGGATCTCCCACACCTGGGTGGTGCGGCCCACGTGCAGCGCGCGCGCGGTGCCGGTGACCACGCCGGTGCGCGCCGCGCGCAGGTGGTTGGCGTTGATCTCCAGCCCCACGCAGACCTGCTCGGCCGGGTCCACGCACAGGTTGCCGGCGCTGCTGCCCAGGGTTTCGGCCAGCACCACCGAGGCGCCGCCGTGCAGCAGGCCATACGGCTGGCGGGTGCGTTCGTCGACCGGCATGGTGGCCTGCAGCCAATCCTCGCCGGCGGCGGTGAACACGATGCCAAGGTGGTCGATCAGGGTGTTGCGGCTCAGGGCATTGACCTGTTCCAGGTCGACGGGGGCGCGGAATACTCGGGACATGGCTTGAACCTTTGCGGGGACGCAGTCAGAGGATGGGCACCAGCCCGGCGCCGAAGGCAGTGAGCATGCGCACCAGCAGCCATTTCGGGCCGACGTCCACTTCCGGGAAATCACCGATGGCGGTGTAGCAGGCGCGGAAGCCGGGGTCCTGCCGCGGCAGCGGCCGCGGGCAGTCCGGGCCGGGCTTGAACTCATAGATGGTGGCGTAGCGCCATGGCCAGAAATCGAGCACCGGCAGCGCTTCGGACGCCTTGCCGATGCTGTAGTTCAGGCCGGAGAACACCGGTGCCTTCTCGCGCGGCGCCACCACCCAGGAGTTGTCCGGGGCGATGTCGCGCTCGATGCTGCGCGCCAACTGCTCGGCGAAGGCGGCATCTTCGATGATCACCGCGCCC
>NZ_JAYFUH010000045.1:4840-8060 GCF_034961085.1 Stenotrophomonas capsici | reverse complement strand
AGAACATGAACCCGCCGCGTTACCCGCCGGCCGCTTTCCGCGCCGGTATCCAGGGCGAGGTCATCCTGATCATTGATGTCGATGCCAACGGCAACGTCACCAATGTGGCCGTCGAGAAGTCCAGCCGCAACCGTGACCTCGACCGTGCTGCCATGGAAGCGGCGCGCAAGTGGAAGTTCAACCCCGCCTCAAGCGGTGGACAGAAGGCGGCTGGTCGCGTCCGCGTCCCGGTCAACTTTGCGCTGAGCTGATCCGTGTGGCGGCCAGGACTGGCCGCTGCTGGAACGGTTCAACTTTAGCTACACCCTTTAACACCACACACAACAAAGGTAAGCGTCATGCTGCAGGAAATTTTCATCGCCGCTGCTGCCGGGGGCAACGCAAACAACGCCCTCTCGCAGATGGGCTTCGAGCACCTGATCCACGAAATGACCTCCAAGCCGGGTGACTTCGCCGTCTCCTGGGTCGTGCTGATCACCCTGGTGGCGATGTCGGCCATGTCCTGGTACTGGACTGTCATCAACATCTTCCGTACCGCCCGCCTGAAGTCGGCCGCTGGCCGCGTTCCGAGCCTGTTCTGGGATGCCCCGAACGCCCAGGACGCCATCCGCGCCATGGAAGAACAGCCGGCTTCCGAGCCGTTCTCGAAGATCGCCCTGGACGCTGCCCAGGCTGCTGCCCACCACCAGCAGGCCGGTGCCGCCGAGACCCTGAGCCGTTCGGAGTTCGTCGATCGCGCCCTGCGTCAGGCCGTGACCCGCGAGTCCAACAAGCTGCAGGGCGGCATGATCCTGCTGGCCACCGTCGGTGCAACCGCTCCGTTCGTGGGTCTGCTGGGTACCGTGTGGGGCATCTACGGCGCGCTGATCAAGATCGGTGCAACCGGTTCGGCCTCGATCGACGCCGTTGCCGGCCCGGTGGGTGAAGCGCTGATCATGACCGCCATCGGTCTGTTCGTGGCTATCCCGGCCGTGTTCGCCTTCAACTTCTTCAGCAAGATCAACAGCGCGACCATCAGCAAGTTCGATACCTTCGCGCACGATCTGCACGACTTCTTCGCCACTGGCTCGCGCGTTCGCTGAGCCAGTAAGCCGAGCAGTCCTCGCAACGATATAGACGGAGCCCGTTATGGCTTTCAGTAGTGGTAACAGCAGCGGCCCGATGGCCGACATCAACGTGACGCCCCTGGTGGACGTCATGCTGGTGCTGCTGATCATCTTCATCATCACGGCTCCCCTGATGTCCCACAAGGTCAAGGTGGAGTTGCCCGAGGCCAACCTGATCCAGAATCCGGACGATGCTGAAAAGCGTCCGAATCCGATCACGGTTGCCGTCAAGGAAGACGGTTCGCTCTACTGGAACGACGAGCCGGTCTCGAAGGAGACCCTGGAATCGCGTTTCGCCACCGCTGCGCAGCAGACGCCGCAGCCGCCGCTGAATCTTCGTGGTGACAAGACCACCAAGATGAGCGTGATCAACGAAGTGACCAAGATCGCGCAGGGGCAGGGCATGCTGGACGTCGGTTTCGTTGCCACCAAAGAAAAGGGGCAATAAGCGATGGCATTCAGTAGTGGCAACAACAAGGGCCCAATGGCCGACATCAACGTCACGCCCCTCGTGGACGTGATGCTGGTGCTGCTGATCATCTTCATCGTGACCGCGCCGATCATGACGTACCCGATTGCCGTGGATCTGCCGCAGCGGGTCATCAACCCGCCGCCGCAGCTGCGCGAGCCGCCGCCGCCGATCGATCTGCGCGTGGATGCGAGCAACCAGGTTTTCTGGAACAACAGTCCGGTGAACGTGGCTGACCTGCAGCAGAAGATGGAAGAAGAAGTACAGAAGGATCCGACCAACCAGCCGGAACTTCGCATCGAAGCAAGCCCGGATTCGGAGTATGAAGTCATGGCCAAGATCCTTGCCCAGGCCAAGAATGCTCAGATGAAGAAGATTGGCTTCGTGCAGTAATACTGCAACACCAAGTCATGACGCGACTGGAAAACGCCCCCGGAAACGGGGGCGTTTTTTTGCTTCGCGAATCGTAATGGCGCGCCGCTGCCCTGCCCTGCTGTGCACCGGCAGGGAGCGGTTGGACACGAGCGCCAGGCGCTGGGTGGCATCGAGCGACGGGCTTGTGGATAAACGAAGCAGAAGGCGGCCGCGGTAGCGCATCTGGAAGGGGAAGCGCGTGGCGGCGTGCAGATTGCGTTGCGCCGGAAAACCCTGCGTCGCGAACCTCCCGCTGTGGATAAACATGTGCCGGGCGAGGTACGTGTCCGGAAGATCGCTGGGTTCCACGTGGGGTTGCGCTGCAGAATGCCTGGCACCGAGCCAGATTCGGCGCCATCGATCGGAGAAACACGGCTTGCCTGTTGGGATATCCACAGATGCGGCGCAGGCTGTGGATGAAACTGCAGCCTCATCCAATCCGATGCATCGTCCGGATGCGCGATTGCAGGCCATCAGGAGGCGTTGTTATCTACAGCTCCTGCGCTGAACGGTTCGATTCTCTCCAGCCTGATGAACGCGGATTCCAGGGTTATCCACAGGCCATGGTGCATCCGTTTAGGGATGCCGGATGGCGCTTATCCACAACCGCACGCGAGTGGCGTCACTCTGCCAAGGCGGATCTGGGCAGATGATCGGTCTGGCTGTGGATAACTCCTGCTACACCCCGCGAAGCGCTATCACTGCCAGAACAGCCGGATTTCAGAGAATCTACAGAAATTGAGCGACATTCAGCGATTTTTACGCCTGAAGGCCGAGGGATCAGGAATGCCCGAGCATCGGGCGCGAGCGGAGTCAGGCTGGCCTGCCCCACCCCGGCGTGGCAGGTCCAGGAGCGCTACAGGGGGGCCGGTGGATAAGTCATGCCTCTCAACGTACCGGGCGCCAGATATCCACAACAGAACAGCGGGAGGGCTGCCGGTTGCCATCGAACCGGCGTTTATCCACAGGAGAAGGGCAAAGCAGCGCCGCATCAATGCCCCGAATGGCCCCGGATGCTCCCGTTTGTGGATAAAAATGCGTTCAAGCGACGAGGGATGCCTGCTTATCCACAGCAATCTGGGGATAAGCGGCTTCGCAGGCCTTCGGTATGCTTCGTGACCCGGACGACATCTGATCTATCCACAGGCGCTGTCCGGATCAGGCGGGTTGCCTGTACATGGACCGTTGCAGCTGTGGACAAGTCCGGGCCGGAAGTACGCGGCGCCCGGGA
>NZ_JAYFUH010000045.1:0-4820 GCF_034961085.1 Stenotrophomonas capsici | reverse complement strand
GGGCTGCCGGTTGCCATCGAACCGGCGTTTATCCACAGGAGAAGGGCAAAGCAGCGCCGCATCAATGCCCCGAATGGCCCCGGATGCTCCCGTTTGTGGATAAAAATGCGTTCAAGCGACGAGGGATGCCTGCTTATCCACAGCAATCTGGGGATAAGCGGCTTCGCAGGCCTTCGGTATGCTTCGTGACCCGGACGACATCTGATCTATCCACAGGCGCTGTCCGGATCAGGCGGGTTGCCTGTACATGGACCGTTGCAGCTGTGGACAAGTCCGGGCCGGAAGTACGCGGCGCCCGGGAAAATAACGCTACTTGTCGGCCTATTGGTAGAATTTAGGAGAAGATAACCGCCGAAACTGCCCTTTTCGATACGGCGAATCCATCCACAGGGCATCGTCGTCAGGGGCCTAGGAGAGCATCCGCTTCCTGCTACACCCCCGCGTGTCCTGCAAGTCCTCTTCGGGTGGCCCGGCGTTCTTTCCCCGCTCCGGCATCAGGCGGGCAGGGCCCGCACTTGAGGGGATGGCAGTGGATGTCTGTGAAAGCCATCGCCCGACCTGTGGATAACCATGTGAATGATCATGTGCTCATGCCGCATGCGCATGTTGTCCATCGCCGGGTACCCCGCCTCCGACCTGGATCAGGCGTCGACGGCTGGCTCCCCTGCCCGCTCGATGATCGTCAGGTAGCCCGCCACCGTGGCTTCGATGCCTTCGTACAGAGCCTCGCCGATCAGTGCATGACCGATGGAGACCTCCAGCACGTCGGGGACCTGGGTCAGGAAGTGATACAGGTTTGCCTGCGACAGGTCATGTCCGGCATTGACGCCCAACCCGGCGGCCTGCGCGCGGCGTGCGGCATCGGCAAACAGGGCCAACGCCGGTTCCACCGGGCCGGTGGCGAAGGCCTCGGCGTAAGGGCCTGTGTACAACTCGATGCGATCAGCGCCCAGGGCTGCGGCCTGGGCAAGGTCGGGATTGCCGGCATCGACGAACAGGCTGACCCGGCAGCCATATCCCTTGAGCGTGGCGATCAACGGACGCAGGCGTTCGCTGTCGCGGCCGAAATCGAAGCCATGGTCGGAGGTGAGCTGGCCGTCGCCGTCGGGCACCAGGGTGACCTGCGCCGGACGGGTCTGCTCGCACAGCGGCAGCAGGCCGGGATAGCCCTCGCGCGGCGGCGCGAACGGATTGCCTTCGATGTTGAACTCCACGCCATGCTGGCGGGTGAGCTCGGACAATGCGTAGACGTCGTCGGCGCGGATGTGGCGCTGGTCCGGGCGCGGATGCACGGTGATGCCGTGCGCGCCGGCGCGCAGGCAGGTCATCGCGGCACGCACGACGTCCGGATCGCTGCCGCCACGCGAATTGCGCAGCACGGCGACCTTGTTGACGTTGACGCTGAGCTGGGTCATGGCTGGTTGGGGTCCTGCAGCTGCGGGGGGGCGGGAGCCGCTGCCGGCGCCGGCGAAGGGGACGTTGTGGTCGCGGCGTCGGCAGTGGCCGCGGGACGGAGCTGCTCACGCAGCGCCTGCAGTTCGGCCGCGTGCAGTGGCCGCGGGACATCGTTGACCACGCCGTCGAACTTGGCCGCGTACAGCCCCTTCACCCACAGCAGCATGAACACCAGCGCCGCCACCAACGACAGCACCAGCAGGGCCATGTTCGTCGTGGACAGGGCGAACACGAATGCAGCCAGCGCAAGCAACAGGAACAACCAGTACATGGTCTCGACCTCCCCGGAGAGGACTGCAGTTTAACGGCCGCTGCAAGCCCGGTTCCATGGGCCGCGGAATGGACGGAGCGCTGGAAGGCATGGACGGCGAAACGCCCCTGTCGCCGCCGGTTCAGCCATGCCAGGCGGGGCGTGCCGCGCGGTCTTCAGAGCAGTGGTGAGGCCAGCCGAGCCACGGCCTCCGGTAGCCGCTGCCGCCACAGGGGGCGCTGGCTGCTTGGCACCACCTCGGTGGCGCTGTCGAACTCCTGTTGCAGGATGGCGTCCAGCTCGGCGGTCAACCCGCGGTCGTTGTACATCATCGACAGCTCGAAGTTCAGGCGGAAGCTGCGGTGGTCGAAGTTGGCGGTGCCGACGATGCAGGTGTGGTCATCGGCGATGAAGGCCTTGCTGTGCAGCATGCGCGGGCCGTACTCGAAGATGCGCACGCCGGCCTCGAGCAACTCGTCGAAGTAGGAGCGGGCGGCCAGGGTGACGAACTTCGAATCGCTCTGGCGCGGGACCATCAACCGCGTGTCCAGCCCGCCGAGCGCAGCCGAGGTCAGCGCCATCCGGGCGGCTTCGCCGGGCACGAAGTACGGGGTGACCAGCCAGACGCGGTGGCGGGCTTCCTGGATGGCGGCCACGTGCAGGCGGTGGATCGCCTCCCATGCCGAATCCGGTCCGGAGACCAGCACCTGCGCGCGGATCGTGCCCTGGTCGCGCCGCGGCACGTCGGGCGGGAACAGGTCCTCGCGACGGAAGTTGCCCGCGCCCTGCCCGGTGGCGTAGATCCAGTCTTCCAGGAACACCAGTTGCAGGCTGTGCACCACATGGCCCCGGATGCGCATGTGCAGGTCGCGATACGCATTGGGGTTGCGGCTGTCGTCTTCCTCGTCGGTGACGTTGATGCCGCCGGTGAAGGCGATCTCGCCGTCCACCACCACCAGCTTGCGGTGCGTGCGCAGGTTCAGCCACGGGCGCTTGAACGGCTTCAACAACTGGCGCGGGTGGAACCAGGCCACCTCGCCGCCGGCGTCGAGCAGCGGTTGCAGGAAGCGTTTGCCGATGCGCGAGGAACCCACCGCATCGAGCAGCAGGCGCACCGTGACGCCGGCCTTGGCGCGTTCGACCAAGGCATCGCGCATGGCGGTGCCGGCGTGGTCGGGCTCGAAGATGTAGTACTCCAGGTTCACGTGGCGACTTGCCTGGCCGATGGCGGCGATGATCGCCGCGTAGGTGGCCGCGCCATCGACCAGCCAGTCGACTTCGGTGGCGGTGCTGGGTGGCAGGCCGGTGGTGGCCTGCCCGACCCGCGCCAGCTCGGTGCAGGTGTCATCCTGCGCGCCGACCGCGTCGTAGGTGCCCAGCCCCTCGCGCGAGCGCCCGCGGCGCAGGCGCTGGCGGACGATGCGTTGTGGGCCGAACAGATAGAACACGAACAGCCCGATGTAGGGCAGTGCCGCCAAAGACAGGATCCAGCTCAGCGTGGCCACCGGTTCGCGCTTCTGCAGCACGATGTAGCAGGCCAGCAGGACCAGGTAGACCACGTAGGTGGCGGCCAGGATCTGGCCGAGGTGGGGAAGGCTGGACAAGCTGGCCCAGAGGCTGTGGAAGGCATCGCGCATCCGCCGATTCTAGCCATCCGACGACCCACGCGAGGGACAAAAGCCGCCCATGGCGTCGGTCGATCACCTTGTGCAAGGCCGGCTGAAGCGCCGGGCAGCTGAATGTGGCCAGTCGCTGACAGTGAGACAGGCGCGCGCTAGCGTAGGCCGATGTCGACCCCTTCCCCCATCAAAGGCCGCGGTGCCAGCAGCTACCTGCCCGGCCGGTTCGAGACACAGCTCACCGAAGCCGTGGACGATGGCTGGGCGACAGACGAGAGCGAGGAGTTCGCCCAGGCCCGGCTGCGCACGGACGTACGCCCTGAAACCGCGCGCAGCATCATCAGCCGCAACACCTCGCCGGACGTGGGTTTCAGCCAGTCGGTGAACCCGTACCGCGGTTGCGAGCACGGGTGTTCGTACTGCTTCGCCCGCCCCACGCATGCCTACCTCAACCTGTCGCCGGGGTTGGACTTCGAGACCAAGATCTTCGCCAAGGTCAACGCGGCCGATGTGCTGCGCCGGGAGTTGTCCCGGCCGGGCTACGTGCCGCAGCCGATCGCGCTGGGCATCAACACCGACGCCTACCAGCCGATCGAGCGCAAGCTGGGCATCACCCGGCAGCTGATCGAGGTAATGCTGGAGACCCGGCATCCGTTCTCGCTGATCACCAAGAACGCGCTGGTGGAGCGTGACATCGACCTGCTCGCCCCGCTGGCCGGGCAGCAGCTGGTGAGCGTGCATTTCTCGGTGACCTCGCTGGACCCACACCTGTCGGCGAAGCTGGAGCCGCGCGCCTCGGCCCCGCATGCCCGCCTGCGCGCGATGCGGCGGCTGAGCCAGGCCGGCATCCCGGTGGGGGTGATGGTGGCGCCGGTCATCCCGTGGATCAACGACGCCGAGCTGGAAGCGGTGCTGGAGGCCGCCCGCGATGCCGGGGCCTGCAGCGCGGGCTATGTGCTGCTGCGCCTGCCCTACGAAGTGGCACCGCTGTTCCGCGATTGGCTGCAGGCGCACTACCCGCAGCGTGCCGAACACGTGATGAGCACCATCAACCAGCTACGCGGCGGCAAGGATTACGACAGCCAGTTCGGCAAGCGCATGCGGGGCGAAGGAGCGTACGCCGACCTGCTTTCCAACCGCTTCAAGCTGGCGCGCAAGCGGCTGGGGTTCGATGCCCAGAACAGCCATTGGCCGAAGCTGGACTGCAGCCGTTTCATCGCGCCGGCCCCGCCGAAGAAACCGTCGCTGCAGGGCGAGTTGTTCTGAGCGGGCAGGCCGGTTGCCGGGTCAATCGCCGCCACCTCCACCGTCCCCGCCACCATCGCAGCTGCCCGCATCGCCGCTGCACTCGCTGGCATAGGCGTCGGTTCCCAGGATCGGCCCGCCGCCGTCGGATGCGGTGAACGTGTCATCGCGTGGCGTGGCGGCGGCATTGGCCTGGGTGCTGGCGAAGCTCAGGCACAACACCGCGCCGATGACCGGCAGCAGCCAGATCG
>NZ_JAYFUH010000044.1:0-10641 GCF_034961085.1 Stenotrophomonas capsici | reverse complement strand
GGAACAACTCCCACATCTCCTCGCCGTACCAGGTATCGAGCAATTCGGGCGCCGAGCGCCCCAGGTAGGCGGTGAGGTTGTTGACGTCGCGCAGCAGCATGGTGCGCGCGGCGTTGTTGCCGCCGGCGCTGACCACCTGCGGGAAGTCGATCACCACCGGGCCATCCGGGCCGACCAGCACGTTGTAGGGCGACAGGTCGCCGTGGATCAGGCCGCAGCACAGCATCAGCTTGACCTGCTGCACCAGCACCGCGTGGAACTGGCGGGCCTGTTCGGCGGCCAGTTCCACCTCGCCCAGGCGCGCGGCGCTGAAGCCCTCGGCGTCGGTGACCAGTTCCATCACCAGCACGCCGTGGAAATACCCGTACGGCTCGGGCACCCGCAGGCCGGCCTCGCGCAGCTGGTACAGCGCGTCGACCTCGGTGTTCTTCCACGCCACTTCCTGCTGCTTGCGGCCGTACTTGCTGGCCTTGCCGATCGCGCGCGCCTCGCGGCTGCCGCGCACCTTGCGCCCTTCCTGGTACTGCACGCGCTGCTGGAAGCTGCGCTGGGCCATGTCCTTGTAGACCTTGGCGCAGCGCACGTCATCGCCGCTGCGCACGACGTAGACCGCCGCCTCCTTGCCGCTCTTCAGTGGGCGCAACACTTCGTCGATGACGCCATCGTCGATCAGGACCTGGAGTTGGGGGGGTGTCTTCACGGGTTCTCGGTGCTGCCAACAGGAGTGAAATACGCCTGGCCACGTGTGCCAGGCGCGCCCATTGTCACCGATGGTAGGCGAGCGGGGCCGAGGTGGGTGTGACCGCCGTTGTCAGCCAGACATGGAAACGGCCGGCAGGGCCGGCCGTCCGTGTCACGCAGCGCGCGCGTTCAGAACGCGTTGATGCCGGTCAACTCGCGGCCGATCACCAGCTGGTGCACGGTCTCGGTGCCTTCGTACGTGATCACCGATTCCAGGTTCAGGGCATGCCGGATCGCACCGTGCTCGGTGGTGATGCCGGCACCGCCGAGCAGGTCACGACACTCGCGGGCGATGTCGATGGCCAGGCGGCAATTGTTCCACTTGGCCAGCGACACCTGCTGCGGCTGCATCTGCCCGGCGTCCTTCAGGCGGCCAAGCTGCAGCACCAGCAACTGCCCGGTGGTGATGCGACGGGCCATGTCGGCCATCTTGATCTGCGCGCTCTGGGTGGCCGCGACCGGGCGGCCGAACAGGATCCGCTCCTTGGTGTAGGCCAGCACTTCGTCCAGGCAGGCGATGGCCGCGCCCAGCGGGCCCCAGGTGATGCCGTAGCGGGCCTGGGTCAGGCAGCCCAGCGGCCCCTTCAGGCCCTTCACGTTGGGCAGGCGGTTGGCATCGGGCACGCGCACGTTGTCGAAGAACAGGGCGCCGGTCACCGAGGCACGCAGGCTCATCTTGTGCTTGATCTCCTGGGCGGTGAAGCCCGGGGTGCCCTTCTCGATCACGAAGCCCTGCACGCCCTCCTCGGTGTTGGCCCAGACGATGGCGATGTCGGCCACCGAGCCGTTGGTGATCCACATCTTCGAACCGTTGATGACCCAGTCCCCGCCATCCTTCACCGCGCGGGTCTTCATGCTGGCCGGGTCCGAGCCACCGTGCGCCTCGGTCAGGCCGAAGCAGCCGATCACCTTGCCGCGCGCCATGTCCGGCAGCCAACGCAGGCGCTGCTCTTCCGAGCCGTAGGCGTAGATGGGGTACATGCACAGCGAGCTCTGCACCGACACGAAGCTGCGCAGGCCCGAATCACCGCGCTCCAGCTCCTGGCAGATCAGGCCGTAGCTGACACCGTTCAGCCCGGCGCCGCCGTACTGCTCCGGCAGCGTGCTGCCCAGCAGGCCCATCTCGGCGATCTCGGGGATCAGTTCGTTCGGGAAACGCCCCTGGTCGAAGCAGTCGCCGATGATCGGCAACACGCGCTCGTCGGTGAAGCGGGCGACCGAATCCTGCACGGCGCGCTCTTCCTCGCTCAGCAACGAACGCACATCGAACAAATCGTAGGGGTTCAGGGTCTTCAGGCTCATTACGGTCTCTGGAAGGCGCATCCGCGCGCGGAAGGTAGGGATAAGGTAGTTCAATCGGGCACGGAGGATTGCTGCAGGCGCACGCTCACCGGGCCTCTCGCTCGCTTCCATGCCCTTGCTCGGTGGCCGGCCCGCCCCTGCCCAGCGCAGCCAGCCCCTGCACACCGGGCCTGCACACCGGGCTGCGGATACTTGGCCACGGGGGCGCGTCGGTCGATGCCGGCGCCGCTCCCGCCCAGGCAGTCAGGAGTGGTGCGGTAATGCAGGGAACCCAAGGCAACACCGGCGCGCGCGGGACGATCACGGTCACCCTCAACGCACGCCTTCAACCGGTCCACCGGACAGAGCTGGAGGACGCATTCAACGATGCCTGCCAGCTTCACGGCATCCGTGCCGAGGTGATCGGCGGCGGCACCCTGCTGGCGTCCAGCGGCGAAGTGGCCAACTGCGACCTGCGGATCCGGGTGGATGACCTGGGCGGTGACAGCGTGCTCCTGATCCGGCGCCTGTTCGAGGCGATGCTGGCCCCGGTCGGCTCCAGCATCAGCCTGCCCGGCGGTGGCCCACGCATTCCATTTGGCGTGCACCAGGGCCTGGGCCTGTACCTCAATGGCACCGACCTGCCCGCCGAGGTCTACCAGACCTGCGACATCAACCACGTCCACGAGGAATGCATGCGCCGCCTGGAAGGCGTGGGCATGCTCAACAGCCACTGGCAGGGCCCCACCGAAACCGCGCTGTACATGTACGGCGACAGCTTCGATCGCATGCACGCGGCCATCACGCCGCTGCTGGACAGCTACCCGCTGTGCCAGCGGTGCCGGGTCGAGCGCATCGCCTGAGCACGGCCCCCTTCACCGGCATGCCCCCGCTGACCCGATGGCAATGGCGCCCTGCCGGGGGCATGGAGCACGCCTCGCTGGCGTTCGCGCTGCTGATCGGCCAGGCCTCACTACGGCACCGACCAGTCATTTTGTCGATCGCGGACACCGCACGCCCGCTACGACATCTCCTCCTCGCCGCCGCGCCCGGCGCCATAGCCGAGCCCCGCCCCCATGCCCACGCCGGCCCCCATGCCGCCCATGCCGCCACCGCCACCCTTGCCTGCGCCGCCGGCCGCACCCTCCTTGTCCTTGCCGCCACCTTTTCCGCCACCGCCACTGGAGGTCGGGCGCGCCGGCCCCTGCTGCGGGATCGCCACGCTGGCCGGGATGGTGTCCAGGTCGAGCACGCCCCGGATGAAGTCGCGCAGCGACACCACCAGTGCCGCGGTATGGATCGGCCGGCCCTGGACCATGTCGGTGGCCGCGCGCGCCGCCAACCGCACCTGTTCCTCGGTGCCGAGCAGGATGACGTCCGACAGGGCCGCCTCCACCGCATCGCGGATGCGCCGCGCCCGGTCGCCGGCCTCGCCGCCATCGATCGGCGGCAGCAACAGCGCGCCCTCGGCATTGGGGGTGGCCTGGCCTTGTGCCAACCCGGAGGCGCGTCGGCGGATCTCGCGCAGGTGGATCGGGTCCACCGACAGGTCACCGGTGAAGGAACCACCCAAGGTCTTGTAGGCGGCGATCAAGGTCTTGAGCCGCTCGTTGATCTGCCGGTTGGCTGCTTCGCGCTTCTGCTGCACTACCTGCATCACCAGCAGGCGGATGCCCACGCCGATCAGGGTGATGATCGCCAGGCCCACCAAGGTGGAAAGCAGGCCCTGCCACGAGCTGAAATCCAGGCCGCGCATCCGTCATCCATTGCTGCAGGCGCACATCGGGGCGCCGGGATGTCCATCCTACTGGCAGCGGGCCGTGGCGGGCGCGATGGACAGACACGATGACAATCGAACGCGGTAAGGTGTCGCACTTCTCTACACCAGATCGTTCAGATGTCCGCCAATTCCACCGCCCCGGCCAGTGCGCCGTCGCAGAATCTGGAACGCGCGCTCAAGCCGCGCCAGCTGATCATGATGGGACTGGGCAGCGCCATCGGCGCCGGCCTGTTCCTGGGCTCGGGCGTCGGCATCCACGCCGCTGGCCCGGCCGTGCTGATCTCCTACCTGGTCGCCGGCACCCTGGTGATCATCATGATGCACGCGATGGGCGAGATGGCCGCCGCGCGCCCCACCAGCGGCGCGTTCTCGGTCTACGCGGCCGACGCGCTCGGCCCGACCGCCGGTGCCACCGTGGGCTGGCTGTGGTGGGCGCAGCTGGTGGTGGTGATCGCCGCCGAATCGGTTGGCGCGGCCGGCCTGCTCAAGACGATATGGCCGGAGCTGTCGGTGCCTCTGGTATCGCTGGCCTTCATGGTGGTGTTCACCATCATCAACCTGATGGGCGTGCGCAACTACGGCGAGTTCGAGTTCTGGTTCGCCATCCTCAAGGTCGGCGCGATCATCGGCTTCATCCTGATCGGCATCGCCCTGCTGTGCGGGCTGCTGCCCAACGTGCCATCGCCGGGCCTGTCCAACATCACCGGCCATGGCGGCTTCATGCCCAAGGGCCTGGCCGGCATCGGCGCGGCCTTGCTGGTGGTGGTGTTCGCCTTCGGCGGCACCGAGATCGTGGCCGTCGCCGCGGCCGAAACCCAGGACCCGGAGCGCAGCCTGGCCCGCGCCATCCGCACCGTGGCCTGGCGCATCCTGGTGTTCTACATCGGCTCGATCGGCGTGATCATCGCCGTGGTGCCATGGACCAGCGATGCGCTGCGCTCCCCGTTCGCCGCGGTGCTGCAGGTGGCCAACATCCCCGGCGCGGCCACCGCGATCACGCTGATCGCGGTGATCGCCCTGCTCTCGGCGCTCAATGCCAACCTCTACGGTGCCTCGCGGATGATGTACTCGCTGGCCTCGCGTGGCGAAGCACCGCGCTGGCTGGGCCGCACCAACGCCCGCCAGGTGCCGCTGATCGCGGTGCTGGCCAGCGTGCTGTTCGGTTTCGGCGCGACCGTGCTGGAGCTGCTGTACCCGGACAAGGTGCTGCCGGTGCTGCTCAACGTGGTCGGCTCGACCTGCCTGCTGGTGTGGACCCTGACCCTGGTCTCGCAGTTGATCCTGCGCCGCCGCGCCGAACGCAACGGCACCCCGTTGCCATTCAGGATGGCCGGTTTCCCCTACCTGACGTTGCTGGCGCTGGCCATCCTCGCGCTGATCTTCGCGCTGCTGCTGAGCACCCCGGAGACCCGCCTGCAGTTCCTGTCGATGGCCGTGTTCACCGCCTTCATCGCGCTGTGCAGTGGCCTGGCACGGCGCCTACGCCGCGCCTGACCGTACCCAAACAGGCCGTTGACGAGCCCGCCGCATCGGCGGGCTTGTTTTGCCGGCCGACTGACGGCAGGCTTCGCGCATCCGAGGCCCCGTCATGTCCCCCGATCCCCGCGTCGACGCCTACATCGCCAACGCCGCCGATTTCGCGCAACCCATCCTGCGCGAGATCCGGGCACGCGTGCACGCCGGTTGCAGCCAGGCCGAGGAAGCCATCAAGTGGGGCATGCCCAGCTTCCTGTACAAGGGCAAGCTGCTGTGCGGGATGGCCGCTTTCAAGGCGCATGCCACGTTGGGCTTCTGGCAACGCCAGGCCGGCCCGGGCGACAACACCGAGGCCATGGGCCAGTACGGGCGCCTGCAGCACGCCCGGGACCTGCCGGACAAGCGCGCGTTCGCCGCGCAACTGCGCGAGGGCATGCGCCGCATCGACAGCGGCGTGAAGGCCCCGCGGCGTACGCCGCGGGCCGCCCTGCCGATACCGCCGGCCTTCGCCCAGGCGCTGGCCGCGGCCCCACAGGCCCAGGCCGCCTTCGACGGCTTCGCCCCCGGCTACCAGCGCGACTACCTGGAGTGGATCGGCGAGGCCAAGCGCGAAACCACCCGGCAACAACGCATCACCCAGGCCATCGCGTGGTTATCCGATGGCAAGCACCGCAACTGGAAGCACGAGAAGCATTGACGCAGAACGCGCCAGAGATTCCACTTCACCCGAAATCACGACCCCCAGCCCTACCGTCCCCCCATGATCGACCAAGAAGCCCTCATCCAGCGCGCCATCGACCCGTCATCCGTCAAGCTGGAAGGCACGCTGACCAATCCGCCGTCCTTCGGCGTGTACGCCATCGATGCCGATGACGGCAGCACGCACTACCGCTTCGGCAGCCACCCGGTGCGCATGCACGAACTGGAAGACAAGTTCGGCGGCTGCGAGCTGGAATACCTGTTCCTCGCGCGCGAGGACGCCGCGGCGATGACCGCGGCATTGAACCGCCCGGAAGACGAGGAAGGCTGAGCAACGGGGACGACGCCGGGCGCACTGGCTTCCCCTCACCCCTGCCTGCGGCACAAGGCAGGGGGTCGTCCATGCGAACGGCCGGTCCACTGCAGTACCGCAATTGCCCCTCGCTTGTGCGGCAGGCATAGGGGAAAGGGGCAAGTGCCACCGGCAAGCCCTTCAAACCCCAACCCCGGCTACTTCAGCCCCAGGCGTTTGGCCAGGCGATTCAGGTTGGCCCGATCCAACCCCAGCAGGCGCGCGCTCTCGGTCCAGTTGCCCGCCGTGCGCTCCAGCGTGGCGGCGATGCGCTGGCGCTGGAAATCATCCACGGCCTTGCGCAGGTCCTCGGCCTGCAGCGCTTGTCCGGCACCGGCCGGGGCCTGCACGCTGGCATCGCTGTGCACCGGCAACTCCAGCGCCGCCGCATCGACGGTGAGGATGCGCGGGCGCACCGTGCCGCTGGCTGCCAGCGCGCGCAGCACTGCACGACCGATCAGATGCTCCAGTTCCCGCACATTGCCCGGCCAGTCGTAGCCAAGCAGCGCGGCCTGGGCATCGGCGGACAGGCGCAGGCTGCGCAGGCCCATCCGCGAACGCGCCTCTTCGATGAAGAAGCCCGCCAGCAGCAGCACGTCGCGCTCGCGCTCGCGCAGCGGCGGCACCCGTAGCGGATAGGCGCCCAGGCGGTGGTACAGGTCGGCGCGGAAACGCCCCTGCCGCACCGCGTCGGCCAGGTCCAGGTTGGTGGCGGCGATCACCCGCACGTCCACCTGGTGCTCGCGGTCCGAGCCCACCCGCTGCAGTTGCCCGCTCTGCAGCACGCGTAGCAGCTTGGCCTGGCTGGCCAGCGGCAGCTCGCCGACCTCGTCCAGGAACAGCGTGCCGCCATCGGCCAGTTCGAACTTGCCGCGCCGCTCGCCCACCGCGCCGGTGAACGCGCCGCGCACGTGGCCGAACAGTTCGCTTTCCACCAGTGCATCGGGCAGGGCGGCGCAGTTGATGACCACCATCGGCTTGTCCTTGCGCGCGGACTGGCGATGGATGCCGCGCGCCACCAGTTCCTTGCCGACGCCGGTCTCGCCGCTGATCAGCACGCTCAGGTCACTGGGCGCGACCAGCGCGATCTCCTTGCGCAGCGCCTTGAAGGCCGCGCTCTGCCCCACCACCTCCGGTGGCGTGCGCTGCCCGGCCGCCGCACGCCAGGTTTCGGCCAGCGCCTGCTCCTCGCTCAACCGGGCCGCCAGCGTGCCGATCCGTTCGCCGGCCTTTACCGTGGCCGCGGCGAGGCTGGCGAAGGCTTCCAGCCGGTCGCGCTGGATCTGCTCGAACTGGCCGGGGGTGAGGGCGTCCATGGTCAGCATGCCCCACGGGCGGCCATCGATGTACAGCGCGCAGCCCATGCAGTCATGCACCTCCAGGTGGCCGTGCACCGACTCGACCAGGCCGTCGTAGGGATCGGGCAGGCCGCAGTCGGCGGCGAAGTGCACCGTGCCCTGCCCCTGCAGGATCGCCGCCAGCCGCGGGTGCTCGTCCAGCCGGAAGCGGCGACCGAGCGTGTCGGTGCTCAACCCTTCCACCGCCAGCGGCACCGCCTGTTCGCCCTCCAGCCGCAGCAGCGCCACCGCATCGCTGGGCAACAGCTGCCGCAACACCCGCAGCAACCGGCCATAGCGCTCGACATCGGCCAGGTCGTCGCGGGCCAGGTCGTCAACCAGCGGGATGATCCCCGACATGAAGGGGTTGCAGGTCATTTCGACACCCAAGAGTCATTTCGACCCGTATCGAACCGGGTCGTTTCAACCCGTATACCAGCCAAGTTATTGATTTTCATATACAGAAAAGCTGGCACGAAATATGGAACCCACAGGGTACCCCAAGCAGAAAGAGAAACACCCATGTTGACTGCTGCACAGCGCGACCTGATCAAGGCCACCGTTCCCCTGCTGGAAACCGGCGGTGAAGCCCTGACCAAGCACTTCTACGGCCTGATGCTGACCGAGAGCGATGCGGCGCGCCCGTTGTTCAACCAGGCCCACCAGTCCAGCGGCGACCAGCCGCGTGCGCTGGCCAACTCGGTGCTGATGTACGCCAAGCACATCGACCGGCTGGAGGCGCTGGGCCCGCTGGTCGGCCAGATCGTGGCCAAGCATGTCGCCCTGCAGGTGCTGCCCGAGCACTACCCGATCGTCGGCCACTACCTGCTGCGTTCGATCCGCGAGGTGCTGGGGCCGGAGATCGCCACCGACGAGATCATCGATGCCTGGGGCACCGCCTACCAGATGCTGGCCGACCTGCTGATCGGCGCCGAGGAATCGGTGTACGCGGCCAACGAGCAGGCACCGGGCGGCTGGCGCGGCGGGCGCATGTTCCAGGTGGTCGACAAGGTCCGCGAAAGCGCCGAGATCACTTCCTTCCATCTGCAGCCGGTCGACGGCGGCGCGGTGGTGGACTTCCAGCCCGGCCAGTACATCGGCATGCGCCTGCAGATCGATGGCCAGGAAGTGCGCCGCAACTACTCGCTGTCGGCCGTGCCCAATGGCCGCAGTTACCGCATCAGCGTCAAGCGCGAGGACGGCGGCAAGGTGTCCAACCACCTGCACGACAACGTGCAGCTCGGCGACGCGCTGGAGCTGTTCGCCCCGGCCGGCGACTTCACGCTGGTGGCCGGTGACCGCCCGATCGCCCTGATCAGCGGTGGCGTGGGCATCACCCCGACCCTGCCGATGCTGGAGCAGGCGCTGGCCAGCGGCCGCCCGGTGCACTTCATCCATTGCGCGCGCAACGGCCAGGTGCATGCATTCCGCCAGTTCATCGCCGACATGCAGAAGCAGCACCCGCAGCTGCGCAGCTACACCTGCTACAGCGAGGCGCTGCCGGGCGATGCCGCCGATGCCGAAGGCCTGCTCAGCCGCGAACTGCTGCAGCAGTGGCTGCCGGCCGAAGGCAACGTGGACGCGTACTTCCTGGGCCCGAAGCCGTTCATGGCCCAGGTGAAGAAGCTGCTGCGCGACGTGGGCGTGCCGGACGCACAGAGCCGCTACGAGTTCTTCGGGCCGGCGGCGGCGTTGGAGGCCTGATCCCGGGCACCGCCAGGGAACAGGAAGGGCCGGTGGCATGCCACCGGCCCTTTTTTTTACCCGCGGACCGCCTGCAGCCCCGCTGTTGGCCCGCGCATGCGGATACGATGCGGGCATCGTCCGGGGAGGGGGAATCGCATGAACGTTTACGCCGTGGTGTTGGCCGCCGTGTCCAGCTTCGTGCTGGGAGGCTTGTGGTACTCACCGGCGCTGCTCGGCCGTGCATGGAACCGGGAGAACGGTGGCGACGTGCCGCAGGGACACCCGGCCAAGGTGTTCGGCGTGAGCTTCGTGTTCTCGCTGGTGGCCGCGTTCGCATTCGCGTGGTGGCTGGGCCCGGCACCGCCGCTGCCGCACGCCGTGCTGAGCGGCCTGGTGGTGGGCTTGGGGATGGTCGCGGCGAGTTTCGGCATCAACTACCAGTTCGCCCAGCGCAGTACCGCGCTGTGGCTGATCGACGGCGGCTACCACACGGTGCAGTTCGTGCTGTTCGGCCTGGTCCTGGGCCTGTGGCACTGAGCAGGGCGGTGGTGGTTGCGGTTGCGCCCGTCTGCTCGCCTTGTTCACGCAACGGCAGCGGCGTGTCCAAGCAGGAAACCGATCAGCCCAGTCGCGCCTGCAACCAACGCTCGACCACCACCACCGTCCCCAGCTTCGCCGGCACCTGCAGCGCCAGCACGCGTGCCAGCGCATCGGCATGACGGATGAAGGCCTGCCTGGCCACCCGCTGCGCCTGCTGCACCGTCGATTGCTGCCGACGCAACTGCACGATCTGCAGTGACGGGCGTCCGGGCGGTGCGAACTTCTGGTAGCGACGCAGCTCGTCGGCGACCAGGCCCACGTCCACGCCGCACCTGGCCAGTGCCTGTCCGGCCTGCAGCACCTGCTCCAGCGCACGACCGACTTCGGTCAGCCCGTCGGCGTCGAACAGCGCCAACGACGCCAGTGCGGGGTCGTGGTGCTGGAGGCGTTGCAGCTGGGTTTCCCAAGGGAAGGTCGCGGTGAAGTCGGGCATGGGATGGATATCGGTAGAAGAGGAGAGTACGAGGCGGGTGTGCGGACCCTCACCCCAACCCATTTCCCGCTTGCGGGAGAGGGGCTTTTCATCTTTCGGCGGCTAGCCGATCACCCGCTTGAACGGCGGCAGCGCGTCGATGATGCGCTTGCCATAGCGGCGCGTCAGCAGCCGCGAGTCGAGGATGACCACCCGCCCGGTGTCGGTCGAGGTGCGGATCAGGCGGCCGGCGAACTGCGTCAGCGTGCGCAGCGCG
>NZ_JAYFUH010000043.1:10920-13613 GCF_034961085.1 Stenotrophomonas capsici | reverse complement strand
CAGGAAGAGCTAGCCGAGGCTGCCGGTGTCCATCGGACATACGTGGGCATGATCGAACGCGGCGAAAAGAACGTGACGATCTACAACATCGAGCGAATCGCAATAGCTCTTGATGTCCCACCAGGATCTCTTCTCGAGTGAGCGTAAGGATCTGAAGGGGCTGGAATGCAGACCCTCTCCCCCTAGAGGCCGGCCGCCTCCTCAATCTTTAGCGCCTTGAGCAAGCAGGCTCCGGCTCTCATGCGAAGCCTGCTAGCGGCCTCCCTCACCTTCGCCCTCTGCCGCCAATTTCCAGCAGCAGCGCGCTCCATCTCCCGAGCCTGTCGGTCCAGATCAGCTGCTTTGGCACGAGCCATTGCCGCCCTGGTCGATGACCAGGACGTATCCGATTCCTTCATGCTGTTCTCCTAGGTATCCGGGCCTTAGATCTGCCCGAGCTGAGCCATCGAGGCTCCTTGGCTTGCCGACACCACAAGGTGGTCGACGACCCTCACCTCCACCATCGCCAGTACTTCCTTCAGTCGCCTGGTGATGGCTCGATCCGCTTCTGACGGCTCGCAATGCCCGCTGGGGTGGTTGTGAGCCAGCAGGACCGCTGCTGCGTTCAGGGCCAAGGCACGCTGGACGACAATCCGCGGATGGATCTCAGCAACACCTATGGAACCTGAGAACAGCCGCTCTACGGCGATCAGGCGGTTGCGGGCATCGAGGAACGCCACCTCGAAGTGCTCGCGGATTTCATTGCCTAGACGCAGACGGAAGAACCTGCCGGCAACATCCGGATCTCCCAATAGAAGGCCACTGACCATTGCTCTGCTCTCTAGGATCGCCAACGCCTGAGCGAGGACTGAGCTGTCACGTTCGTTCAATCCGCCAGGTAGCTCTTTCAAGCGTTGCTTCTGCAGCGAAATGTTCATGCGGCTTCCCCTAGCAGTTCCTTCCACGCCTTCTGCTTGAGCAGTGCCCCCTGACCGAACCAGGCCGCATCCAAGCGGTTCTCCGTACTCTGTGCCCGCCGATGATGGTCCACGAACTCAGTGATGCTGTTTAGGAGGCCGAAGGCGGTGCCCTTGCTGGTCTTCAAGCTAGCTCCCCTACCCTGCCCGTCATATAGCGCCCGCACCTTGGCAACAGCCTGCTCATTCACGACTGCCTTCCCATTCTGAGCAGCCTGATACGTGAGCAAATTCCGCAGAACCCCATCGACCGAATCAGGCTTCACAGGTGTCTCGCAGAGGACCCGCATCCGCTCCACGAAGCCATGCCAGCCCTCAACGGCGATACCCAACTGGCTTTTGACCCTGTCAGCATCGAAGGCACTGCGGTGCGGGACCTTGATGGCTCCGGTTCGATCCCCAACAGCGATCTGCAGGGTGTTGTTACACACCACGCGAACTGAGGTGAACTGGGCGGTGGTAGCCAGCGTTCCGTCACAGGCCGTAGTCAGAAGAAGGTAGCCATTGACCTGATCCTGGCCCTTTAGGGCCACACCCTGCCCAGTACGGGCCAATGCCCAGAACTTCCGCCCTCCACGAAGCACACCTGCCGTCTCCAGCTCAAAGCCACTGTACCGCGTCAGATCGCGGTAAAACTCCAGAATCTCCCGTGGCTGGACAACTTGATAGCGCTTGGACACCACGGCCAGCGGTCGCTTGGTGTCAGATCGATAAAGCACCTTCTGCCCGGGGAATGCCCGCACCGGATACTGATCTTCTGCCTCGGCGGCAAATCGAACCTCGGCCTCCTCCAAAGACCAGTTCATGCCGGCGCGCTCGCGCCATACTTCAATGGACTGCCTTGGAGCCAACTGGCTTCCGATGCCATGCCATGGGACTTGGCCTGCATAGGCCATGGTTTCTACGTGATGCATCTCGCTCTCCTTTCATGGATGGCATAACGCACAAGGCCCGGACAATGCCGGGCCTTGTGGGTCTATCTGGATTGGGGGGTCTAGTCGTAGGAATCGCGACCGAACTGGTCGGGGCGAGTGAACGAACATCGGGCTACCGCCGACAAGATGGCCGCAGCCACGATGAAGACGCAGTAGAGGAACTCGGATTTATCCTTCATGCCTAGTACTCGAAGCGATACGCCGATGCGCGGCGCACACGCAAAGCAGGGGGATCCTGCTTCAGCGTAGTACTAAGGGTCTGAAATAAGTTCCAATCAGAGACAGCATCTCGATGCGGCCCAACGCTCAAGCCCGACACGCCGAAGGGCAACTCCCGGCCAGAAGCGGCCGTTCAACGCCTGAATTAAGCCGGGCCGCGAAGCGGCTTCGGCTTGAATGAATTGTTAGACAGCGCCGCCACCGGTATCTCGTTTGCCGAAATAGAAGCCTACGACAACGAGAGCGATATTATTCAAGACACTTGGCACTTCCAGCCCCGATAGCGGCAGCAAGCATATTGTCAAGATGATAAGTACAGCAAGAAACGACGGAAGATCGTTAGTGACGGGTGACAGATCAAAAGGCGCGGCACCACGCCTAGCGAGATATGCGACGAAGACGAGCGCCCCAAGGATAAGAACGACAGGAGCAATGACCCTCAACGCGGTGCTAGCGATAGGAGTCACACCTTGCCAAATGCTGAGCAGCAGCGATTGCGTCTGCGCCGCTGCTGCAGGAGCTCCGCTGAAGCCATCAGGGTTGAGAACAAAATAAAGGTACACACCGACTAGAGCCAGCACAA
>NZ_JAYFUH010000043.1:0-10900 GCF_034961085.1 Stenotrophomonas capsici | reverse complement strand
TACAGCAAGAAACGACGGAAGATCGTTAGTGACGGGTGACAGATCAAAAGGCGCGGCACCACGCCTAGCGAGATATGCGACGAAGACGAGCGCCCCAAGGATAAGAACGACAGGAGCAATGACCCTCAACGCGGTGCTAGCGATAGGAGTCACACCTTGCCAAATGCTGAGCAGCAGCGATTGCGTCTGCGCCGCTGCTGCAGGAGCTCCGCTGAAGCCATCAGGGTTGAGAACAAAATAAAGGTACGCACCGACTAGAGCCAGCACAAGGATGAATCCAAGCACGACAATAGTCGTTACTAGGCCCACTAATCGGTTGAGCAGGACGCCAGCGACCTCAAGCGCATGGCCATTGTCGCTGGAAAGGTGACTCTGTTCCGGGTTCTCATTCATTAGCTTCTCCTTTGCTCGTGAGCGGCCTTCGATCCGTGCTGTCTAACTCTGGAATTAAGCCGCGCCGCGAAGCGGCGTCGGCTTGAATGAATTATTAGGCACCAACTCTGTGCGCGCCAAAGGTGATCTAGATCCGGTGAACCTTTACGACTATTGCATCTGCGGGAATTTCGTAGTCTCTCGTGTCATCATCGTTCTGTGCCACATGGCCATCACCTGTAGGGTCGTGTGCCTTGTTCGTTCTCGTTCGGCAGTTATGGTTAGCAGTCTCGATGTCATTCTCAAAGCAGATTACTTTGATTGTGGGGTGCGGCGAGGGAGATACAGCGGCTGTGACCTTTTGAATGAAGGTGCTACGCTCCACGTTAGAGCGATACTTTCTCTCCGAGACGATGCAGCAACGCCCGCACCGCAGCTCCCTCGCCAGATCATCAATATTTCGCTTTTCTGAGCTTTCTGAAGCAGCGAAGTTCTCTTGGATTAGAAAGTCGTACCTAAGCAGTTCAATTAAGTGAGACTTCCCTGATCCGGCCAATCCTTGGATGAGGATGAGAGTTCCGTGTTTATCAGACATTGCGAGACATTTCCTTTGGCGCCTAACGCTTGAGTTAAGCCGCGCCGCTACGCGGCGTCGGCTTGGACGAATTGTTAGGCCTGATCTCCGTCATACGTGTCAAAGCTTGAGAGGCGCAAATGTGCCCAGTGACTCCGGAGTAGCGGAATGAACTTCTCTTTCAAGGCATCAATTGCTATGTCAGCTGTTATGAAAATCGCATGCAATCCGTCCCGGTCAACTTCAGCCACGCCCTCTAGCTGTGATGCGTCGTAAATTAGTGCCCGCAGGTACATGTCAAAACTATCTTCGTCGGGCATGAACATGCAGTGCCAGTCGAGGTCTTCTTGTGTGATCTCTCGGAATACGGCGCGGTATCGCATTATTCTCCTTGTCGGGCCAAACTACCTATTAGCCGGATCCTTGGGTCCGGTTATACGACTTATCCACAGCACACCGTATGGTGGGCTATCCCTTTGATACGGCTCGATCTTAGGGCGGCGGGGTCCGGCTAACAAGCCGACGTATAACCGGACCCACGGGGTTCTTGCTTAGAGTACGCTGCTCTCGTTTGACCCCCAACCGGAGTGACCCTCATGGGGTGAACTTATCTGCACCACCCCACCTCCTTTGCGGCTCATGGACCAGGTGTCCGTGGCTTGCCGACGCCGACATCTAAGTCGCCGAACCGAGCAGGCATACCGGTTCTGGATTCGCAGGTACATCCATTTCCACAGCCTCCAACATCCACGCGTCCTAGGACCACCTGGCGTCGTCGCCTTTATCAACCACCTAGCCAGCGTGGGAATGGTGTCGGCTTCCACTCAGTCTCAAGCTCTCAACGCGCTGTTGTTCCTCTACCGGGATGTCCTTGAGGTGGACATTGGCCACCTGAGCGGACTCAGGCGGATCCAGCGTAGGCATCGCCTGCCGGTCGTGCTGAGCGTGGACGAGGTTGCCACCATCCTCGCGCGATGGAGGGCGTAAGCGCCTTGATGGCACACCTGCTCTATGGGTCTGGATTGCGGGTGACTGAGTGCATGACTCTCAGGGTCAAGGATGTGGACTTGGGCGCAGGCCTTATACGTCAGGGTGGGGAAAGGCGGCAAGGACCGAACCACGTTGCTGCCACGCCAACTAGAGCGTCTGCTGCAGCGACAACTACTGAGGGTTGCCGGCTTGCACAAGCAAGACCTCGTACGGGGTGCGGGATTCGTTCCTCTGCCAAATGCTTTGGAACGCAAGTTTCCAAGTGCAAGCCAGGGTTTGGCCTGGCAATTCCTGTTCCCCTCTCGCGTCATACGGAACTGCCCCTACACCGGGCGCCGCCTTCGCTGGCATGCCTCCGAGTCTGGCGTACAGACGGCCTTCAAAGCAGCACTGCATCAAGCCGGTATTGCCAAACATGCGTCATGCCACACGCTACGGCATTTGTTTGCGACTCACTTGCTTGCGGCAGGCACAGACATCCGGACGATCCAACTGCTCCTGGGGCATCGGGACCTGAAGACCACCATGATCTACACCCATGTAGAGCAGGCGATCCGGACAACCGTCAGCCCACTCGACCGACTACACACCTGCTGAACACCCCAGGCGGACATCGCTTCGATGTCCGCTATGGGTCGCATGACGCCCTGCGGCCAAGAGCGGACATGCCCCTAATGTTGGCCGCGTACGAAAACGAGGGCGATTCAAAATCTCGTGTACACAAAAACCTGCACAAGCTCTGCCTTTGCTGAAGCATGTGCGTCGTAGCAGCCATGGTGGAGCACGTCCGCCTGCTGGTGCCGGGTCGTGACCGCACGCATTCGCCCAAGATCCGGACACACCAGCGTCCTCCCGAAAGCGATGTAGTTCAACTCGGGCAGCCCGACCATTTAGGCAACTTCTGCGGCGCGGCTGCACATGGCCCCCAGATAGCAGACGGAAGGTCGGTCCGATTGATTGGCGTCGCGCTGTGATGTCCCGGCCTCAGTCGACTGGACTTTGGCGCACTTAGTGGCTGGGCCTCGGCTTCTCGATTGGATCTCGCCTGACAGAAACCAATCGTAAGACATTGAATTTGATGAAATATATCTCTTTCTTTGGATATACGGCTGATCAGTCGCTGTTGCCCTTGAAAGGGGTGACAGCCATCACAAAGTCTCATAGTGGCTGAACGATAGGGGCCGGCTGCCGCCCGTCTCACCTCGCGCGACGGGTCAGCAGCAATCTGCGCTTGATGGATCAATTTCAAGGGGGACTTCGCTATGGCTACAAAGCACCAAGTGATTTTTTACCCGGTGGGCAACGGGGACACGACCCAGGTCATTCTGGACAACGGGAAACGCGTTCTCTTCGACTTCCGGCACAAGGAATGCGCTGAAGAAGAGTCGACCCCCGAGATCGACTTGAAGGCGACTCTGAAGAAGGATCTTGCGGAGGCCGACAGGGCCAGCTTTGATGTCGTCGCATTCACCCATGCTGATAATGACCACATCCAGGGAAGCACCGATTTCTTTTGGCTGGAGCACGCGAAGCGATACCACGGAGAGGGTCGAATCAAGATCGACCAACTCTGGGTGCCCGCCGCGATGTTGCTGGAGGAAGCTACTCACGATCAGCAGTCCGAAGAGTTCGTTCTTCTCCGGCAAGAAGCGCGACATCGTCTTCTCGAAGGCAAGGGAATTCTTGTGTTTTCCAAGCCACAGGCCCTCGCCGATTGGCTTGAGCCTAAGCTGAAGGATCGTGGAGAGGCCTTGTCTGCGCGGGACCATCTGTTCGTTGACGCTGGCACGCTGGTTCCCGGCTTCACCCTGGCGCAGGACAACGTTGAGTTCTTCTGCCATTCGCCGTTCATTGAGCACTGCGATGATGGAGACATCATTCGCAATTCTGCGGCTTTGGTGTTCAACGTAAGGTTGCAGGCCGACGGGCTCACGTACGACTACCTGGAAGTTGGTGATGCCGAGTACTGCGATCTGGAGAAGATCGTGGACATCACCAAGTACCACAAGAACGATGACAGGCTTGCTTGGGATCTGTTCAATATCCCTCACCACTGCAGCTACCGTGCGCTCAGCGATGAAAAGGGCGACGAAGAGACAACGCCCTGTGAGAAGGTCGCAGAGCTGCTGATGATGGGCAAGCCAGACTCATACATCGTTAGCTGCAGTTTGCCTGTCACGGATTCCAAGGAAGCCTACGAACAGGTTCAGCCGCCCCACATTCAGGCCAGAAAGACATACGAGAAGTATCTGAGGAAGGTCGACGGCCGATCCTTCCTGGTCACGATGGAAGAGCCGAACGGCTACAAGCCTCAGCCAATTGTCTTCAACGTCGCTGCTGCAGGGGTCACTTGGGAGAAGTCCGCGGCCTCACTCGGCTCGGCCGCCATCGTCGCCTCTAGCCCTTCACGGGCGGGCGCATGAACTCGGACTACTTCCAACTCGACTTGATTGGGCTTGAAGATACCTCGCAGGCATCATCGCGTACACACGCGATGATCGCCGCCATCAACTCGAACCGCGACTTTAGGCTCATTGATGTGATGCGGGATCGAGAGGATGAGGAAGTAAACGTCGTATACCTCATGGTTGATGTTGAGTGCCATGGTGTCCCGAAGCACAACAAGTATGGGCTCCGCTTCAGGGAGAGGATGCTCATTGTGGTTCCGCAGGATGGCAGCATCGCAACGGCTGTCTGGGCGATGCGAAAGGACTTCCCAAGACTCGCGCATCAGAACAGCGTCTCAGTACTTGGGCCCGCGCAGCTGTGCTTGTACTACGAGCCGATGAAAGTGGTTGCGCGGACATGGACCGCTCCTTCATTCCTGGCACGAATCTTGTGGTGGTTGGAAAAGAACGCGAAGGGGGAGCTGCATCTGGCAGATCAGCCCCTTGACACCCTCTTCTTTGAGTCCAAGCACGAGCTGGTCATCCCGTGGGATATCGCCGATCTCGCTTCTGAAGGAAAACCTCTCCATGTCAGCGGAGTTCGGCGCGCGGACAATGGCACCACGATGCGCATCACCAACCACCTGGACACTGATCAAGGCGTGCTGGCGAAATTGGTCAAGATTGATCTTGAGCCTGTTGAAAGCGGCCAGGTTGAATGGGATCCGCACTCGCTTGGCGAACTGAATGAAATCATGATTCGGAGGGGAGCGAACCTCCTGGATCCTCTGCGTCTAGCAATGCAACAGGGTTTTCCCGAGCAAGGGCTGACCCTGAAAGACGAGCCGGCAAGTGTGCTTGTGCTGCTCTCTATTCCGTTGAGGAGGCCGTCGACGGGCCGTGTCGAGGGCGTTAGTTATCGTGCCTTCTTTCTTCATGGTGGAGCCCTAAAGGTGGGGATGCAGCTGGGCGCACTCTTTGACCTGGACGGGCGCTTCTACACCTCAGCGGGCCTCCTTGACGGTGAAGAAGCGGTCGGCTGGGAGACAATCGGCCTCGATCCTGTAACCGTTCTGTGGGAGAACAGCGCAGACCGGGCGCGCTCACAGTCCGGCCATTCCGATTCTGGGCCGAAAGGCACGGTGGTGGGCGCCGGCTCTCTGGGAAGTGCACTGATCGAACTTTGGATCAGATCTGGGTGGGGTACATGGACGGTAATCGATAAGGACCACATCCGCCCTCACAATCTGACTCGTCACTCGGCGCTCAATTTTCAGATTGGGCAACCCAAGGTTCTGGCCGTATCGAGGCTTGTCGAGGCCATAACTCGTGGCGCCGTCGCGTTGACCGGCGTAGAGGCCGATGTTATGTCGAGCCTTAATCCAGAGGTTGGACGTGCTCTGGATGCTTCCGAGTTGGTGGTGGACGCTACTGCGGACCTCGGCTACCCCAGAGCGAGTTCCGCCAATGAAGGTAGGGCAAGGCACGTAAGTGTCTTTGTGACCCCTAATGGCAGGTCAGGCGTCATGATGCTGGAGGACACCGCCAAGACCAGGTGCCTGCGCACGATCGAAGCACAGTACTACCGTGCCATCATTCGCTCTGAATGGGGCAGAAAGCACCTTGACGGTCACCGTGGCCTCTTCTGGAGCGGTGCATCGTGTCGCGATCTGTCGATGGTCCTGCCGTACTCGAGCGTAATGATCCATGCGTGTCAGTTCGCCGAGAGCATTCCTGCACACATTAGGTCAGATGCAGCAGCAGCATTCATCTGGCAGCGAGAACCTGATGGTGGAACTGATGCCATTTCCCTAGAGCTATTCGAACGACACGTACACAAGACAGTGGAGGGCCTGGACGTCTATATGGACGAGGGTCTTCATGATCATCTTCGTGAGCTTCGCCATCAGTCGCTACCCAATGAAACTGGAGGCATCCTCCTCGGCTATCACGACTTCACCCAGAATTTGTTGGTAATCGTAGACGCCTTGCCGGCGCCCAAAGACAGCAAGGGCTCGCCGACATCATTTGAGCGCGGAACCGACGGGCTTCCAGACCTTGTCGCCGAGGCTCGAGAGAGGACCGCGGGTATTGTGGGGTACGTAGGAGAGTGGCATAGCCACCCAGATGGGTATCCTGCCGTACCAAGTCGAGATGATCTAGTCCAGCTCGCACAGTTGGCAGTTGGTATGAACGAAGAGGGGCTGCCAGTGGTTCAGGTGATCGTAGGAGGCCATGAGATAGGTGTTGTCCAAGCCGAGGTACGGCCGTGACGACTCGTCCAATTGATCTGGTGCTCTCCGGCGGCGGCATTCGAGCTATGGTCTTCCACCTGGGTGTCATGAAGGCACTGGCCGAAGCGGGGCGCCTGGAGAATGTGCTGCGGATATCGAGCGTCTCAGGGGGCAGTCTGATCACCGGGCTGGTCGTCCACAGATCCGGGATGCAGTGGCCGAGCTCGGAAAGATTCCTGACCGAGGTCTACCCGACAATCCGTGGTGAGCTAACCTCTCGTAGCCTCCAGTGGGATGCACTTCGCGAGCTATGCAGGCCAACGAATCTCCGGTTCCTGCTAAGTCGATCCAACTTGCTTGCTTCAGCACTTCGTAGGCGCTGGGCCATAAGCCAAAGGCTCGCCGATCTACCCCAGTCGCCGGACTGGTCGATCAACGGCACAAATGCAGAGAACGGACGACGTTTCAGATTCAAGCGCGCTGACCTTGGAGACTATCTCACGGGGTACGCACCTTCCGGAAACTTCCCGCTCGCCAGTGCGATGGCGGTTTCAGCCGCGTTCCCTGGAGGGTTTGGGCCACTACGCCTGAGGGTAGACCGATTCAAGTGGCGACGGCGCGCGAGGTGGGATGATCCCAAGGAGGACGCCGTGGATGTACAGCCCTTGAGAGCGCTCCACCTCTATGATGGCGGCGTCTATGACAACCTTGGTCTTGAGCCGTTCTTTGACGCCGGACGGGGAGTCGCCAAGACCGTGAACGGTCACTTCATATTGGTCTCTGATGCAGGCAGGCCGTTGGACATGGGATTCAGCAAGTATTCGCTGAATCCGTTCCGAATCAAGCGTGTTGCCGACATCATGTCCGATCAGTCTCATGCCTTGAGAGTGCGAACCTTCCATCACTACCTGAGCAGTGACGCGACAAGAGGGGGCATGATCTATATCGGTGATCCTGCTGGTGACGATGACGTCGATCGACGCGAGGCAAGCTTTGTTGCCACTTTTCCAACTAGTTTGCTGAAGCTATCAGCGAGTGACTTTGACCGCGTTGCCAATCACGGCAGAGCACTCACTAGGCTTCTGCCTCCCCATGTGCAGAGTGACCTATGCGGGCCAACGCAGATCGCAACTCTGATGGCCGACTAACGGACTGAGTGCGCCTATCAAGATGGCGGCTGCCAAATGTCGTCGATATGGAGTGGCAAGGATGGCTGGCTGAGTCTGGCGCTGGTGATCGACTGTGGCACCCGACAGCTGCTCGGATGGCACCTGTCGCGCACCGGCAAGGCACCGCGTCGGCCGCGCTGAAACAGGCCCTCATCACGCGCTACGGCACGTTGGGGCGGGTGCCGGCGCCTTTCCTACTGCACTCGGACAACGGGCTGGTGTTCACCAGCGGCGACTACACGCGCCTGGTGCGCAGCTAGGCCAACAGCAGGAGTTCATCACCCCGCACTGCCCACAGCAGAACGGGATGATGGAACGGGTAATCCGGACGTTCAAGGAGCAATGCGTGCATCGGCGTCGCTTCGAAAGCCAGACCCATGCCCGCGGGTGATCGCAGACTGGATCGCCTTCTACAACGAAAAGCGCCCTCACCTAGCACTGAAGATGATGACCCCGGATGCGGCCTATGCCGCTACATTAACCGTATGACCTGAGCAGGAACGGTAGGTCATTACACCCCTGTGGTCGACACAGCAGCTTGCCCCGTATGTCAATCTCTCAGGCCACGGAGACTGGACTCATGTCTCTACAGGGTGTACTCAAATTCAACCTCCAAAGTTCCAAGGTAGTTAGGAAACCCATCCTGACCAAGGTCCATTAATGGTAAGGCATCGCCTTCATAGTCCGGGTTGGATGTGTAGATGTGAATAAGTTCGCCAACGCAGTCGAAGGTTATATCTCCCGCTCTATTCTGGGTAATCTTCTTGTAGCCGCTGTAGTAATTCAGGTGGCGAGATGGTGCTTCGCCAATGACAATGATCTGAGGGTCAAGCTTCTCAAGCCATGAATTTGGAATTTTCCCGGAGTGTCTTCCGTGGTGGGCTGCAAACACGACCGTTGTTTTAGTCAGGTCGATGCTTTCGGTGATGCTCTCCATGAAGTCAGTATGTAGATCGCCTAGCCAGAGGAAGCTGGCTCCTCCCTCGAGCTGATAGCGAATGACTGCCGATGTGTTGTTGTAAGAGTAGCCGGCGTCGCAATCTGCCAGGGCCTGTTTAAAGTGGTCGTTCTCTACGTCAGGCCATAGAACAGTAATCCCGGACGATCCCCGTTCCGTGTCAGAGAGGTTCATCCACTTTCGCTTGCAGTTCTTCTCGATATAGTAGGCTTTGGGGCCATCCCGCAGGATGCAATAGCGCGTAAACGACGTCGTTTCGTTGTCCTTGATCGCCTGATTCTTTACGACGTAGAAATTATGTATAGGGAGTGCATCATCGAGGCGTTCAATTCCGCCAAAGTGATCTTCGTCGGGATGAGTGCAAATGAACCTGTGAATTCCCTTTCCGGCACCTGCCATGCGAAGGTCGTCGAGTATTTCTGCAGCATTTTCCGCATTGAGGTCACAGTCGATGATCGTGAAGTTGTCGCTGCCATGGCGAATGTAGAACATGTCGCCATTGCCAACCGAGTAGCTCTTTACCACGGGCATAGCTAGCCTCCTTGCTTCTGATTGATGTCTGCGGTGCTTTCTATCGCCAGGACGGTTGTGACAAGCCGAACGCCTGCTTGCATGGCTGCGACTGCTGACAATGCGTACTGTGCGAGGAATACGATAAGAGTTGGAGTGACTGCGAGGCCTAGCCCGATCGCCCACAGGCCAAGGGGGAGCAAGAGCGCCAGGAGTATGGAAACAACAGCCAGGTCGCGGAACAGAAGGAAGCGGCGATTGGCGTCTACAACAGCAGCATCATCGCGATGCGCGCGATAGATCCGGTACCAGGTCGAGTTCTGCTCCAACTCGTCAACCGGATACGGCGATACGCGAGCATTGAGCTTTGCCGTGTCGATACGCGGGTCTCTATGCGCGTGGTGGCTGAACGCTCTATGCCCTGGCAGTGCAAACTTGCCTCTCCAGAAAACGAGGGATGCCTTCACTTGATTTGGGATCAATGAAGACAGAAGCAGCAGGGCGGGGGGCGCAAGGAGCGAACTGGCGGCTCGGGCTACAACCTCGGGCTCAGTGGCAATAAGTCGGAGTTGAGGGGCGAGGACCGCACAGAGAATCGCTACATCAAAGGCGATGAACGCACTTAGCCACGAAAGGTTGCCCTTCTTAGCCGTCATTGGAACTGTCCTTTTCCAGATGAGTGGCTAAACGACTACTAGCCAATGCTGCCGATGATATGCGACGGCGGCAACATTATGGGCGTCGGGCAATCAACGCACAAGAGACATCGGCCGGCGCTAACCGAGGGGCGCTGGTGGTACATGAATGCTTGTCGCCTCACTAGCGAGGAGTAAGTGGCTCTTAGGAATAGATAACCTGCGAGACATCCGCGACAGCATTTGTGATCCGAGTGATGATTTCTGTCGTCAGCGACAAGAATTTTGGGCGTACATAACCTGGCGCAAGCGCACCCACATTTCTTCCTCAAGTTGCTGGAAGCGGACGAAGCGATTCGCTTGGACTTCATTGCGCATTACATCGACGCGCTGCGAGGTGCCACGGGAAGCCGGCTCTACGTCGAGCTGAAAAACAATCAGAGCCTCAATGGTGGAAGCCGCCTATACCTCATGCCGCGGGCTGAGGACATTGCCCAGTTCAACGTACACGCCCCAACGCGGCATTGGGCACGAATCTATCTTCTAAGCTCGCAGGTTGTCCAAATAATCAGCCCATTCCTGCATCATCTTGCGACGCTCGCCCAAGTGAGCAGTGCGATTGTAGGCTCGTCCATTGGGGTCACGAACCGCATGAGCAAGCTGATGCTCGATGTAGTCGGGACGGAACCCTAGTACCTCATCAAGAATAGTCCGCGCCATTGCACGGAACCCATGCCCCGTCATGGTTTTTGAGTCAAACCCCATCCGGCGTATGGCCGCATTTATCGTGTTCTCGCTCATCGAACGTCCTTTCCCATGAAGGCTTGGGAAAACGTACTGGCCTCGGCCGGTGAGAGGGCGCAGCTCAGTGAGAACTTCAATTGCCTGCTTGGACAACGGAACAATGTGGGGTGTGTTGGTCTTGGTAGCGACATACCGCCACTCCGCTGCATCAAGGTCGATATCTGCCCAGCGTGCGCTACGCAGCTCGCCGGGGCGAGGAAATAGCAAGGGCGAGAGCTTCAACGCGGCGGTTACTATGGCACTACCTTCGTACCCCCAAATGGCACG
>NZ_JAYFUH010000042.1:0-17364 GCF_034961085.1 Stenotrophomonas capsici | reverse complement strand
CAGATCATGCGAACCACCCGCTGCTTCGCGCCGGCACGCCTCAATACGTCGCGCGCAGCTCGGCGATATGCGGCGCGTTGAGCGCGTAGATCTCCTGGAATTCCTCCTCGGTCAACTCGTCCGGCGCGTACACCGCCACCGGGTCGAATTCCAGTCCATCGGACGGGGGGTGGTGTGGCCCGGCGCGCAGCGAGAAGCCGTGCCCTTCGTACTCCACCCGCGCCGGCAGCGATTCCCAGCGCTCGCGCGCGAAACGGTTCTGGCCCTTGAGCAGTATCACTGCGTACATGGATTTCTCCCGCTGACGGATGGCACCAGCCTAAGCCCGCCAGGTTCAAGCCCGGGTTAACGGCGCCACGCACCGGCATGGCCGCTGCGCACGGCACGCCAAGCTTGCCGAAAAGGGGTATGCCGGCCACAACCCCTTCACCGCTGCTGGCCTATAGCTGGACTCCCGACGCCCGACCGCCGTTGCACCATGCGCAAGCTCCCGCCCCTGCCCACCGTGTCGTCGCTGGAGCTCCAGCGCTACCTGGGCACGTGGTACGAAATCGACCGGTTGCCGCTGCAGCACGAACCCCGGGATGCCACCGACGTCAGCGCCTTCTACTCGCTCAACGACGACGGCAGCCTGCGCGTGCAGAGCCGCTGCCTGCACCATGGCGAGCTGGAGGAAGCGATCGGCCAGGCGTGGCCGGTAGATGGCAACAACAGCAGGCTGGAAGTGAGCTTCCCCACCCACGGCGCACGCGCGGCACCTTGGGGCGTGGGCGACTACTGGGTGATCCAGCTGGACCGCAGCTATTCCACCGCGCTGGTCGGCAGCCCCGACCGGCACTCGCTGTGGTTGCTGGCGCGCCAGCCGGAGATGGACGAGACCACCCGGCGCCACTACATCGCCTACGCCCGCCAGAACGGCTTCGACGTGGACGAACTGATCCACACCCCGCACACCGGGCACCGCACGGCATGAACCGGCACCGGCGGCCATGGACCTGAAAAGCGGCTATCCGTTCTGGGCGATCCGCAATGGCCTGATGCAGGCGTTCCCGCGGCTGGAGCGCGACCTGCACTGCGAGGTGGTGGTCATCGGCGGCGGCATCACCGGCGCGCTGATCGGCGAGCGGCTGGGCCGCCACGGCCATGAGGTCGTGGTGGTGGAACAACGCGACATCGGCTGGGGCTCCACCGCGGCCAGCACTGCCCTGCTGCAGTACGAGATCGACACGCCGATGTCCGAACTGGCCCGCCGCTTCGGGCTGGAGGCCGCGCTGCAGGCGTACCGGGCCTGCGCCGAGGCCGTCGGCGAACTGGGCGAACTCGCCGGGCAGGTCCGCAACGTGGATTTCCAGCGCGCCAGCAGCCTGTACTACGCCAGCCGGCGCAGGGACCTGGGCCCCCTGATCGACGAGTTCGAACTGCGCCAACGGCACGGCCTGGCCGTGCACTGGCTGGATGCGGCGGGCGTGCGGGAGCGCTTCGGCTTCACGGCCCCCGGGGCCATCCTCAGCGACGTGGCCGCGCGCATCGACCCCTACCGCATGACCTACCGGCTGCTGCGGCGGCTGCAACGCGCCGGCGGACGGGTGCATGACCGCACCCGCATCGACGGCATCGAGGTACACCCGCGCAGCGTCCTGCTCCGTACCAGCGACGGCGTCAGCGTACGTTGCCGGCAGGTGGTGGTCGCCGCCGGCTACGCCAGCCAGCACTGGCTGACGCAGAAGGTGGCCAGCAACCGCAGCAGCTATGCCTACGTCACCGACCCGTTGCCACGGGACATGCTTGGCCTGCTCGCCTCCACCCTGGTGTGGGAGACCGCGCGCCCGTACCTGTACCTGCGCAGCACCGCGGACCAGCGCCTGCTGGTCGGCGGCGACGACGACGCGGTCGACATCCCGGCCCGGCGCGATGCCCGCGTCGATCGCAAGGCACGCGGCCTGGCCGGCAAGGTCGCCGCGTTGTTCCCGCACCTGCAGGTGCCCCCTGCCTTCGCCTGGGCCGGCACCTTCGCCGAAACCGACGACGGCCTGCCCTTCTTCGGCCCGCACCCGCAATGGGGCCCGCGGGTCCATTTCGCGATGGCCTACGGCGGCAACGGCATCACCTACTCGATGACCGGCGCGGCCATCGTGCAGGCCGCGATCGAGCGCCGGAAGCATCCACTGGCGGCGCTGTACGCGTTCCAGCGGCGCGAACGTGGCCGGGGTGGCTGAACCTGGCAGGGGATGACAGGCATCATTCAAGCCGATTCTGGTAGCGTTCGGATGGCCCGTCATCCGCGGCGCGGCCTGCACCTGGAGTGATTCCCGTGATCCGATCCCCGCTGCTCCTCGCCCTGCTGCTGGCCCCGGTCGTTGCCCTGGCCAACGACCCGACCCCCGAATCACTGGACCTGAGCGTGCCGCAGGCGCCGATGCGCTACCTGGGCGACCCGTCCTACCAGCGCGATGCCCCTGGCACCTACTACGGCGACCACAGCGGGCGCGGCCTGCCGCGCAAGGCGGACCCGGATGCCCCCACCGTGGTGGACGACACGCTGCAGGTGCACGGCGCGGTAAGTACCGGCATCGGCTATTCCAAGGCCTACGGCAACAGCCACTGGAGCGCGGTGGACCTGAACCTGGGCAAGAACTACACCAACGACGACGGCAAGACCCGGCGCATGGATGTGAACATCCACCTCAGCAAGGGCGAGGGCGGCGGTCCGTTCGGTTACTACGGCCCCGGCCCCTGGGGCGGCTGGTAAGCACTCAGCTGCTGCAGCGCATCCACACGCAGTCGATGGCATCCAGCGCGATGTGCACCAGCAACCCGATGCCGAACAGCCGGGTGCGCCGCGGCACCGTCAGGCCCGCGTAGACGGCCACCGCCGGCGCGGTATGCAGCGGGTGGAAGCCCACGCTGCAGCGGTCCGGGGCGTAGATCGGGTCGGCCAGCAGGTGGTCCAGGTCGATCACCCAGCCCAGCAGCAGCAACAGCCACGCCTTGCCGAACTGCGGGCGCCAGAACAGCCACGCCAGCAGGGCCGGCACCGCCACGTGCAGGCACAGGTGGATGATCGCGCGCAGGCTCATCGCAAGCGGACCGGCCTCAGCCGGCCGTCTCCTGCAGGCTGCGCATGTCGATGACGAAGCGGTACTTCACGTCGGCGCGCTCCATGCGTTCGAAGGCCGCGTCGATGTCCTGCATCCGGATCTGCTCGCAGTCGGGGTAGATGCCGTTCTCGGCGCAGAAGGCGAGCAGCTCGGCGGTCTCGGCGATGCCACCGATCAGCGAACCACCCACCTGCTTGCGTCCGCGCACCAGCAAGCCGGCATCCAGGGGCGGCATCTCTTCCAGCGCACCGACGATCACCAGCCGTCCGCCCACGTCCAGCAACTTCACGTAGGGCTTGAGGTCATGCGACACCGGCACCGTGTCCAGGATCAGGTCCATCGACGCGGTGGCGGCCTTCATCGCCTCGGCATCGCGCGATACCAGCACGTGGTGGGCGCCAAGCGCGCGCGCATCCTCGGCCTTGCCGGCGCTGCCGGTGACCAGGGTGACCTCGCAGCCCAGCGCCACGCCCAGCTTGACCGCCATGTGGCCCAACCCGCCCAGGCCGATCACGCCCAGCCGGGTGCCCGGGCCGGCGCCATGGCGACGCAGCGGCGACCAGCTGGTGATGCCGGCACACAGCAGCGGCGCGGCGCGGGCCAGGTCCAGCGCCGGCGGCAACGCGATGGCGAAGGCCTCGCGCACCACCATCGCCCGCGAATAGCCGCCCTGGGTGATCTCCCCGCTGACGCGGTCGCGGCCGTTGTAGGTCATGGTCACGCCGTGCCGGCAGAACTGTTCCTCGCCGTGGTGGCACTGGTCGCAGTCCTGGCAACTGTCGACCATGCAGCCCACGCCGACCGCGTCGCCGACCTTGAGCCCCTTCACCGCCGGGCCGACCGCGCTGACGCGGCCGATGATCTCGTGCCCGGGCACCATCGGGTAGCGCGCCGAGCCCCAGTCATTGCGGGCCTGGTGCAGGTCGGAGTGGCACACCCCGCAGTACAGGATGTCGATGGCCACGTCGTCGGCGCGCAGCGCGCGGCGGTCGATCGCCAGCGGTTGCAGGGGCGTGCCGGCGGAAAGGGCGGCGTAGGCAAGCGTGCGCATGGGGCGGTATTCCAGCTGAATCGCCGGCAATTGTAGACGGCCCGGCCGGGGCCCGGCGTTACACTATGCAGCCGCCGGACGGTCCCGCGCGGCCGTTCCGGAGTGGCAATGATCAACAACGACGTACTGCGCAGCATCCGCTACATGCTCGACCTGAGCGATGCCATGGTGGTGGACACCATCCTGCTGGCCGACCCCGGTTTCGCGGTGGACCCGGCCCAGGTGCATGACTTCCTGCGCAAGGATGACGAGCCCCTGTTCGAGACCTGCCCGGACGCGGTGCTGGCGCGCTTCCTCGATGGCCTGATCTACCACTACCGTGGCCGCGACGAATCGCAGCCGCAGCGCCCTCCGGAAAAGCGCGTCACCAACAACATCGTGCTGAAGAAGCTGCGCGTGGCCTTCGAGCTGAAGGACGTGGACATGCATGCGATCTTCGAAGCCGCCGGCTTCCCGATGTCCAAGCCGGAACTGTCGGCGCTGTTCCGCCAGCCGGACCACAAGAACTACCGCGAATGCGGCGACCAGGCCCTGCGCAACTTCCTCAAGGGCCTGACCCAGCGGGTACGCCCGTAGGAGCGGCCTTGGCCGCGAAGCACGTGATGCCCCAGCGATGCCGGCCGGGCCACTGGAGTCGCGCCTGCCGGCGGTGCCGGGTTCAACGGATGCGGTAGACGCGCGCCTTGGGCAGGTCCTCGTCGACCTGCAGGAACCAGCGGCCGGCGATGCCAGGCACCACCTGGATCTCCGGCGACTGCAGGGTCTGGCGCAGGCGCATCTGGCCCTTGAGCACCCGCCACTGCTGGCCGTTGTCCAGCGTGAACACCGTGCCCGGCTCCCAGCCTTCCACCGCGCCCTGCACCCTGGCCTGCACCGGGCCTTCTTCCAGGCCGATCTGCATCGGTGCCGGCACCGGCAGCGCCGTCGTTGCCGCCGGCGCCGCGGCGTCGGCCTCGCCCAGCATGCGGTTGAGCAACTGCAGTTGCTGCGCGCTCAGCCCGACCTCACGCAACTGCTCGGCACTGAGCCGCTGTTCCAGCGGGACGTAGTCGCGCTGGGCCCAGGCCAGCGGCGTGGTCAGCAACAGCGAGGCGGCAAGCAGCAGGCGGGTCTTCATGGCAGCGATTGTTTGGGATCGCCGTGCACGATGCTGCAGTTTGGTTACCACTGGGTTACAAGGGCGGATTACCCTCACCCCAACCCCTCTCCCGCTGGCGGGAGAGGGGCTCAGCCCAGCGCGTGTTGAGGCGAGTCTGTGCAGCTGCAGCGTTTGAAGCCCCTCTCCCGCCAGCGGGAGAGGGGTTGGGGTGAGGGCCGCCCTTCAATCAAGCAAAAAAAAGAAAGGCCCGGCAATGCCGGGCCTTTCTCTGTGCAACAGGTACGAACGTCTTACCAGCTGAAGCGCGGGCCGACGGTCCATTCCTTGTCGCCGTGGCGGTTCATCTTGATGTCGCCGTTGATGCCCCAGTTCTGGTTCAACTTCACCTGGCCACCCAGGCGGCCGTAGAACTGGCCACCGTCCAGCGGCTCCACGCCGTGCTTCTTGTCGAAGTCTTCGTAGCCAGCCAGTGCATAGACTTCGGCGTGCTGGCCGAACGCGGTGCGGATGCCGGCTTCAGCGCTGTAGCCGTTGAAGTCCAGGTCGGCGTAACGCAGGTCCAGCTTCTGGTAGGCCGCGCGCGCAACGAAGTCGGTGCTGTTGGCGATTTCCTTGTTGAAGCCAACGCCGACGCGCCACTGGTTGAAGCGGGCGTTGGTGTGGTCGATTTCCTGACGGTCGAAATCACCGAACACGTGGAAGTTCTGGTGGAACGCCCAGGAGCCCTTCACGCCCCAACCATCGGCCTTGCCGCCATCGATGTCGGTCTTGGCGTAGTCCGCTTCAGCGTAGTTGTAGGACAGGCCTTCGGCGGCCGAAGCAGCGAACGGGAGAGCGGCTGCCAGGGCCAGAGCGATCAACGAAGTCTTCATGGGTACACCTTATTCGTAGGGGGATTACAGACTTGATGGCACGCAGCGATGAGGGCTGCTGCGTACGTCCGGATGTAATTTTTCCGTTAGTCACCCCAACCCATCCTGAAACCATGGGCCACGAAGAACGCGTTTTTTAGGCTTCCATTCAGGCGTTTTCTGCCACGCGCGCAGCGCGCGCCGCATTTCATTCAGCCATGCATCCGCTGCATGAAGAATCAATGCCCGTGCGCGCCACCGACTTTGCCGAATGTGGTGGGAAGCGGTGTTTCCAGCAATGGCACGCCGGTCTCGATGTCACGCAGGATCGGGCAGTCGGGGCGCTCGTCGCCTGCGCAGCAGTCGGCCAGCGCCTGCACGGTGCGCACCATCTCCTGCAATTCGGTGATGCGCTGCTGCAGTACCTGCACGTGCTCCAGCGCCATGCGCTTGACGTCGGCGCTGTGGCGCGAGCGGTCCTGCCACAGCTGCAGCAACTCGGCGATGCGCTCGACGCTGAAGCCCATGTCGCGCGAACGCTTGATGAAGCCCAGCGTGTGGATGTCGCGCGGGCCGTACATGCGGTAGCCCGACTCGGTGCGGGCCACCGGCCCGATCAGGCCGGTGTCCTCGTAGTAGCGGATCATCTTGGCGGAGATGCCGCTGGCCTTGGCCGCCTGGCCGATGTTCATGCTTGCTTCCATCCTCGTCTCCCTCACCCCTTGGCCGGCTGGAAGCGCTTGAGCCGCAGCGCATTGCCCAGCACGAACACCGAGGACAACGCCATCGCGCCGGCGGCGAACACCGGCGAGAGCAGGACGCCCCAGTGCGGATACAACGCGCCCGCGGCCACCGGGATCAGCGCGGTGTTGTAGGCGAACGCCCAGAACAGGTTCTGGCCGATGTTGCCCATTGTCGCCTTGCTCAGCGCGATGGCGTTGGGCACGCCCTGCAGGCTGCCGGACATCAGCACCACGTCGGCGGCCTCGATGGCCACGTCGGTACCGGTGCCGATCGCCATGCCAACGTCGGCCTCGGCCAGCGCCGGCGCGTCGTTGATGCCATCGCCCACGTAGGCCAGGCGGCCATGCGCGGCCTTGAGCCGGCGCACCGCCTCGACCTTGCCGTCCGGCAGCACCTCGGCCACCACTTCGTCGATGCCCAGCTGGCGTGCGATGGCTTCGGCGGTGCGGCGGTTGTCGCCGGTGATCATCGCCACCTTCAGGCCCAGCGCGTGCAGGCTGGCGATGGCGGTGCGGGTGTCGTGCTTGATCGGGTCGGAGACGGCGATGATCGCCGCCAGGCGGCCATCGATGGCGGCGTACAGCGGGCTCTTGCCCTCCTCGCCCAGGCGCTTGGCGTCCTGGCCGAACACCGCCACGTCCAGCCCCAGGGCCTGCATGAAGCGGTCCGCGCCCACTTCCACGCGCATGCCGCCGGACTGGGCGCGCACGCCGTAGCCGGTGACCGATTCGAACGCCTCCACCGCCGGCAACTGCAGCCCTTCCTGCTGGGCCGCACCGACGATGGCACGGGCGATGGGGTGCTCGGAACGGTCTTCCACCGCGGCGACGCGGGCCAGCACGTCGGCGCGTGCAAAGCCGTCGGCCAGCTGCAGGTCGGTCAGCACCGGACGGCCTTCGGTCAGCGTGCCAGTCTTGTCCACCGCCACCACCTGCGCTTCCTTCAACAGCTGCAGCGCTTCACCCTTGCGGAACAGCACGCCCAGCTCCGCGCCACGGCCGGTGCCGACCATGATCGAGGTCGGCGTGGCCAGGCCCATCGCACACGGGCAGGCGATGATCAGCACCGCCACCGCGTTGACCAGGCCGAAGGTCAGCGCCGGCTGCGGGCCGAACAGCAACCACACCACGAAGGTGAGCAGCGCCAGGCCCATCACCGCCGGCACGAACCACAGGGTGATGCGATCCACCAGGGTCTGGATCGGCAACTTGGCGGTCTGCGCCTGCTCGACCATGCGGATGATCTGCGCCAGCACCGTGGCACCGCCCACCGCCGTGGCACGCACGCCGAGCGTGCCGGTCTGGTTGACGGTGCCGCCGATGACGGTGCCGCCCGGTGCCTTGCGCACCGGCACCGGCTCGCCGCTGATCATCGATTCGTCGACATAGCTCTCGCCGTCGATCACCTCGCCATCCACCGCGATGCGTTCGCCCGGGCGCACGTCGATGACGTCACCGCTACCAATCTGTTCCAGCGGCAGCTCGACCACGCTGCCGTCGCGGCGTACGCGGGCGGTCTTGGCCTGCAGCGTCAGCAGACGCTTGATGGCCTCGGAGGTACGTCCCTTGGCCTTGGCCTCGAGCATGCGGCCGAGCAGGATCAGGGTGACGATCACCGCCGCTGCTTCGTAGTAGACGTTGACCGTGCCGGCCGGCAACAGGCGCGGCGCGAACGTGGCCACCAGCGAGAACCCATAGGCTGCCAGCGTGCCCACCGCGACCAGCGAGTTCATGTCCGGGGCGGCGCGCAGCAGCGCCGGGATGCCCTTCTGGTAGAAGCGACGGCCCGGCAGCACCAGCACCAGCGTGGTCAGCGCGAACTGCAGCAACCAGCTGTTCTGCGTGCCCAGCGTGCCGGCGATGAAGTGGTGGAAGGCCGGCACCAGGTGTCCGCCCATTTCCAACGCGAACACCGGCAGGGTCAGCAGCGCGGCCAGCAACAGGTCGCGCTTGAGCACGCGCAGTTCATCGGCATGCCGCTGTGCCTGGGCATCCTCGCTGGCACCGGCCGGGTCGACGCGGCTGGCGGTGTAGCCGGCCCTGGCGACGGCGGCGATCAGCGCACCGGCGTCCAGCGCCGCATCGCCCTGCACGCTGGCGCGTTCGGTGGCCAGGTTGACGCTGGCCGACTGCACGCCCGGCACCGCCTTCAGCGCGCGCTCCACGCGGCCCACGCACGAGGCGCAGGTCATGCCTTCGATCATCAGGTCCTGGTGGCCGGGCTGGCCGGCGTTTGCCGTGGTCATCGGCGTGTCTCCATGGGTGGTCGGCTGCACCTTAAAGGTTCCCATGATGGGAAGGTCAAGCAGCCTGAAGGCCGGGCCAACCGCCGCCATTCATGGGCCGATGGCGCTTGACCTTGCCACCGTGGCAAGGCGCATCCTTGCCGCCCATCCACAGGAGCTCCCCATGAAACTGCATATCGAAAGCATGACCTGCGGCGGCTGCGCGCGCAGCGTGACCGCCACGGTGAAGGACATCGATCCGGCCGCGACGGTGGACATCGACCTGCCCAGCAAGACCGTGCAGATCCAGTCGGCGCAGCCGCTGGCGCGTTTCACCCAGGCCCTGGATGAAGCAGGTTTCCCGCCGCAGGTAGAGGGCTGACCCCCGAACGCACCGCCCTGCCCCCTCCCTTTGCGCAGCAAGGGGAGGGTTGGGGAGGGGTGCTGTTTTGCGTTTGCTTCGAGCGCTGCCGGTTTCCCCGCCGAGGCCGCGTCTACGGCTGTGCGGGGGCGCGCTTCCAGACTTCGCGCTCGACCCGGCGCTGCCCTTCCCAGCGTTCCAGCGTCCACACATCGCCTTCCAGCGTGTAACGGAAGGTGTAGGTACCTCCATTTTCCAGCGGGTAGGACGCCATCAGCGGGGTTTCCACGTACTGGCCCGCCTCGGCCTGCCAACGGCCCGAGCCGCCCGCCCAGAACGTGCCGGCGCGGGTCGTGGTGAAGGCGAAGCGGCCATCGGCCAGCAGCTTGGTGCCGGCCAGCTTCAGGCTGGCGTAGTCGACCACCGCGCCTTCGGCATTGATGGACTCACCGGACTGCAACTCCCACGCACCGTCCAGGCGGGCGTCGTTGGCCGAAGCCGCCCACGCCACCAGCAGCAGTGGCATCGCAAGACAGGAACGCAACGGCATCGGTCACTCCGGTGGATGAACAGGCCCGCATTGTGCGCAACCCGATGCGCTCCGGGCCAACACCGGTGCATCGGTAACCGTTGTCCCCGGGCGGTATCATGGGCGCATCCCTGAAAATGGCGAATGTCCACGTGCAGACCCTGCTGACCCCGGTATCGATTGGCGAACTGATCGACAAGATCACCATCCTGGAGATCAAGGCCGAGCGCATCACCGAGGCCGGCAAGCTGGCCAACGTGCGCACCGAACTGGATGGCCTGTGGCCGCTGTGGCTGGAACAGCAGGCCGCGCGCCCGGCGCTGGCGGCATTGAAGGAGCAGCTCAAGGCCATCAACGAGCGCATGTGGGACATCCAGGACGCCCTGCGCGCCAAGGAATCGCAGCAGGATTTCGGCGCCGAGTTCATCACCCTGGCGCGTGGCGTCTACGGCACCAACGGCGAGCGCATCGTGGTCAAGAACGAGATCAACCGCGTCGCCGGCTCGGCGCTGGTGGAAGAAAAGCAGTACCAGGGCGAGTAAGCCCCCACCACGCGGGCATGCCCTTCCCCGCCCCTGCGCCGACGGCACAGGGGTGCGATTCCGCTAGAACGCCAGCTGCGCCCACAGGCCGGCTTCGTGGCTTTCCAGCGTGCGGCTGGTGGTGCGCTGCTCCACGCGCTTGCCGACCATCGCCAGGCGCAGGTGGCCGTTGGGCTTCCACTCCACGCCCAACTGGTCATAGCGCTCGCGCGTGCGCGGGTCGATGTCCAGGCTCATGCGGGTTTGCTCGTGGCGGGCGAACAGCGCGTAGGCCGGCGTCAACCGGTAGCTCGCCCAGGCCGACCAGCCACGCTGGTCGTCGCTGCCGGGGCGGGTGATCCGGTTCCAGTCCTGTGCGTGGAAATACTGCGCGCCAACGCGGCCGCGCTCGCCCACCCAACTGGCCATCGCGTTCCAGCGCTGCGCGGTATGTTCGCGCGGCCGGTTGCCGGCATCCTGCGCACGGGTGCCACGGTACCCGCCTGCCGCCAGCTCGACGCCCTTGGCCGGCATCCATCCGACCCGCGCCTCGACATCCGCGCGGCGGCCCAGGCGCGGCTTCTGGTAACCGCCGCCGGTCACCACCGAGGCGGCGTACACCAGGTCCCCGCGGCTGTACTGGCCGTGCACGCCGTAATCGGCCGTGCTGCCCATCCGGGTCCGCGCGATCAGGCCGGCGTCGACGTAGCGAAACCCCTCGCGCGCGGACTCCTGCTGGATCCACGGCAACGGCGCATTGCCCAGCCGCAGCCAGCTGCCCTTGCCGAAACTGCGCTGCAGGTAGGCGTGGCGCAGCCACAGGTCGCTGGCCTGGCTGTTGCGCAGCCACTGCAGGTCGGTGGTGACCTGCATGGACCAACGCTCGTTGAAACGGTGGTCCACGTTGATGAAGGCGCGCTTGAGGTCGACGGCCAGGCCTTCGTCGTCACGGGTGACGCCATCACGGTCGAGCTGGCTGGCGTTGACGAAGATCTGGGTGGAAACGCGGGTGGCCGGGGCGGCGTCCTGTGCCTGTGCGGCCAACGGCATGCACAGGGCGGCCAGGGCCAGGGCGGCGCGTTGGGGGAGGTGCATCGTCGTTCCTTGCGGGAGCGCGCGCCATGCGGGCCGGGCGCCGGGTCGGGTTGGGGCGTCCGGCGGCGGTGGGCGACCGGGCCGGACAGGGCATCCCCCCATAGCGGCAGGCGTGGACGTTCATTGAGCGGACCCGCCCGCCCCCGGGGGGCGGGGGAATTGTCCGCAGCCGCTGCGCCGGCCAGGCTGACAAAGATCGACCCCGTGCCGATCCGGCCGCGGCAGGCCCGCCCCGTTTGCGCGGGCGCAACATCCGCCGGCGCATACTCCGGCCACCGTCCGATGTCCCCCGCAGGAGGTGCCCCATGTCCTACGTCGATGGTTTCCTGGCCGCCGTGCCGCAGGCCAACAAGGACCGCTTCATCGCCCATGCCAAGCTCGCCGATGCGCTGTTCATCGAGTACGGTGCGCTGCGCGTGACCGAGTGCTGGGCCGACGACGTGCCGCATGGCCAGCTCACCGATTTCCACCGCGCCGTGCAGGCCGGCGCGGATGAGGCCGTGGTGTTCTCGTGGATCGAATGGCCGGACAAGGAGACCCGCGATGCCGGCATGCGCAGGATGATGGAGGACCCGCGCATGGATCCGGCCAACAACCCGATGCCGTTCGATGGCAAGCGCGTGGTGTACGGCGGGTTCCTGCCGGTGCTGCACATGGGCCAGTGACGGCCGCCGGGCAGCGCCCATGAAAAAGGCCAGGCGTCAGCCTGGCCTTGGACTTGGTGGCGGGCGGGTCAGGCCCCGGCGTTGGCGCGGGACTGCTGGCTGGCCTGCAGTGCTACGGTCTTGATCGAAAGGCACTCCGGGCAGACCCGTTCCAGCACCTTGATCACCGGCGCGTACACCGCCTTGCACTTCATGCACTGGACCCTTCCAGTCGTGTTGGCTTCCATGAGCCTCCCTCTTTCTCGTTTCAACCAACCCGATATGGGGGATACGGCGCGGGATTTCAAGCCCCCGCGCCGTCGCTGGCCGTCATTGCTGCATGCCGAGCACGTAGACCACCACCAGCAACACCGCCAGCGCCGCCACCACCGCGAAGAAGATCTTCCACGCGCTGTAGGGACGTTCACCGGCGATCTGCCCGGTATAGCCATTGCCCAGCACCTGGAAGCTGCGCGAGCCGTAGGTGTAGCTGACCAGCCACACCGGCACCAGGATGTGCTTGAAGGTACGGTTGCTGTAGTCGGCGCGCACCTGCAGGTTGCGGTGGGTATCGCCGGGCACCTGTTCGGCGCACAGCGCGCGGGTCTGCTCCTGCATCTGTGCCTGCCCGCGCTGCGCGGCCTGGCGCAGGTCCACCTGGTAACGCTCCACCGTCCAGCCGCGCACGAACTCCGGCGTATACGGCTTCAGGTCGGTGGTGGTCGGGAACTGGCCGATCTTCTGCAGCAACGCCGGGTGCACGCCCACGGTGCCGGGCACCAGTTCGTCGTCGAAGAAATGCTGCAGCGAACCGGCGGCCGGCTCCCAGCGGGTGCGTTGCTCCTGGCGGGTCTGGGTGTTGCCCTGCGAGTCGCGGTAGCTGACGGTCACGTAGTAGTGGTAGCCGGCCTCGGCCGTCCACTGCGCGGCCACGTGCGCGTCGAAGGTCCAGTACGGCAGGTACATGCCCTTGAGCGTATCGGTCAGCGCGGCGGTCTTGAGCCGGTTGGGCGCGAACCAGCGCGTGCCGTACCACGCGCGGATCGCATCACGCACCTGGCCGTCGCTGATGCGGAACGGCAGCACGCTCTGCGGGGTGATCGCATCGCCGAGCGTTTCGTGGGCGATGATCTGCGGCGAGCCGCAGAACTCGCAGCGGTCGGCGACCTTGCCATCGACGAACACCGAGATCGCATGGCAACTCTGGCATTGCACCTCGCGCGGCTGCGTACCGTAACCACGCTGCGCCGGTGGCGTGGCGGCCATGCTCTGCAGCATGCCGAGCACGCCGCCCGGGCCCTTGCCGTCCTGCGGCAGCGGTGGCGGCTGCGTGGCGGCATCGGCCTGCATCCGCGCCAGGGCCTGGAGCAGGTCCAGCTCAACCACGCCGGCGCTGCCATCGCCATCACCCTGCGCGGCCTCGGACAGCGGCACGACGGTGCCGCAGTACGGGCAGACCAGCGCCTGCTTGGCGGCATTCCATTGCAGATCCCCGCCGCATTCCGGGCAGGGATGTTTGCCCACCGTTGCGTTGTTCATCAGCCGCGCAGGAACTCTTCCAGTGCCGAACGGGCGATGCGGGTGGCGTTGCCGATCCGGCGCGCCTTCAGGTCGCCGGCGGCGATGGCGGCCATCACGTCCTCCACCGATACCGACAACGCCTGCGCGGCCTGTTCCGGGGTCAGCACGTCCAGCGCCGGGGCGCCGGCATCGGCCGCCGGCAACGGCGGCGGTACCGCGGCGCCCGCCGCGGGCGCGGCCGGCGACTGCATGCCGCGCATCATTTCCTGCGCGATGCCGAAGCCCACCGCCATCTGCGCCGGCACCGCGGCCGAGGCGTCGCCGCCGGACCCCATCGCGCTGCCCATCTGGAACTTGACGTAATCGTTGAGGTTGCCGACCACGCCCATGCTCGAGCGCGCATCGATGGCCTTCTCCACCTCCGGCGGCACCGACACGTTCTCCAGCACGAAGCTGGTGATCTCGATGCCGTACTTGCCGGTCATGGCCGGGTTGATGATCGGCAGCAGCGCGTCGCCCAGCTCGCTGTAGCGCGAGGCCACGTCCAGCGCCGGCACCTTGGCCGTGGCCAGTGCCTCGGTGAACACGCTGACGATGCGCGAACGCATGGTGTCGGCGAACTCGTCCAGGCGGAAGTTCTGGTCGGTGCCGGCCACTTCCTTGAGGAACTTTGGCGGGTCGACGATGCGGAAGTCGTAGGTACCGAACGCACGCAGGCGCACCACGCCGAAGTCGGCGTCGCGCATCATCACCGGGTTGGCGGTGCCCCACTTGTTGCCGGTGAACAGGCGCGTGTTGAGGTAGTAGACGTCGCACTTGAACGGCGACTCGAAGCCGTACTTCCAGCCCAGGATGGTGGACAGCACCGGGATGTTCTGGGTGCTCAGGGTGTGCTTGCCGGGGCCGAACAGGTCGGCGTACTGGCCGGCGGCGACGAACTGCACCATCTGCGATTCGCGCACGATCAGCTGCGCGCCGTTCTTGATCTGGCGGTCGTCATCGGGCCAGCGGTAGGACAGCGTGTCACGCGAGTCATCGGTCCATTCGATGATCTCGATCAGTTCCTTCTTGATGAAGTCCAGAATGCTCATGGCGGTTCCCCGGTCGACGAAGGCTCGATTCTACGGCCAGCACGGACAAACCAACATGACGCCACGCAGACATCCCGCGGCGCACCATGGCACCACTCTCCCGGCCGCCGGAACCTGCCATGCGGATCCTCACGCTGTTGCTGACCACCCTGTTCGGACTGGCACTGGCCATCGGCGGTGCCTGGCTGCTGTCCCTGCGCGGCAGCCCGTTCTACCTGTTCAGTGGCCTGGTGCTGCTGGCCGTGGCTTGGGGCCTGTGGCGGCACCGCCGCTGGGCGAGCTGGCTGTACGCCGGTTGGCTGCTGGTGCTGCTGGCCTGGTCGCTGTGGGAGGCCGGGCTGTACTGGTGGCCGTTGGCCACCCGGCTCGGCGTGCCGGCCCTGCTCGGCCTGCTGATCGCGCTGCCGGCGGCCCGCCGGTCCAGCCCACACGGCTATACCGGGCCGTCCGGCGCGCCGGTGCTGCTGGCGGCATTGCTGGTGGCCGCGGTCGCCTTCGCCGGCATCCCCCGCCACCTGCACGAGACACGCGGCACGCTGCCGATGGCCATCGTCAACGCGGACGCCGCGCTCGGCGATGCCCCGCAACCGGACGGTGAGTGGCAGGCCTACGGGCGTAGCGGCTACGGCCAGCGGTTCTCGCCGCTGACGCAGATCACCCCGGCAAACGTCGGCCAGCTGCAGCTGGCCTGGCAGATGCGCACCGGCGACCTCCGCGGCCCCGACGACGTGGGTGAAACCACGTATGAAGTCACGCCGCTGAAGATCGGCGACACGCTGTACCTGTGCACGCCGCACAGCCTGGCCATCGCACTGGACGCCGATACCGGCAAGGAACGCTGGCGCTTCGATCCGGGGGCGGGCATGGAACCACAGCGCCAGCACCAGACCTGCCGCGGTCTGTCCTATTTCGTCGACCCGCCCGCGCCCGGCGCCACCGCGGCCACCGCCTGCGCCGCGCGCGTGTTCCTGCCCAGCGCCGATGCCAAGCTGCACGCCCTCGATGCCCGCACCGGCCAGCACTGCAGCGACTTCGCCGACAACGGCGTGCTCGACCTTACCCACAACATGCCGTTCAAGCAGGCCGGCTATTACTACTCGACCTCGCCACCGTTGATTGCCGGCGGCAAGGTGATCGTCGCCGGCGCGGTCAACGACGACTACGCGGTGAACTCGCCTTCCGGCGTGATCCGCGCCTACGACGTGCACAACGGCCAGCTGCAGTGGAACTGGGACTCCGGCAACCCGGAGCAGACCGCCCCGCTCGACCCCAACGATCCCGCACAGGTCTACCGTCCCAGCTCGCCGAACAGCTGGGCGGTGGCTAGCGCCGACGAGGCGCTGGGGCTGGCCTATTTCCCGATGGGCAACCGCACGCCCGACCAGTTGGGCATGTACCGCACCCCGGCCGAGGAAAAGTACGCCTCCTCGGTGGTGGCGCTGGACATCGCCACCGGCCAGGCGCGCTGGGTACACCAGTTCGTGCACCACGACCTGTGGGACATGGATACCCCGGCGCAACCGGTGCTGCTGGACCTGGACCTGCCGCAGGGGCGCACGCCGGCGCTGGTGCAGCCGACCAAGCAGGGTGACGTGTACGTGCTGGACCGCCGCGACGGCAGCGCGCTGCTGCCGGTCGGACAGCGCCCGGCATCGCGCCACGTGGACATCCCCGGGCAGACCACCGCGCCGACCCAGCCCTACTCCAGCCTGAGCTTCGAGCCGCCGGCGCTGCGCGAAGCGGACATGTGGGGTGCCAGCCTGATCGACCAGATGCTGTGCCGCATCCAGTTCCGCTCGTTGCGCTACGACGGCCGCTACACCCCGCCGACGTTGCAGGGCAGCCTGATCTACCCGGGCAACTTCGGCACCTTCAACTGGGGCAGCGTGGCGGTGGACCCGCGTCGCCAGGTGATGTTCGGCATGCCGACCTACCTGGCCTTCGTCTCGCGACTGGTGCCCAAGCATGAAACCAGCGGCCGCCAGATGAACAAGGGCGAGCACGGGCTCAACGAGAACAAGGGCGCCGACTACGCGGTGGAGATGACGCCCTTCATGTCGCCGATCGGCGTGCCCTGCCAGGTGCCGCCGTGGGGCACGGTGGCCGCGGCCGACCTGCGCACCGGCACGGTCGCCTACCAGTACCGCAACGGCACCATCCAGGACCTGTCACCGATCCCGCTGCCGGTCCGTATCGGCGTGCCCGGCATCGGCGGACCGATGCTGACCGCCACCGGCGTGGCCTTCCTCAGCGCGGCCACGGACGACAACTTCCGTGCCTATGACCTGGCCACCGGCAAGGTGCTGTGGAACGTGCGCATCCCCGCCGGCGGGCAGGCGACCCCGATGACCTACCTGGACAGCCAGGGCGAACAGGTGGTGCTGCTGGTGGCCGGCGGACACGGTTCCATCGGCACCAAGGCCGGTGACTACGTGCTGGCCTACAAGCTGAGGAAATAGCCCCGGGCGCATGCCCTCTCCCGACTGCGGGAGAGGGACCGGGCAGCGTCAGCCCAGGTCGATCCGCGGCACGTCA
>NZ_JAYFUH010000041.1:4828-7899 GCF_034961085.1 Stenotrophomonas capsici | reverse complement strand
AGCGGCTGCGAATACGTGGACGTGGCCGAGCGGCTGGCCATCGAGCGCGCCTGCGCGCTGTTCCAGTGCGACCATGCCAACGTGCAACCGCACTCCGGTGCGCAGGCCAACGCCGCGGTGTTCCTGGCGCTGACCTCGCCCGGCGATACCGTGATGGGCATGAACCTGGCCCAGGGCGGCCACCTCACCCACGGCAACCCGGCCAACTTCTCCGGCCGGCACTATCGCATCGTGCCCTACGGGCTGGACCCGGCCACCGGCCTGATCGACTACGACGCGATGGAGCGCATCGCACTGGAAACCCGGCCCAAGGTGCTGATCGGCGGCTTCTCCGCCTATTCCCGGCACAAGGACTGGGCGCGCATGCGCGCCATCGCCGACAAGGTCGGGGCGTGGTTCTGGGTGGACATGGCCCACGTCGCCGGGCTGGTGGCCGCCGGCCTGTACCCGGACCCACTGCCGCATGCGCACGTGGTCACCACCACCACGCACAAGACCCTGCGTGGCCCGCGTGGCGGCCTGATCCTCTCGCGTGGGCAGGACGCGGCGTTCAACCGCCGGCTCGACGCCGGCGTGTTCCCGGGCGTCCAGGGCGGCCCGCTGATGCACGTGGTGGCGGCCAAGGCGGTGGCATTGAAGGAAGCCCTGCAACCGGGCTTCCGTGACTACCAGCAGCAGGTGCTGCGCAACGCGCGCGCGATGGCGGCGGTCATCCAGGCCAGTGGCTTCCCGCTGGTTTCCGGCGGCACCGACAACCACCTGATGCTGCTGGACCTGTCATCGCGCCCGTACACCGGCAAGCAGGCCGACCAGGCGCTGGCGCGCGCCCACATCACCACCAACAAGAACACGGTGCCGAACGACCCGCGTCCGCCGCTGGTCACCTCCGGCATCCGCCTCGGCACGCCGGCGGTCACCACGCGCGGCTTCGGCGTGCTCGAGTGCGAACTGCTCGCGCACTGGCTATGCGATGTGCTCGAGGCACTGGCGCAGGACGAGCACGCGCAGCGCCGCGTCAGCGAACGCGTCGCGCGCCAGGTCACCGAGCTGTGCCGACACCATCCGGTGTATCGCCGCGCCACCACCGGCTGAAACGACGGCGGGAGGCGCAGGCATCCTGCGCCTCCCGCCCTGCTGCATGCCGCTTGCCGTGCTTCAGGGCTTCACGAAACGCAGCGTCATCCGGTCGCTCTCGCCGATGGCGGTGTACTTGCCGGCATCGGCGGCGGCGTGGTTGTTGGACGGCGGCAACGTCCACACGCCGTTGGGATGGTCCTTGGTGTCGCGCGGGTTGGCATTGACCTCGCTGCTGGCATCGAGCTTGAAGCCCGCCGCCTCGGCCATGGCGATCACCTGTGCCTGCCCCACGTAACCGCTCTTGTCCTCGGCCGGCACGTCGGCCTTGGCGCGGTGCTCGACCACGCCCAGCGTGCCACCGGGCTTGAGCACGGCGAAGAACGCGCCGAACATGCCCTCGGCCTGGCCGCTGGAGCGCCAGTTGTGCACGTTGCGGAAGGTCAGCACCAGGTCGGCCGAGTTCGGCGCGCCCAGCACCGGTGCGGCCGGGTCATAGGCCACTTCGACGGCCTTGTCGAACAGCGCCGGCGACTCGCTGAACTTCTTCGCCAACCCGTCGCGCGAGCGCTGCTGGTAGTCGCGCCCACCACCGGCCGGCAGCGCCGCCGGGTCCACGACGGCAGCCACGTACTTGCCGCCATCGCGCAGGTAGGGCGCCAGGATCTCCGAATACCAGCCGCCACCCGGGGTGATCTCCACCACGGTCTGGCCCGGCTGCAGGCCGAAGAATGCCAGCGTCTGCGCCGGGTGCCGGTAGACGTCGCGGGCCACGTTGGCCGGCGTGCGCGTGCTGGCATCCACGGCGGCCTGCAGCGAAGCCGGCACCTGGACCTGCGCGCTCGCGGCGGCACTGTCCCTGGCTTCCACCGCGGCACTGGACAGCAGTGCGCTCACGCCCAACAGACAGGCACACAACAACGGGGTTGGCTTGTTCATCACGGACTCCGGCAAGGGGTGTGGCGCGAGCCTAGCACGCGCGCATTTGCATCGATGCACGCCCGGATGTTCACAATGCGTTAGCGCGTGGCCGTGCCGCGGAACGCAGTTTTCAATCCGTTGCCACGGAACCGGAACGTTCAGCCGTTATGCTGCAAGGCTCGGAGAAAAATCAGGGAGATACGCATGCCCCAGTACCGCGAACTTGGCCGTTCCGGCCTGCAGGTCGGCCCCATCGCCTTTGGCGGCAATGTCTTTGGCTGGAGCGCCGACGAGAAGACCTCCTTCGCGCTGCTCGATGCCTTCGTCGAGGCCGGCTTCAACCTGGTCGATACCGCCGACGTCTATCCGGCCTGGGTGCCGGGCAACCGTGGCGGCGAATCGGAAACCATCATCGGCCGCTGGCTGCAGCGCAGCGGCAAGCGTGACAAGGTGGTCATCGCCACCAAGGTGGCCAAGTGGGCCGAGCACCCGGGCCTGTCGGCGGACAACATCAACGCCGCGGTCGAGGACTCGCTGCGCCGCCTGCAGACCGACGTGATCGACCTGTACCAGGCACACGAAGACGACGATGCGGTGCCGCTGGAGGAAACCCTGGGCGCGTTCGCGCGGCTGATCCAGGCCGGCAAGGTGCGCGCCATCGGTGCGTCCAACTACAGCGCCACGCGCCTGCGCGATGCGCTGAAGGTGTCGGCCGACTACAACCTGCCGCGTTACGAGACGCTGCAGCCGGAGTACAACCTGTACGACCGCGCCGGCTACGAGGCCGAACTGGAACCGCTGGCGCGCGAGCAGTCGCTGGGCGTGATCAGTTACTACTCGCTGGCCAGCGGCTTCCTCAGCGGCAAGTACCGCAGCGCCGACGACGCCGCCAAGAGCAGCGCGCGGGGTGCCAAGGTGGTGCAGCAGTACGTCAACCCGCGCGGGCTGCGCATCCTGGCCGCGCTCGATGACCTGGCCGCCCGGCACAAGGCCACGCCGGCGCAGGTCGCGCTGGCCTGGCTGATCGCCCGCCCCGGCATCACCGCCCCGATCGTCAGTGCCACCGGCGTGGAGCA
>NZ_JAYFUH010000041.1:0-4808 GCF_034961085.1 Stenotrophomonas capsici | reverse complement strand
CCTGCCGCGTTACGAGACGCTGCAGCCGGAGTACAACCTGTACGACCGCGCCGGCTACGAGGCCGAACTGGAACCGCTGGCGCGCGAGCAGTCGCTGGGCGTGATCAGTTACTACTCGCTGGCCAGCGGCTTCCTCAGCGGCAAGTACCGCAGCGCCGACGACGCCGCCAAGAGCAGCGCGCGGGGTGCCAAGGTGGTGCAGCAGTACGTCAACCCGCGCGGGCTGCGCATCCTGGCCGCGCTCGATGACCTGGCCGCCCGGCACAAGGCCACGCCGGCGCAGGTCGCGCTGGCCTGGCTGATCGCCCGCCCCGGCATCACCGCCCCGATCGTCAGTGCCACCGGCGTGGAGCAACTGCACGACGTGCTCGCCGCCGCGCGGCTGGCATTGTCGGCGCAGGAAATCACCCAGCTGGACCAGGCCAGCGCCGACCACACCTGAATGCGCAGGGCATTGGACGCCAGGGAGGGCGCCCAGTAGGATCGGCGGCACAGGGGGTAGACCGCGAATGGAGTCCTACCCATGAAGACCACATCCGCAGCCCAACGCGATTTCAACCGTGACGCCGAACTGGCCTACTGGCGCGGCGTGCATGCCATCGGCCGGCTGGGCCAACATGATTTCGACCATTACCAGCGCCTGCTGGAGATGGGTTACGACGTCTACCAGGCCTATCCGCGCGCCAACGAAGAGCAGCTCTACAAGGTGCTGCAGGACAGCTACCACCGCCACCAGCCGGCCCTGGCCGTGCCGTGGGACGAAGCCCGCTGGCTGGTCAGGCACGCCTGGCACCACGCGCAGCTGCACTGAACCGGTAGCGCCGGGCCATGCCCCGGCGCAGTCTGGCTGCGCGCTACCGGGCGCGGGTCATTGGGCGAACGGGGCGGTGCTGATCGCCTGCGCCAGGTGGTCCAGGAACGAGGTGATCCGCGCCGACACCGCGGTGTTGCGGTAGTACACCGCGTGGATGGGCTGGCCGATGCCCAGGTTCTGCCGGGGCAGCACCTCCACCAGCGTGCCCGCGTCACGGTCACGCTCGGTCATGAAATCGGACAGGCAGACGATGCCCGCGCCTTCCAGTGCCAGACGCCGCAGCGTTTCGCCGCTGGAGACCGCCAGCACCGGGCGCACGTGCAGCGACCCGCCGTCAGCGCCGCGCACCGGCCAGTAATTGAGTGAATCCGGTTCGTTGAAGCCCAGCAGCGCGTGGGTTTCCAGCTGCGCCACGCTGCGCGGGGTGCCATGCTGCTGCAGGTAGGCCGGGCTGGCCAGCACGCGCAGCCGGCTGTGCGCCAACGGCCGCGCGTGCAGGGTGGAATCGGCCAGCGGGCCGATGCGGATGGCCACGTCGGTACGCCGTTCCAGCAGGTCGATGTAGCGCTCGCTGCTGTTGAGTTCCAGCGCGACCTCCGGGTAGCGCGCGCGGTAGCTGGCCACCAGCGGTGCGATCACGTGCAGCACGAACGGCATCGCCGCATCCACCCGCAGCCTGCCCGAAGGACGCTCGCGGCGCGCCGCGATCAGCTCTTCGGCCGCCTCCACCGAGGCGACGATGGCGCGGCACTGCGCCAGGAACGCCTCGCCTTCCTCGGTCAGGTGCAGGCGCCGGGTGGTGCGGGTCAGCAGCGTGGTGCCCAGCTTTTCCTCCAACCGTGCCAGCGCCCGGCTCACCCCGGAGGTGGTCTGGTCCAGCTGCTCGGCCGCGGCGGTGATCGAACCGGCGTCGATCACCGCGATGAAGGCCTGCATCTCATCAAGGGTGGTTTTCACGAGGAATGCGGCCAGCCGGGATAATTATTGACTCTAAATCAACAATCATTGCACCGGGAAGCGGTTTTTCCGCAACAGTGTGGCGCGCAGACTGCGCAGCCTCTTCCTCCACCGGTAATTCCCATGTCCCGTGGTATTCCCCTCGCCCTGTGGGCGCTGACGCTGGGTGCCTTTGCCATCGGCACCACCGAGTTCGTCATCGTCGGGCTGATCCCGACCATCGCCGCCGACCTGCAGGTCAGCCTGCCCTCGGCCGGCCTGCTGGTGTCCCTGTATGCGCTGGGCGTGGCGATCGGCGCGCCGGTGCTCACCGCACTGACCGGCCGGGTGCCGCGCAAGACCCTGCTGGTCGCGCTGATGGCGCTGTTCACCGTCGGCAACCTGATCGCCTGGATGGCACCGGGCTACGGGCCGCTGATCGTGGCGCGGGTGCTGACCGGCCTGGCGCACGGTGTGTTCTTCTCGATCGGCTCGATCATCGCCACCTCGGTGGTGCCGAAGGAGAAGGCTGCCAGTGCCATCGCCATCATGTTCACCGGGCTGACCGTGGCACTGGTGATCGGCGTGCCGCTGGGCACCTTCATCGGCCAGCACCTGGGTTGGCGCGCGACCTTCCTGGCAGTGGCGGCACTGGGCGTGATCGCCCTGCTCGGCAGCCTGCTGCTGGTGCCCAACAACCTGCCGCGCAGCGCGCCGGCCACCTTCGGCCAGCAGTTCGCGGTGCTGGCGCAGCCGCGCCTGTTGCTGGTCTACGCGATGACCGCGCTGGGCTACGGCGGCACCTTCCTGTCGTTCACCTACCTGGCCTCGATCCTGCAGGAAGTCAGCGGCTTCTCGGCCAATGCCGTGAGCCTGGTGCTGCTGGTGTACGGCGTGTCGGTGGCGATCGGCAACCTGTGGGGCGGACGCTTGGCCGACCGGCTGGGGCCGATCCCCGCGCTCAAGCGCATCTTCGCGCTGCTGGCGCTGGTGCTGCTGGTGCTCACCTTCACCGCCTACAACCCCGTGCTGGTGCTGCTGACCGTGCTGGCGATGGGCGCGGTGGCATTCGGCAACGTGCCGGGGCTGCAGGTCTACGTGGTCAAGCAGGCACAGCGCTTCGTGCCGCAGGCCACCGACGTGGCCTCGGGGCTGAACATCGCCGCGTTCAACATCGGCATCGCCATCGGTGCCTCGCTGGGCGGGCTGGTGGTGGACCACGTCGGGCTGATGCACACGCCGTGGCTGGGTGCGCTGGTGGTGGTGAGCGCCTATGGCCTGACCGCGCTGAGCGGCCGCCTGGATCGCCGCGATGGCATCGATGCACGCGCCGATGGCATCGCCGCCGCCGCGCACTGAGTGACCGACCTTTCCCTGGCGCTGCACGGCATCGCCGGCAGCACCCTACTCCTGGAGATTCCTGATGAACGTTCCTTCCATTGGCCTGGGCACCTACCGCCTCAAAGGTCAGGTACTGATCGACTCGGTGCACAACGCACTGGAGCTGGGCTACCGCGCCTTCGACACCGCGCAGATCTACGACAACGAAGCCGACCTCGGCCAGGCCCTGGCCGCCGGCAAGGTGGCCCGCGAGGACCTGTTCCTGACCACCAAGATCTGGATCAGCAACTTCCACCACGACGCGCTGATCGCCAGCCTGCGCGAGAGCCTGCGCAAGCTCGGCACCGACCACGTCGACCTGGCGCTGATCCACTGGCCCTCGCCGAACGATGAGGTGCCGATGCGCGAGTACCTCGGCGCATTGGCCGAAGCCAGGCAGCTGGGCCTGACCAAGGCGATCGGCGTCTCCAACTTCACCATCGACCTGACCCGCCAGGCCATCGACATCCTTGGTGCGCAGGCCATCGCCACCAACCAGATCGAAGTGCACCCGTACCTGCAGAACCGTGCGTTGATCGCCTACCTGCGTGCGCAGGGCATCCACGTCACCGCGTTCATGAGCCTGGCCTACGGCGCGGTGCTGAAGGACCCGGTGATCCAGGCCATCGCCGACAAGCACGGCGCCACTACCGCGCAGGTCGCCTTGGCGTGGGCGTTGCAGCAGGGCTATGCGGTGATCCCGTCCTCCACCCGCCGCGAGAACCTGGCCAGCAACCTCAAGGCGGTGGCGCTGCAGCTGGATGCGGCGGACATGGCGCAGATCGCCACGCTGGACCGCGGTGAGCGCGTGGCCAACCCGCAGGGCATCGCACCGCACTGGGATTGATGCCTGTTGGTGGTCCCGGGCCATGCTTGGGGTTGGGGTGCGGGTAAAGCAGAAGCGACCCCTCCCCAGCCCTCCCCTGCTGCGCAAGGGAGGGGGCGGCTCCGCTAGATCGGTCGGATCGCCGCACACCCGCTTCTGTCCCCTCCCTTTGGCGCAGCCAAGCGGAGGGTTGGGGAGGGGTGCTGTTGACGTTGACGTTGCCGAACACCGCTCGGCGTCACGCCGACAACCACGCCCGCAGCGCGGCGCTGACCTGCTCGGGCTTCTCCAGTGGCGCCAGGTGCCCGCAGTCCTCGATCACCACCAGCGTGGCCTGCGGCATCAACGCCGCCATCTGCGCGCTGACCGCCAATGGCGGGATCGCATCATTGCGCCCGCACACGATCAGCGCCGGGCCCTGCCAGGCGCGCAGCTCGGCGCTGCCATCCACGCGCGCGATGCGGCTCTGGCGCAGGAACACCTCCACGCCAAGCCGCGAGGTCATCTCGCGCACGGTACTGACCAGCGCATGGTCCTGCAGGCGCGAGGCGTCGATGTAGCTGCGCATGAGCTTGTCGCCGAAGCCGTGGAACGTGCCGGGCAGGCGCACGCTGTTCTGCTGCGCCACGCGCTGGGCCGCGCGTTCCGCGGAATCGGCCTTGTACGAGGTGTCCAGCAACGCCAGCCGCAGCACACGCCCGGGCGCAATGCGCAGGATCTCCTGGGCGATGTAGCCGCCCAGCGAGAAGCCGGCCAGCGCGAAGCGCTCCGGCGCCCTGGCCAGCACGTCCTCGGCGACGGCGCGCAGGTCGTCATGGCCGGTGAGGTCACCGACCTGGCAGTCGGCGATGT
>NZ_JAYFUH010000040.1:0-1291 GCF_034961085.1 Stenotrophomonas capsici | reverse complement strand
TGTGGTTTCGTGCCCCTATGCTTTTAAAAGATGTGGGTTAAATCAAAAGCTTGGTGGTGCTGGTAGAGCCAGATTTGGTTTAAAACACACCCAAGTATTTGTTTTCAAAGGGTTTCTATACACTGAAACCCTCTGTACTACTGGCCCGGAACGGGTGGGGAATGCTGTGGATAACTTTCCGCGTTTTTGGAGACGCGTTTTTATCCACAACTTCCCCAACGTCTGCCCCCGAATCATGCACCGTTTTGTGCGATGACGCCTCTGCGGCGTCGGTGCATGATTCGTCCGGCTTCTTCCCTACGACCTATCCGGTGCCCCGAATGGCTTACTCACTCAACTTGCGGATGAGCTTGTCCCAGTCCTCGCGGAGCTTGCCGTCGGTTTCCATCAGCGTCTTGATCTGGCGGCAGGCGTGAAGCACGGTGGTGTGGTCACGGCCGGCGAAGGCATCGCCGATTTCCGGCAGGCTGTGCTCGGTCAGCTCCTTGGTCAGCGCCATGGCGACCTGGCGCGGACGGGCCAGCGAACGGGTGCGGCGCTTGGACAACAGGTCCTTGATCTGCAGGCCGTAGTAATCAGCGACGGTCTTCTGGATGTTGGGAATGCTGATCGCCTGCTGCTGGGCACGCAGCAGGTCGCGCAGGGTTTCCTGGGCGAACTCGGTGGTGATCGCGCGGCCGGTGAAATTGGCACGGGCGGTCAGGGTGTTGAGTGCCCCTTCCAGGTCGCGCACGTTCGAGCGCATCTTCTTGGCGATCAGGAACGCCACGTCATCCGGGATCTCGGCACCGCGTTCGCGTGCCTTGGCCAGCACGATGGCCGCACGGGTCTCGAAATCCGGCGGTTCGATCGCCACCGACAGGCCCCAGGCCAAGCGTGATTTCAGGCGCGCTTCCAAGCCTTCGACCTCGCGCGGGTAACGGTCGCAGGTCAGGATGATCTGTTGCTTGCCGTCGAACAGCGCGTTGAAGGTGTGGAAGAACTCTTCCTGGGTGCGGTCCTTGCCGGCGAAGAACTGGATGTCATCGATCAGCAGCGCGTCCACCTGCTGGAACTGGCGCTTGAACTGGTCCATGGTCTTTTCCTGCAGCGCCCGGATCATCGCGCTGAAGAACTGTTCCGAACGCAGGTACAGCACCTTGGCCCCCGGGTTGGCCTGGCGCATGGCATTGCCGGCGGCCAGCATCAGGTGGGTCTTGCCCAGGCCGGTGCCACCGTACAGCAGCAGCGGGTTGTGGGCGCGGTCGCCGGGCTTCTGTGCCGCCTGGAACGCGGCGGCCAGGCCCAGCTG
>NZ_JAYFUH010000039.1:7207-27138 GCF_034961085.1 Stenotrophomonas capsici | reverse complement strand
ATGTGATGCACGGCAATGGCCGGTACATCCAGGCCCCAGGCCAGCGACCGTGCCACCCCGGCGCCGACCAGCAATGCCCCGACCAGACCCGGGCCGGCGGTATAGGCCACCCCGTCGATATCGGAGATGGCGATGCCGGCCTCGTCCAGCGTCTGCCGGATCAACGGCAGGGTCTTGCGCACGTGGTCGCGGCTGGCCAGCTCCGGCACCACACCACCATATTCGGCGTGCAGCGCGATCTGGCTGTAGACCGCGTGGGCGCGCAGCGCGGCGGCGCCGGACAGGTCGGTGTCGTAGACGGCAACGCCCGTCTCATCGCAGGATGATTCAATGCCGAGGACTTTCATGGGCGTATTGTGAACCTCCCCAGCCTCGGGGCAAACCCCGGGGGACTTGCGCACCCGCTCAAAGCGACTATAATGCGCGGCTCACCGGGCGTGACCCGGTTTCATTGTGTCCCGGAGATTCCATGCCCAGCGTCAAAGTCCGCGAGAACGAGCCCTTCGAGTTTGCTCTTCGCCGCTTCAAGCGCACTTGCGAAAAGGCCGGCGTGCTGGCCGAGACCCGCAAGCGCGAGTTCTACGAAAAGCCGACCCAGGAACGCAAGCGCAAGGCCGCTGCTGCCGTCAAGCGCCAGCTGCGTCGTTCCTCGCGTGACGTGACCAAGCGTCAGCGCCTGTACTGATCGGACGCGACTCCTGAACGGGAGGCTTCGGCCTTCCGTACTGGGGTAAGAGCCGGCACGCGCAAGCGTAGCCGGCTTTTTGCGTTCCCGGTCCCCGTGTTTCCAAACCGTATTCCGATCCCGAAAGAGGTGATCCATGAGCCTGAAGCAACAGCTGACCGATGACATGAAGGCCGCCATGAAGGGCGGCGACAAGCACTCGCTGGGCGTGATCCGCCTGATCAACGCGGCCATCAAGCAGCGCGAAGTGGACGAGCGCATCGAACTGGACGATACCGCCGTGATCGCCGTGCTGGACAAGATGGTCAAGCAGCGCAAGGACTCGGTGACCCAGTACGAAGCGGCCAACCGTGAAGACCTGGCCTCGATCGAACGCGAGGAGATCGTGGTGATCGAGCGCTACCTCCCGGCCAAGATGGACGAAGCCGCCATCAGTGCCGCCATCGCGGCGGCCATCGCCGAAACCGGCGCGGCCAGCGCCGCCGACATGGGCAAGCTGATGGGCGTGCTCAAGCCCAAGCTGGCCGGACAGGCCGACATGGGCCTGGTGTCCAAGCTGGTCAAGCAGGCCCTGGCCGGCTGATCGCCCAAGGCCCGCGGCAACGCGGGCCTTGTCCATCCGAGCGGCCTCGGCCGCGAAGCCGACCGACCGCGTGCATCCCGCACCCGACGCACCACCGGCTTCACGCCGGAAGGTGCTCCCGCGGCCACTCGTGTTTCACCCTCTTTTTTCATCACATCGCTTAACGTGCATGGCCTGCCGTGCCGTGCGACCGCAATGCCCTACCTGTCCTCCGACAAGCTGAAGCAGCGCCTGGATCAATTGCAGCAGAGCCTGCCAGGCGCCCTGGTGCGCCGCTTCGCCGAAGCCGACGTGATGACCCAGGCCGCGTCACTGGCCTTCTATACCCTGCTCTCGCTGGCACCGCTGCTGGTGCTGCTGCTGTGGCTGACCGCTTCGTTGTACCCGCCCGCGCAGCAGGCGCTGGTCGACCAGATCGCCTCCCTCGCCGGCCGCAGCGTGGCCGAGGTCGCGCAGACGGTGATCAACAACGCCACCTCGCGCCCCGACCTGGGCTCGCTGGCCGGGCTGTGGAGCGTGGCCCTGCTGTTCATCGGCGCGACCGTGGTATTCGCCCAGCTGCAGGGGGCGCTGAACCTGATCTTCCGCACCGACATCCGCCGCTTCGAGGGCGTGCTGGGCTGGCTGAAGAAGCGCGTGTTCTCGGCCGGCGTGGTGCTGGCGCTGGGCTTCCTGCTGATCGTCTCGATGGTGGCCACCACCGCGTTGCAGGTGGTGTTCTCGCACCTGCCCTCGGCCCTGCCCGCCGTGGGCTACATCACCACGCTGGTGATGTATGCGCTGGGCTTTGCCTTCCTCTACCACTACCTGCCCGACCGGCCGGTGGAATGGCGCCAGGCCTTCATCGGCGGAGCCATCACCGCCATTCTTTTCACCCTGGGCCGCTACGGCATCGGCCTGTACATCGCCAATGCCGCCCCGGGCAGTGCCTATGGCTCGATGGGGACGCTGGTGATCATGCTGGTGTGGATCTACTACGCCAGCGTGGTGTTCTTCGGCGGTGCACTGATCACCGCGGTGATCGATGAGCGGGCACGGGCACGGCGCGCGCTGCCAGATACGCCTGCAGAGACGGACTGAAGCAGCGGCCGTTGCTCTGTCCTTCGGCCTCGCCAACGGTAACAGCTGAAGTCCGCGCCCCATCCGCTTGCCCGCCACCAGAGCACCCCCTCCCCAACCCTCCCCTGCGCCTTTGGCGCAAGGGAGGGGGCGGCTCACGGTGATCCGTCGGTACGCCATGTACGCCCCCCCCTTCCTTTGGCAGCGCCAAGGGAAGCACTGGGCAGGGGCACGCTCCCGGCGCAGGCGAGTACACTTCTCCTCCATCCCTGTTGTGTGCCCCGCCCTCCGGCGGCGCTGTTCATTGCCGCATGGCCCGACTTCCCGACGCGTTCATCGACGACCTGCTTGCCCGCACCGACATCGTCGAGGTGATCAACACGCGCGTCCCGCTCAAGCGCAAGGGCAAGGAATACGAAGCGCGCTGCCCGTTCCACGACGAGCGCTCGCCCAGCTTCTACGTCTCGCCGACCAAGCAGTTCTACCACTGCTTCGGCTGCGGCGCGCACGGCACCGCGATCAGCTTCCTGATGAACTACGACCGCCTCGAGTTCCTCGACGCGGTCGACGAGCTGGCCAAGCGCGTCGGCATGGAAGTGCCGCGCGAGAACAACCCGCGCAGCCAGCAGCAACAGGACGACAGCCGCGACCAGTACTCCGCGCTGGATGCGGCCAGCCGCTTCTTCCAGAAGCAGCTGGAAGGCAACGACAAGGCGCGTGCCTACCTGGACAGCCGTGGCGTCGATGCCGACACCCGCGCGCGCTTTTCCATCGGCTACGCGCCGGACGGCTACAGCGCGCTGAAGGATGCACTGGGCAAGGACGAGCGGCGCATGAAGCTGCTCGACCGCGTGGGCCTGTTCTCCAAGAACGACCGCGGCCACGTCTACGACAAGTTCCGCGACCGGGTGATGTTCCCGATCTTCGACCGCCGCGGCCGGGTGATCGCCTTCGGCGGCCGCGTCATGCAGAAGGACGACGGCCCCAAGTACCTCAACTCGCCGGAAACCGCGCTGTTCCACAAGGGCCGCGAACTGTACGGGCTGTGGCAGGTGCGCCAGGCCAACCAGAAGATCGAGCGCCTGATCGTGGTCGAGGGCTACATGGACGTGGTCAGCCTATTCCAGTTCGGCGTCACCCAGGCGGTGGCGACGCTAGGCACGGCGACCACGCCGGACCACGCCGAGCTGCTGTTCCGCAATGCGCCGGACGTGTACTTCTGCTTCGACGGCGACAACGCCGGCCGCAAGGCCGGCTGGAAGGCGCTGGAATCGGTGCTGCCGCGCATGAAGGACGGCCGCCAGGCGTTCTTCCTGTTCCTGCCCGATGGCGAGGACCCGGACACCATCGTGCGCAAGGAAGGCGCCGAAGCCTTCGACGCACGCCTGAAGCAGGGCACGCCGCTGTCGCAGTTCTTCTTCGACGAGCTCAGCCGCGAGATCAACCTCGGCACGCTGGACGGCAAGGCCCGCCTGGCCGAACGCGCGCGGCCGATGCTGGCGCAGATCCCCGACGGTGCCTTCGGCGACCTGATGAAGCAGGAGCTGGCGCGCCTGACCGGCATCGGCGCCAACAACTCCGTGCCCGCCAGCGCCGCAGCGCGGCCGGCCGCACGCGGCAACGTGATGCCGGTGCAGAAGCGCAGCCTGGTACGCGCGGCCATCGCCATCCTGCTGCAGCAGCCATCACTGGCCATGAACCTGCATGGCCACCACGCCATCGGCGGCCTGCGCCTGCCCGGCATCGAGCTGCTGCTGGAACTGCTGCAGCTGGTCGAGCAACGCCCGGACATCAGCACCGGCGCGCTGCTGGAGCATTTCAACGAGCGCGAGGAACAGGCCGCGCTGCACAAGCTCGCCGCCATCGCCCTGCCCGGTGATGAGGCCAGCTGGGGCCAGGAACTGCAGGACGCCATCAACCAGCTCGAAAAACAGCTGCTGCAGCAACGCCTGGACGAACTGCAGGCCAAGCAGCGCCAGCAGGGCCTGGATGAAGCCGACAAGTACGAGCTGCGCGAGTTGCTCAAGACCCGGGCCACGCTGCGCTGACCCATCCACCGGAGGTTGTTCGATGACTGGTTTCCGTTCGCTCCTGCTGCTGGCCGTGCTTGCATCGGCCAATGCGATGGCCACCGACGCTCCGCTGCGCCAGCCCCGCCCGCAGTTGCTCACCGCCGGCCAACCCAGCGCGCAACAGCTGCGCGATGCCGCCCGCTCCGGCGTCACCACCGTCATCGACCTGCGTCGGCCCGAGGAAGACCGCGGCTACGACGAAGGCGCGCAGGCCGAGCAGCTCGGCCTGCGCTATGTCCGCCTGCCCATTGCCGGCGCCGCCGACCTCACCACGGCCAACGCGCGCACCCTGCAGCGCCTGCTCACGCAGGACGACGGCACCACCCTGCTGCACTGCGCGTCGGGCAACCGTGCCGGTGCACTGCTGGCCCTGCTCAATGCCCGGCTCGAAGGTGCCCCCACCGACGACGCATTGCAGCTCGGCCGCGCGGCCGGGATGACCTCGCTGGAAGCCAGCGCGCGCAGCGCCATCGAGGCCACTGTCCCCTGAGCATGCCTTCACCCGCACCTGATCGAGGAACCCCTACCTGATGAAACGCTGGTGGTCGCGCCTGCGGCCTGACAACTTCACCCTCGCGCTGCTCGCCACCATCGCGCTGGCCACCGTGTTGCCGATGAGCGGCGCGTTGGCCCGTGGCTTCGACCACTTCACCGACATCGCCATCGCCGCGCTGTTCTTCCTGCACGGCGCGCGGCTGTCGCGCGAGTCGATCATCGCCGGCATGCTCCACTGGCGCCTGCACCTGGTGATCCTGGCCTGCACGTTCGTGCTGTTCCCGCTGCTGGGGCTGGCCTTCAAGCCGCTGTCCGGCGCGCTGCTGACACCGGAGCTGTACCTGGGCGTGCTGTTCCTGTGCACCCTGCCCTCCACCGTGCAATCGTCGATCGCCTTCACCTCGATGGCCGGTGGCAACGTGCCGGCCGCGGTCTGCGCCGCGTCGCTGTCGAGCATCCTCGGGGTGTTCCTGACCCCGTTGCTGATGACCCTGCTGGCCGGCACGCAGGGCGGCATGGCCAACCCGCTGCATGCGGTCGGCGCGATCATGCTGCAACTGCTGGTGCCCTTCGTCGCCGGCCACCTGCTGCGCCCGGTGATCGGCGGCTGGGTGGAACGACAGCGCCCGCTGCTGCGCTACACCGACCAGGGCACGGTGCTGCTGGTGGTGTATGCCGCCTTCGGTGAGTCGGTCAACGAAGGCCTGTGGACCAAGACGCCGCTGGTCTCGCTGCTGACCACCGCGGTGATCGCCGTGGTGTTGCTGGCCATCGCCATGCCCGGCATCACCTGGCTCGCGCGCAGGCTGGGCTTCAGCCGCGAGGACGAGATCCCCATCGTGTTCTGCGGCTCCAAGAAGAGCCTGGCCACCGGCGTACCGATCGCCAAGGTGCTGTTCGCCGGCGGCAGCCTCGGTGCGATCGTGTTGCCGATCATGATCTACCACCAGATCCAGCTGGTCGTCTGCTCGATGGTCGCCCAACGCTACGCCGAGAAGAACAGGAAGCTCTAGCAGCGGCCTCGGCCGCGAAGCAGTGGAACCCGCGGCCCCACGCAACGCAGGCCATCACGCAGTACCAGGCAGACGGCTACCGCATGCGGCGACGCATCGCGGGTTTCGCGGCCAAGGCCGCTCCTGCCGCCCAAAGAAGAACGGCAGGCACGTCACCGTGCCTGCCGTTCCCGTTTGCGCCCCGCCCGGCGTTACAGCCAGGGCAGCAACCAGTGGTCCACCAACAGGAAGGCGAACAGCGCCATCAGGTAGACGATGGAATACCAGAACGTCTTCATGTTGAACATTTCGTCCGGGGGGTCCTGCATCTTCCATGCGTACCACAGGAACACGATGTTCAACACGCTGGCACCGCCCAGGTAGAACATCCCGCTCATGCCGATCGCCACCGGCAGCAGCGTCACCACCACCAGCACCACGGTGTAGATCAGGATCTGCCGGCGCGTATGCGGCACGCCGTGGGTCACCGGCAGCATCGGCACGTCGGCCTTGGCGTAGTCGGCGCGGCGGAAGATCGCCAGCGCCCAGAAGTGCGGTGGCGTCCACACGAAGATGATCAGCACCAGCAGCGAGGCATAGGCCCAATCGGAGCTGCCCTGCATGCCGGTCACCGCCGCCCAGCCCAGCAGCGGCGGAGTGGCGCCGGCCAGGCCGCCGATGACGATGTTCTGCGACGTCGCCCGCTTCAGGTACACGGTGTAGATCACCGCATAGCCGATCAGCGAGGCAAACGTGAGCACCGCGGTGATCACGTTCACCCACAGCACCAGCAGGGTCATCGACAGCGCGGTCAGCGCGCCGGCGAACACCAGCACCTGGCGCGGCGTGACCTTGCCCACCACCAGTGGCCGCCACGAGGTGCGTGCCATCTGCGCGTCGATGCGCGCGTCCAGCAGCTGGTTGATCGCCGCCGCGGCGGCCGCCGACAACCAGATGCCGATGAAACCCACCGCACCGGACATCACCTGCGCGGTGGTCGGCAGGGTCGGGATGGCCAGGCACATGCCCACCAGGGCGGTGAACACGATCAGTGCCACCACCTTGGGCTTGGTCAGGTCCCAATAGTCTTGCCAGGTCGCGCTCATGCCATCACTCCGGGGCACGCAGGCGTGCGAGCAACGACACCAGCACGAACAACAGCGCCACTGCCCCGCCGCTGTGCATCACCGCCACCGCCAGCGGCAGAGCCAGCTTGACGTTGAGCACGCCCAGGCTGATCTGCAGCAGCACCAGCAGGCCCAACGCGGTCGACCAGCCGCGCATGCCGGGCAGGCGGAACATGCGGACCGACAGCACCAGCAGGTACAGCGACACCACAATGGCCATCATCCGGTGCGCCATCTGGATCGCGATGCGCGAGGCGCCGTCGAGCACGCCACCTTCGTAATCCACGCCGATGCCGCGCCACAGGGTGAAGCCTTCGCCGTAGTTCTGCTGCGGCCACCACTGGCTGACGCAGCGCGGGAAGTTGTCCAGCGACACGCTGCCGCCACCGCAGGCCAGCGCCGCGTAGTTGGCGCTGACCCAGCCACCGAGCGCGATCTGCAGCACCAGCAGGGCCAGGCCGGCACGCAGCCACCAGCGCAGGCGCGGCGCCTCGGCCAAGGTGATCGGCAGGTGCGTGGCCCGCCAGGCCATCCACACCAGCAGGCCGAACATGGCCATGCCACCGAGCAGATGGCCCATCACCACGATCGGCTTGAGCAGCCAGGTCACCGTCCACATGCCCAGCAGGGCTTGGAACACCACCACCGCCAGGGTCAGCACCGCCGCCCGTGCCAGGTCGATGTTGGACCAGCGCAGCGCCGCCAGCAGCAGGATCGCCTCGCCGCCGATGGCCAGCACGCTCGAAGCCACGTGCTCGCCGCGCATGTACAGGGGAATGGCCAGCGCCACCAGCACCGAGGCGGTGACGATCTGGGCGATGCCATGCCGGCGCCGGCGTGCCGCCAGCAGCGCCAGGGTCAGCACCTCGACGCCGAGCAGGCCGGCCAGGAAGCGATGCACCTGCTCGCGCCAGGCCTTGTGGCTCTCCAGCGGGCGGATCTCGCTGGCCACGTGCTGGGCGGCTTCCATCTGGGTCTGCGGCCAGGTCACGCGGCCGTAGCAGGTCGGCCAGTCCGGGCAGCTCAGCCCGGCATCGGACAGCCGCACGAACGAACCGAACATGATCGTGCTGGCGGTCATGATCAGTGCGAACCACGCCAGGCGGTGGAAATTGCGGTACAGCGCCGGACGCGCGTGGGCATTCATCGAACGGGACTCACTTCAGTTTCAACAGCCTGGAAAGGTCGGCCCGCAATCCACCGGGTTCGAAGCCGGGCGCATAGCGCAACACCACAAAGCCATTGGGATCAATCACATACACCGGGGTTCCAGCCGGGTCATCGACACCCGGCAGCTTCGCCCGGAACGCGGGCTGGGCCTGCAGCACCTTCAGTGCCGGCGTGACCGCCACCGCTGCCGGCGGCGAGCCCAGCCACAATATCTCGACATTATCCGCGTTATGCCCGAACAGCTGCCAGACCTTGTCCAATTGCTGCGACAAAGTGACGCAGGCCGGTGCGCAATCGGCCGGCGGCGCCAGCACGATGCGCCAGGTACGTTCGGCCGGATTCCAGGCATAGGGCTGGCCGTCGGCCAGCCGCAGCGGTTCCTGGCGCAGATCGATCGGCGGCTCGTACAGCTGCCCATGGTTGCGGTTGATCTGCGGGGTCCAGCCGGAGAAGCGCAGGATGCCGGCCAGCGCCATCGAACCGAAGAACATCGCGAAGATCAGCAGCAGCACGCGGCGGCCCTTGTTGCGGACGGCAAGCTGTTCGGGCGTGAGGGCATTCATGCGTGGCAGTTTCCCATGTGGACCAGTGAACTCGAACGTCTGTCGGTGGGCAACCGGGGCCATTCCCCGCCCGGCGCCAACGCCGGGAAGAAAGGAATGACGAGCAACGCCCTGCATGCCATGGGCAGACAGGCCGATGAACGCCCGTGGCGCTGCCGGAGAATTGGCCGGACCCGGGAGAAACGGCTCCTGCCCGCGCCGCGGCATCGACCCGTCACCGCCTGGCCCGCCCGCGCCGCCATTGCAGCACCACGGCGATCACCAGCACCGCCAAGGCCATCGCGAACCATTGCACCGCGTAGCCGAGGTGGCGTGACGGCGGCAGCGTGTTGGGCAGCAACTCCAGGTCGCGCTCGTATCCCAGCGGCAACGAAGGATCCAGCCGCAGCACCTGCGGGGCCATGGGCGCATCCGCCACTCCCAGCGCGCGGGAAATGGCCGGCAATTCGATGCGCGTGGCCAGCCAGGTCCGCGGCTGGTCGGCCGCCGCCAGTGCCGGGCCCAGCGCCAGCCCCGCCGAAGGGGGCGGCGCCCACAGGCCTTCCAGCGTCTGTACGCCCGGCTGCGGCGTGATCGCCGGCATCTGCCGGTCCGCCGGCAACGGCAGCCAGCCCAGGTCCACCAGCACCACCTGCCCGCCGTCGGCACGCGCCGGCTGGTAGACCTTCACCCCGGCCCGGCCGTGGCGCAGCTGGTTGTCCAGCAGGATGCTGCCGGGCAGGAACTGCAGCCGGTCGCGCACCCAGTGCAGCACCCGCGGCGCCTGCATGGCCTGCTGCACGGTCATCGCCTTCTCGCGCCCGGGTGGCACCTGGTCCAGCAGGGCCTGCTTCTCGTGCATGCGATGCAGCTGCCAGACGCCCAGGCCGCAGAACACCGTCGCCACCAACAGCGCCAACGACCAGCCGAACGCGCTTGTGTGCTGTCGCGTCATGACAAGCGGCCCCGGAGCGGGTGATATAGCGTTGCCAATTCACCCATCGGGCCGCGCATGAACGATTCGTTGAAGACCTTGCTGGTAATCGCGTTTCTGATCGTCATCGTCTGGAATCTGGGAGCCGGCCTCTACTACCTGATGATCGATCGTGGCCAGACCAAACGCACGGTCAACGCGCTCACGCGGCGCATCGTCCTGTCGGTGGTGCTGATCCTGCTGGTCGGGCTGGGCATCTACACCGGCTGGATCAAGCCGCACGGCGTCGGCGGCTGAGTCGCAGCAGAACGGGAGTGAAGCCCATCAGCGCTTCACCTCCCCGCGTGCCAAGCGTCCGCGTCGATCAGAGCACGTAGACGAACAGGAACAGCATCAGCCACACCACGTCGACGAAGTGCCAGTACCACGCCGCCGCTTCGAAGCCGAAATGGTTGTCGCGGGTGAAATGCCCCTTGGCCGCGCGCAACCACATCACGATCAGCATGATCGTGCCCAGCGCCACGTGGGCACCGTGGAAGCCGGTCAGCATGAAGAACGTGGAGCCGTAGATGCCCGAACCCAGCGTCAGGTTCAGCTCCTTGTAGGCATGGATGTATTCCTCGGCCTGCAACGTCAGGAACACGCAGCCGAGCACGATGGTCAGGCCCAGCCAGGTCAGCAGCTGCTTGCGGTTGCCTGCCTTGAGCGCATGGTGGGCGATGGTCAGGGTCACGCCGGAGGTCAACAGGATCAATGTGTTGATCAGCGGCAGGCCCCACGCCGGGATGGTCTGGAACGCGCCGCCGATATCGGCCGGGCCGTTGGTCGGCCAGGCCGCCGAGTAGCCGCTCCACAGCAGGTCGTTGGTCGCCACGCCATGGCCTTCGCCACCGAGCCACGGCAGGCCCATGTTGCGCGTGTAGAACAACGCGCCGAAGAACGCGCCGAAGAACATCACCTCGGAGAAGATGAACCAGATCATCCCCATCCGGAACGAGCCGTCGACCTGCCGGTTGTAGTTGCCGGCCACCGATTCGCGGATGACGTCGCCGAACCAGAGGAACAGGGTGAACACCAGCATCGCCAGCCCGACGAAGAAGGTCCAGCGCCCCCAGCTGGCGTCGTTGAGCCAGCTGGCCACCCCCACCATCAGCACCAGCATGGCGATCGAGCCGACGAAGGGCCATTTGCTCTGGCTCGGCACGAAGTAGACGTTGGCATCAGGCGTGTTGTGGGCCATGGCGTTGCTTCCGGGTCCGTGATCAGGGAGCTGCATGGGCGGCGGCCGCGGTCGAAGCCGGGGCCAGCTGCTCGGTCAGCGCATCATTCTTGTAGAACGTGTACGACAGGGTGATGGTGCTCACGTCGTCCGGCAGGTCCGGGTCGACGATGAAGCGCACCGGCATCTCGCGCTGCTCCCCGGCCTGCAGGGTCTGCGCGGTGAAGCAGAAGCACTCGGTCTTGTTGAAGAAGCCGGAGGCTCGCGCCGGCGCCACCGACGGCACCGCGCTGCCGACCAGCGGCCGTTCGCTTTCGTTGCGGGCGTAGTACAGGGCCTCGTTCAACTCACCCGGCACCACGTCCATCGTCAGCTTTTCCGGATGGAACGCCCACGGCAGCTTGGAGTTCACGCCACCATCGAACTCCACCCGCACCGTGCGCCGGGCCTTGCCGGCACCGTCATGCGTGGCCGCCGCCTGGCTGGCGCCGCGTTCCAGCCGGACGCCGAACACTTTCTCGCAGGCGATGCGGTACAGCGGCACCAGCGAGAAGGTCAGCACGAACACGCCCAGCGCAACGCCGATCAGCCGGACCATGCCGGCATTGCGGGCGGGCTTGGGCGCAGGCGTGGTCACTGCGCCAGCACCCCGGACAGGATGAAGCCGACGTACACCGCCACCGCGATCACGCCCACCACCAGCGCGGTGCGGCGTGCACGCCGACGGCGCTGGGCCAGTTCATCGGGTTGCCACTGGCTGTTCATGCCCTGCTCCTCAATGCGTCACGTCGTCGTGGGCCAGGTCGCCCGGCTTGATCACCGGCGGGACGGTGAAGGTGTGCGCCGGTGCCGGCGACGGCACGGTCCATTCCAGGCCCCTGGCGCTTTCCCAGGCACGCGCTTCGGCACGCTTGCCGCTGCGCAGCGAGGACAACAGGATGCCGGCCATCAGGAACGGGGTGACGAACATGCCGAACGCACCGATCGAGCTGACCAGGTTCCAGTCGGCGAACACCGGGTTGTAGTCGGGGATGCGGCGCGGCATGCCGGCCAGGCCCAGGAAGTGCTGCGGGAAGAACAGCAGGTTGACGAACACCATCGTCCACCAGAAATGGAACTTGCCCCAGAACTCGTTGTACATGCGACCGGTCCACTTCGGCCACCAGTAGTACACCGCCGCGATCAGCGCCAGCACCGCACCGGTGACCAGCACGTAATGGAAGTGCGCCACCACGAAGTAGGTATCGTGGTACTGGAAGTCGGCCGGCACGATGGCCAGCATCAGGCCGGAGAAACCGCCGATGGTGAACAGGATGACGAAGGCGATGGAGAACAGCATCGGCGTCTCGAACGTCAGCGAGCCCTCCCACATCGTGCTGACCCAGTTGAACACCTTCACGCCGGTCGGGATCGAGATCAGCATCGTGGCGAACATGAAGTAGATCTCGCCGCCCAGCGGCATGCCCACCGTGAACATGTGGTGCGCCCACACGATGAACGACAGGAAGGCGATGGCCGCCGTCGCGTACACCATGGCCTGGTAACCGAACAGCGGCTTGCGGCTGAAGGTGGGAAGGATCTCGCTGACCACGCCGAACGCCGGCAGGATCATGATGTAGACCTCCGGGTGACCGAAGAACCAGAAGATGTGCTGGTACATCACCGGGTCACCGCCACCGGCGGCGTTGAAGAAGCTGGTACCGAAGAACTTGTCGGTCAGCAGCATGGTCACCGCACCGGCCAGTACCGGCATCACCGCGATCAGCAGGAACGCGGTGATCAGCCAGGTCCAGCAGAAGATCGGCATCTTCAGCAGGTCGATGCCCGGCGCGCGCATGTTCAACACGGTGGCGATGATGTTGATCGCGCCCATGATCGAACTGATGCCGGCCACGTGGATGGCGAACACGCTGAAGGCCACGTTGTAGCCGCCCTGCAGCGACAGCGGCGGGTACAGCGTCCAGCCACCAGCAGGGGCGCCACCGGGCAGGAACAGCGTCATCAGCAGCAGGGTGAAGGCCACCGGCAGCAGCCAGAACGACCAGTTGTTCATGCGCGGCAGCGCCATGTCCGGCGCGCCGATCTGCAGCGGGATCATCCAGTTGGCCAGGCCGACGAAGGCCGGCATCACGCCACCGAAGATCATCACCAGCGCATGCACGGTGGTCATCTGGTTGAAGAATTCCGGCTTGACGTACTGCAGGCCGGGTTGCGCCAGCTCCAGCCGGATCACCACGCTCATCGCCGCACCGATGATGAACATCGTGAAGCTGAAGAGCAGGTACAGCGTGCCGATGTCCTTGTGGTTGGTGGAGAAGAACCAGCGTTCGAAGAAGCTTTGGTGGTGACCGTGGTGCTCGGAGTGATCCACTGCGGAGTTCGCCATTGCAACTACACCTCGTTAATCCAGTTTCCAGGCATCGCGCCGGCCTGCCGGCCGGCACGCAGTGGGATCAGGCGCCGGTCGCGGCCGGCGTCGCCGGCGCGGCTTCCGGTTGCGGTGCTTGCTCGGAGGCCGGCGCCGCGGGTGCAGCGGCCGGTGCCGCCTCCGCCGCGGGTGCGGGTTTGCGCGAGGCCAGCCAGGTCTTGAAGTCTTCCTTGGACACGGCCTTGACCACGATCGGCATGAAGCCATGGTCCTTGCCGCACAGCTCTGCGCACTGGCCGCGGTAGACGCCGACTTCCTCGATGTTGGTCCAGCGCTCGTTGATGAAGCCCGGCACCGCGTCCTGCTTCCAGCCCAGCGCCGGCACCCACCAGGCGTGGATCACGTCATCGGAGGTGATGACGAAGCGGACCTTGGTATCGACCGGCAGCACCAGCGCGTTGTCCACGTCCAGCAGGTAATGCGGATCGGTGGCCAGGGTCGGCACCGCCCCGCTCTGCCGCAGCGCGTCGGACTTGCGGTCCAGGCGGCTGGTGAAGGCGACATCCTCGCCCAGGTATTCGTACTTCCACATCCATTGATAGCCGGTGATCTTCACCGTCATCTCCGAATCGCGGGTGTCGTACATGGCGATCAGCTTTGCCGTGGCCGGCCAGGCCATCACCACCAGGATCACGATGGGAATGACGGTCCAGATGATCTCGGCCTTGGTGTTGTGGCTGAACTGCGCGGCCACCGCTCCCTTGGACTTGCGGAACTTGAACACCGCGTAGAACAGCGCGCCGAACACCAGCACGCCGATCACCACGCAGACCCACAGCGCCACCATGTGCGCTTCCCACGCCATGCGCGCGGTATGGGTCACGCCCTTGCCCATGTTGAGCTGCCACTCCTTGGGGTCGGCGGACTGCGCCCACGCCACAGGTGCCGACAGCGCCATGGCTGCCAGCATGCATCCGTACTTCAACTTCCCGCCCCACCCGCTGCTTTGCTTCATGCCTAGACCCTTGACGTCGTCGGTTTGCAGCCATTGCTGGCTGCGAGCAAGCCTTCAAGTGCCGCCGCAAGTTCCTGGCGTTCGGCAGGTGCGAGGAAACTCCCCACTTCCACCCGCTTTCCACTGGAAACCAGCAGGACCCGTCCCTCTCCGGTGACCAGCCGCACCCAATACGGGTGTGCCCGGAACACCGGTGAACTCCCGGCCGCGGGGATCACCTCCACGCAGTCCGGTCCTACCCGGATCTCTTCCCGGCGGTCGCCGCTGCGCCAAGCCGCACGCAACGCCCAACCCACCAGCAAGCAATGCACCAACGCGAAGACCGGAGCGAAGACGTTCCCGGCCAGCCAACCCAGGCCTGCGGTGAACACCATCAGTCCAGCCAACGCGGCGAACAACAGGACGAACTGCCGGGCCGTGAGCGCCCGTGGGGGATGCAGCACCAGCTGCGCATGTGAGCCATCGGAAACCGACCGAAGCATCTGGATCATGTCGCAACCGCGTCCGTACCGCGGAAAACGACCCGATGGTAGCCCTGCAAATTCACACCGGCAAGCTTCCATTCATCGATGTCGGATTGTTGCAGCGCACACTCGAATCGCCGCCAGCCCGCCAAACATCGGCGGATAATTTGACGGTTTCAGCACAAATTGAAAATGCACCTCTCGCTTTACCGAAACGCCTGCCACACAAGGCTTTCGGCCGGGTGAAAGGACGCCAGGGGGGACTGGGAAAACCGCCGGCAAGGATTAAAATGGCCGAATCCGACAACCCTGGTCCCAGGCATGAACGCAACACCTTCCACTGCTGTCGCTCCCTCCGCGGAAGCCCTGCTTTCGCCCGAGCTGCCACCGGTACCTGCCGCACTGCGACAGGCCATCACCGATGGTTGGCTGAAGGACGAAACCACCCACGTCCGTGAACTGCTGGCGCAGGCGCGCCTGCCCGCCGCCGAGCAGGCGCAGGTGCAGGCCACCGCCGCCGACCTGGTGCGCCGCGTGCGCGCACGTGCCAAGAACCAGGGCGCGATCGAGGCCTTCATGCGCCAGTACGATCTGGGCAGCGAGGAAGGCGTGCTGCTGATGTGCGTGGCCGAAGCGCTGCTGCGCATCCCCGACCAGGAAACCGCCGACAAGCTGATCCGCGACAAGCTCGGCGAAGCGGACTGGAAGAAGCACATGGGCCAGTCCGACTCGGTGCTGGTCAATGCCTCCACCTGGGGCCTGATGCTGACCGGCCATCTGGTCGACCTGGCCGATGCCACCAAGCGCGACGTGCATGGTGCATTCAAAAGGTTGATCGGCCGGGTCGGCGAGCCGGTGATCCGTCTGGCCGTGCGCCAGGCCATGAAGATCATGGGCCACCAGTTCGTCATGGGCCGCACCATCGACGAAGCGCTGTCGCGCTCGCACAAGGGCGACAACAGCAACTACCGCTACTCCTTCGACATGCTCGGCGAAGGTGCGCTGACCATGAAGGACGCGCTGCGCTACCTGGAGGACTACCGCCGCGCCATCCACGCCATCGGTGGCGACAACATCGCCCGCGGCGGCAAAGCCGACGGCGACGTCACCGCCTCGCACGGCATCTCGATCAAGCTTTCGGCGCTGTACCCGCGCTATGAGCATGCCAAGCGCGAGCGCGTGCTCAAGGACCTGGTCCCTGGCGTGCTGGAGCTGGCCCAGCTGGCCAAGTCCTACGGCATCGGCTGCACCGTCGACGCCGAGGAAACCGACCGCCTGGAGCTGTCGCTGGACATCATCGAGCGCGTGGTCAGCGATCCCTCGCTCAAGGGCTGGGAAGGCTTCGGCATCGTCGTGCAGGCCTACCAGAAGCGCACCCCGTACACGATCGACTACCTGGCCGACCTGGCCCGTCGCATCGGCCACAAGCTGCAGGTGCGGCTGGTCAAGGGCGCCTACTGGGACGCGGAGATCAAGCGCGCCCAGATCGAAGGCCTGGCCGGCTACCCGGTGTTCACCCGCAAGCAGAACACCGACGTGTCCTACATCGCCTGCGCCAAGCGCCTGTTCGGCCACAGCGACACGCTGTACCCGATGTTCGCCACCCACAACGCGGCCACCATCGCCGCGGTCAAGCAGATCGCGCAGGGCCGCACCTACGAGCACCAGAAGCTGCACGGCATGGGCGATGACCTGTATGCCGAGGTGATCCCGGCCGACCGCCTCAACGTACCCTGCCGCGTCTACGCACCGGTCGGCTCGCACGAGGACCTGCTGCCGTACCTGGTGCGCCGCCTGCTCGAGAACGGCGCCAACTCCAGCTTCGTCAACCGCATCACCGACGAGGACGTGTCCATCGACGACCTGATCCGCGATCCGGTCGAGGCGGTGTCCTCGTTCGCGTCCATCCCGCATCCCAAGATCCCGCTGCCCATCGACCTGCTGCGCAGCCAGAACCACGACAGGAACAATTCCATGGGCATCAACCTCGCCAACGACAACGACCTGCGTGCCCTCGCCCAGCAGCTGCACGCCGCCATCAAGCCGTGGCAAGCAGCACCGCTGGTGCCGGGCGCCACCAGCACCGGCGCCACGCTGCCGGTGACCAACCCGGCCGACAGCCGTGAAGTGGTCGGCCAGTGGCAGGCCGCCGACAGCGCCACCGTGCAGCAGGCACTGGCCAACGCGGTGGCCGCGCAACCGGCCTGGAACCGCACCCCGGCCGCCAGCCGCGCCGCCATCCTCGAACACGCCGCCGACCAGCTGGAAGCCCGCATCGCCGAGTTCATGGCGCTGTGCGTGAAGGAAGCCGGCAAGAGCCTGCCCGACAGCGTCGCCGAAGTGCGCGAGGCGGTGGACTTCCTACGCTACTACGCCAAGCAGGCACGCGAGCAGTTCGGCAGCGCCGAGAAGCTGCCCAGCCCGACCGGTGAATCCAACGAACTGCAGCTGCATGGCCGCGGCGTGTTCGTCTGCATCAGCCCGTGGAACTTCCCGCTGGCGATCTTCCTGGGCCAGGTCAGCGCCGCGCTGGCCGCCGGCAACAGCGTCATCGCCAAGCCGGCCGAGCAGACCAACCTGGTCGGCTACTACGCGGTGAAGCTGCTGCTCGACGCCGGCGTGCCGGAAGGCGTGCTGCAGTTCCTGCCGGGCGACGGCGCCACCGTCGGTGCCGCGCTCACCGCCGACCCGCGCGTGGCCGGCGTGGCCTTCACCGGCTCCACCGAGACCGCCCGCGCCATCAACCGCGCGATGGCCGCACGCGATGCCGCCATCGGCGTGCTGATCGCCGAGACCGGCGGCCAGAACGCCTTCATCGCCGACTCCTCGGCGCTGCCGGAACAGCTGGTCAAGGACGCGATCGCCTCGGCCTTCACCTCGGCCGGCCAGCGTTGCTCGGCCGCGCGCGTGCTGTTCGTGCAGGACGACATCGCCGACAAGGTGATGGGCATGCTGGCCGGCGCGATGGCCGAACTGAAGATCGGCAACCCGGGCGAGCTGTCCACCGACGTCGGCCCGGTCATCGACGCCGACGCGCTGCAGATCCTCACCGACCATGCCGCACGCATGGACGCCGAAGCCCGCCTGATCGCCACCGCACCGCTGTCCGGCGAAGCCGCCAACGGCACCTTCTTCGCCCCGCGCGCCTACGAGCTGAAGGACCTGGGCCAGCTGCACAAGGAAATCTTCGGGCCGGTGCTGCATGTGATCCGCTGGAAGGCCGATCAGCTGGACGCGGTGATCGACCAGATCAACGCCACCGGCTACGGCCTGACCCTGGGCGTGCATTCGCGCATCGACGAGACGGTTGACCGCATCGCCGCGCGCGTCAACGTCGGCAACGTGTACGTCAACCGCAACCAGATCGGCGCGGTGGTCGGCGTGCAGCCGTTCGGCGGCCAGGGCCTGTCCGGCACCGGCCCCAAGGCCGGCGGCCCGCACTACCTGCTGCGCTTCGCCACCGAGAAGACGGTGACGGTGAACACCACCGCCGCCGGCGGCAACGCCTCGCTGCTGACCCTGGGCGACTGATCGCACTGCCGCAGGAACAAACAAGAACCCCGCGAAAGCGGGGTTTTTGTTTGGCCACACCCACATGAAACGACGGTGGCCGGACCACCGCTGTTGCGGTTGCGGTTGCTCTTCCCCCTCCCTTTCGCGAAGCGAAGGGAGGGCCAGGGAGGGGTGCCTTTGCCTCTCCCAAACAAAAAGCCCCGCTTGCGCGGGGCCTTCTGCTGCATCACTGCGGGGCTCGATCAGAACTTGTAGTTGATCGAAGCGGCGAGCACGTCGCCACCCACATCGTACTTGCCCTTCAGCGTGCTGCCGGTGGCCGAGACCAGGTTGATCGACGGCTCGTCGGTGAACAGGTGGGTGTAACCGAAGTTGAACTCGGTACGCTCGGACGGGGTCCAGCCCAGGCCGACCGACAGCCACTTGCGGGTCACGTCCGGCACGCGCACGTCACGGTGCTCGTTGCTGGTCGGGCTCTGGTCGTAGGCAACGCCGCCACGCAGGGTGAGGGTGTCGGACAGCTTGTACTCGGTACCGATCGAGGTGAAGGTCGTGTCGTTGTACTTGAACGGCAGCGCCTGGTCCGGCTGGTTCGAGGCGAAGTCGATGGTCACGGTGTCGAACGACGGCGACCAGGCGGTGCGGGTCACGTCGCCCATCACGGTCCAGCGGTCATTGATGCGGTGGGTCACGCTCAGGGTTGCCGACGCCGGCAGCTCCAGGGTGGCCTTGCCCGAGGTGTTCACGTACTGGCCCGGACGTGCCTGTGCCAGCACGGCAGCGGCGGTCGGCGGCACGTTGAAGGTGGCCTTGCCGCCGGTGATCTTGTGCTCGACCTTGGAGCGGTAGCTCAGCGCGATGTTGGTGTCTTCGGTCGGGCTGAAGGTGCCGCCGACGGTCCAGCCGAAGGCATTGTTGTCGCCTTCCACCTTGTAGGAACCGTCGGCATTACCCGGACGGAAGCCCAGCTGTGCGCCACCCGGGCTGGCATACAGCGCGGTACCGAAGTCGATCGCGCTGGTCAGCTCGATGGTCAGGTGCTCGACGAACACACCGGCGCCGAAGGACACGTACGGGTTCACGTCGTAGGAGAACGCAGCGCCCAGGTCGATGGCCTTCAGGTCGGTCTTGACACCGTGGTAACGGCCCACCCAATCCTTGTCGTATTCGGTGGTGAAGCCGAACGGCACGGTCAGCGACACACCGAAGTGCATGTTGTCGTTCTCGCCGAACGGGATGTGCAGGTAAGCGGCCGGAACCGGCGCGATCATGCCGGCATCGCCGCCATTGCCGCCGCTGATCGGGGTACCGGTGCCCGGGCCGGTCGGGCCGACGTAACGGCCGCCTTCGCTCTTGAAGTCAGCCGAGAAGCTGATGGCGCTCACGTCGGCCTGGAACTGGCGGCCGTCCAGCAGACGCATCGAGGCCGGGTTGGTCGCCACGACGGAGGCATCGCCCCAGGCGCTGGTCGAACCTGCGAAAGCGCGGCCCAGGCCCTTGGCGCTGTTTTCCTTCAGCTGGAAGGCGGCAGCATGGGCGTGGCCGAAAGCCAGGGCGCCGGCGATGCCGACAGCCAGTGCGGTGACGCGGGCAAACGTGGAAGCGGTCATGTTCGAATGTCTCTCCGTAAACGGTGGTGGTCGTTTTTGCGCCTGCACTTCCAGTCCGCGAGGACGGCCTGGGAGCGCGCCGG
>NZ_JAYFUH010000039.1:0-7187 GCF_034961085.1 Stenotrophomonas capsici | reverse complement strand
GCTGATGGCGCTCACGTCGGCCTGGAACTGGCGGCCGTCCAGCAGACGCATCGAGGCCGGGTTGGTCGCCACGACGGAGGCATCGCCCCAGGCGCTGGTCGAACCTGCGAAAGCGCGGCCCAGGCCCTTGGCGCTGTTTTCCTTCAGCTGGAAGGCGGCAGCATGGGCGTGGCCGAAAGCCAGGGCGCCGGCGATGCCGACAGCCAGTGCGGTGACGCGGGCAAACGTGGAAGCGGTCATGTTCGAATGTCTCTCCGTAAACGGTGGTGGTCGTTTTTGCGCCTGCACTTCCAGTCCGCGAGGACGGCCTGGGAGCGCGCCGGAGTCCCCTCCCGACATACGACGCCGTATGCAGTATCACTCAGGGGCATTAACTAAACAATAACGTCGGCCGGAAAAATTATGCCTCCCCCGGATGACGGTGCCGGGTTAGGCTTGCAGCCCGATGTTCGTCTCGATCCCCTCCCGCAAGAAGCCGGGCCTCCGCTGGGCCGTGCCGTTGCTGTTCACGGTCATCTGGCTGGCCTTCCTGTGGTCGATCTCACGGCCGGATGAGGCTCGCCGCTCGCTCTGGATGGACTGGGGCGCCTTGTCCACCGGCCTGGGCAACCCGCAGGACTGGTGGGCGGCGCTGAGCGACGGCAGCGTCCTGCGGCTGTTCACCGCGCTGTTCCTGCACGCCGACTGGCTGCACCTGCTCGGCAACCTGGTGTTCCTGCTGATCTTCGGGCTGCCGGCCGAGCGTGTGCTCGGTCCCTGGCGCCTGCTGCTGTTGTTCCTGGCCGGCGGTGCGGTGGCCAACCTGGCGGCCCTGTATGCGATGGGTACACCGGACCGCATCATCATCGGGGCCAGCGGTGCGGTGTCGGCGTTGATGGGGGCCTACCTGACCCTGTTCCCCGGTGCCCGGCTGGGCGTGGTGCTGCCCCTGGGCCTGTTCCTGGAGTTCGTCCGTGCCCCCGCCTTCCTGTTGATCGGGGTCTGGGCAGCACTGCAGGTGGTGTTTGCCTACATCGGCCCCAGCTTCGGCATGGTGGCCTGGTCGGCACATGTGGCCGGCTTCCTGTTCGGGATCGTCTACGGCCTGTACATCCGTGCCGCCATTGCCCGCAAGCTGCGCAAGAATCACGGCTTCTGAGCCGGCTTCTATAATCAGGCGATGAGCAGCAAACCCCTGTACAAGGTCACCTTCCTCAACCACGGCAAGGTCTACGAGCTGTATGCACGGCGCGTCGGCGGCAGCCACCTGTGGGGCTTCAACGAGATCGCCGAGCTGGTGTTCGACATCCACGACGGGCTGGTGGTCGACCCCACCGAAGAGCGCCTGCGCGAGGAGTTCGGCAACACCCGGGTGCTGCACCTGCCGATGCAGAGCATCGTGCGCATCGAGGAAGTGGAGAAGAAGGGCCAGTCCTCCATCCGCGACGCAGCCACCGGCGAGAAGGTAGTCACGCCCTTCCCGCTGCCCGGCAAGCCACGCTGAATCACCTGGAAAAAGGCCCCGCGATGCGGGGCCTTGTCTGCATCACTTGTCGCCGTCCACCGGCTCGGGCGTGTCAGCCGGCTCCACGGGCGTGGCCGGTACTACCTTCGCCGGCGCTTGGACAGCCTCCGGCTTGGCCGGCGCCGAGGGCGTTGCCGGTGCTGGCGCCGGTGTGGCGGCGGGCTTTGCCTTTGCCGCGGCTGCCGCAGCGGCCTGCGCGGCGACCACCGAGCCGGGCTGCTTGAGTTCCTGCAACGCCTGCTGGATCGGCGCATCACCCGGCAACACCACGCCGGCCTTGCCACCGTCGGCCTCATCGTCACCGTGCAGGTGGCCGGGCAGGCTGGCTTCGCTGTAGTCGACCAGACTGGGCGGCAGGTCCTTGGTGGCCTCGTCCGCTTCGGCGGTCAGCTCCACCTCCGGCACGATGCCGGTGGCCTGGATCGACCGCCCGCTGGGCGTGTAGTAGCGCGCGGTGGTCAGCTTCACCGAGTCGCCGTTGTCCAGCGGCAACACGGTCTGCACCGAGCCCTTGCCGAAGGTACGGCTGCCGACGATGCGGGCGCGCTGGTTGTCGCGCAGCGCACCGGCCAGCACTTCCGAAGCACTGGCCGAACCGGCATCCACCAGCACCACCACCGGCGCCCCCTTGAGCAGGTCGCCCGGGGTGGCATCGAACCTGGCGTCGCTGATCGAGATGCGGCCACGCGTGCTGACGATGCCGCCCTTGTCGAGCAGGTCGTCGGCCACCTGCACCGCGGCGGTCAGCAAGCCGCCAGGGTTGCTGCGCAGGTCCAGCACCAGCCCCTTCAGCTTGCCGCCGGCCTGCGCCTGCAGCTGCGCCAGGTTCTTCTGGAAGTCGGCACCGGTATCGGCCTGGAAGGTACTGATGCGCACATAGCCATAACCCGGCTCCAGCATTCTGCTGCGCACGCTGGTGACGCGGATGGTCTCGCGCACCACGGTCACGTCGAACGGCTTCTGCTGGCCGCGCTCGATGGTCAGCACCACCTTGCTGCCGGCTTCACCGCGCAGCGGTTCCATCGCCTCGATCGCGCTGATCGGCTTGCCGTCGATCGCCACGATCAGGTCACCGGCGCGCAGGCCGGCGCGCGCGGCCGGCGTATCGTCGATCGGCGACACCACCTTGAGCGTGTTGTCGTCCTGCTGCAGCAACTCCACGCCGATGCCTTCGTAGGCACCATTGGTCTGCTCGTCGAATGCCTCGGCGTCGGCCTTGTCGAAGTAGGTGCTGTGCGGATCCAGTTCCAGCAGCAGGCCACGCACGGCCGACTGCATCAGCTTCTTGTCATCGACCGGATCGACATACGCCGCACGCACCGCGTTGTAGACGGCGACGAAACGGCGGATCTCATCCAGCGGTACGCGCGAGGTCACCGATTCCTTGGCGTCGGGATCGTCGGCCCGGGACGCCTTGTCCGGGGCGCTCTGCGCCAGCGATAGCGCGGGGGACAGGGCCAACAGCAGGGCAGCTGCAAGACGGGCTACACGCATGAACCACTCCATGAGAAAACGGATGCGTGCCAAGGCACGCCGGGTCCGATTATGCGCGAAGCCCGGCTAAATTCCCGTTGAACCCGGCCATGCCCGCCGCCCCGGCCGACATGTGCGGTTTAGCTGCATGCCTGGCCCGTCAACGCCGCGTGTACTACTGGCGCTGCAGCCAGGTCGAAGGATCGACCGGCTGGCCGTTGCGGCGCAGCTCGAAGTACAGCGCGGTCACGCCCTGCCCGCCCGAGTTGCCGACCTTGGCCACGGCCTCGCCGCGGCGCACCCGCGCCCCGGCATCACGCAGCAGGGCATCGTTGTGGGCGTACAGGCTCATGTAGCCGTTGCCATGGTCGACGATCAGGATCATGCCGTAGCCGGTCATCCAGTCGGAGAACACCACCGTGCCGTCGGCCACCGCGTTGACCGTGCTGCCGGCCGGCGCACCGATCAGGACGCCGCTGCTGTTGCGGCCATCGGGGAGACGGCCGCCATAACGGGCCAGCAGGTTGCCCGACAGCGGCCAGCCCAGCCCGCCCACCCGGGGGGCTGGCGCATTGGCCACCACCCGCGGCGGCGTCTTGCCCGGCGCGGCGCGCGGCGCATCCCGCGGTGCCGTTGCGCCGTTCGCGGCCTGCCGGGATTGCGCGGCGGCGGCACGGCGGGCAGCGGCGCGGCGTTCGGCCTCGGCACGGGCAGCGGCGGCACGCAGGTTGGCCAGCAGGCGTTCCAGCGATTGCGCGTCCTTGCCCAGGGCCTTCTCGCGGTCGCTGCGGTCCTGGTAGCGCTGGTCCAGCTCGGCCACCACCGTGGCACGCTGGCGGCGGTCCTGGGCCAGCGTGGCGGCATCGCGGCGCTGCTGCTCGCGCGCCTGCTCCAGCTCGCGGCTGCGTGCGGTGATCTGCTGCTCGGTACTCTCCAACGCCGTCAGGTCGGCCGTCAGCGCGGTGATGGCGGCGGCGCGCTCGCGTTGCAGGTAACGGTGATAGGCCAGCTGCCGGTTGCCATCGGCCACCGTGTCCTGTGACAACAGCAGCTTCAGTGGCGCGTGGTTGCCCAACTGGTAGGCGCCGCGGAGCAAGGCCGCCAGTTGCCGGCGTTGCTGGGCAAGGCCACCCTGCAGGGTGGCCTTGCGCTGCTGCAGCTCCGCCAGGGCCTGCTGCTCGCGGCGCACCGCGGCATCGGCCTCGGCCACCGCGCGGCCACTGCGCGCCACCTTCTGGTCGGCGGCGCGCAGCTGCTGCTGGGCCTGGTCACGCTGGCCCTCCAACTGGCGGCGTTCCTGCGACACACTGCGCAGTTCACCGCGCAACTGCTGCAGCTTCTTCTCCGCATCACGGGACGTGTTCTGCGCCAGCAGCGGCCCGGCCAGCAACGCCAGCACCAGCAACCCGGAGGCCCGCAGGCGCGACGGGGCAGGCAGCCGGTGCAGGACGGGACGATGGCGGGTCTGGCGCAAGGGCGTTCCAGTGACTTCAGGCAGATGCGGATTGTAACCAAGCATGGTGCGATCATCCCCTGTCCCCTGAACGCCCCGGCGGAGACCTTCCATGAAACGTTTGCTGCTCACCCTGGCCCTGGCCTCCCTCGCCCCGTTGGCCATGGCCGACGACGACATCAGCAAGGTCAACGGCGCCATCAGCACCAATGCCGGCACCACCTACCGCGACCTGGACACGGTGAACGGCAGCATCCACCTGGCCAGCGGCGTCAGCGCCCGCGGCGTGGAAACGGTCAACGGCAGCGTCCACATCGAGGACAACGTCAGCGCCCGCAGCGTCGAGACGGTCAACGGCGCCATCCGCAGCGGCCGCCAGCTGGTGTTGAGCGGCGGGCTGGAAACCGTCAACGGCAGCATCTTCGTCGACCGTGGCAGCCGCATCGGCGGCGACGTGGAAACCGTCAATGGAGGCATCGGACTGGTCGGCACGCAGGTGCAGGGCAACATCGAGACGGTCAACGGCGACATCACCGTCGGCGTCGATTCGGTGATCAAGGGCGGCATCAAGGTGACCCGTCCCTCGTTCAGCATTTCGCTGACGCCGCCGCGCAAGCCGCGCATCATCATCGGCCCCAACGCCGTGGTCGAAGGCAACCTGGTATTCGAGCGCGAAGTCACGCTGTACGTGCATGACAGTGCCCGCATCGGTCCGGTCAGCGGCGCCACGGTACAGCGGTTCTCCAGCGAGCGCGCACCGGCTGACTGAGCACCGTGGGCGCATCGCGCCTAGAATCGGGGTTCGATCGGAAACCGGAGTTCCCATGCCCCGCAAACTGTTGTTGTGTCTTGCCGCCAGTGCGGCGCTGGTCGCCTGCAAGGGCGAACAGGCCGCACCCGTCACCGCCGCGCCACCGGCACCCGCGCCCACCCAGGCGCCGACGCATGCCTTCGATGCGCAGATCAACGCCGGCGACTTCGGCGAACTGGTGAAGCAACTGGCCTCCGATGCGTTCGAGGGTCGGGCGCCGGGCACGCAGGGCGAGGAGCTGACGGTCAACTACATCCGTGACCAGATGCAGCGCATCGGCCTGCAACCGGGCAACGGCGACAGCTGGTTCCAGGACGTCCCGATGACCGAGACCACCGCCGATCCCGGCACCGTGCTGAAGATCCAGCAGGGCGCGGCCAGCCGTGACCTGGCGTTCGGCACCGACATGGTGATCGGCACGCGCACCGGGCAGCCCGAGATCAGGATCGACAACAGCGAGCTGGTGTTCGTCGGCTACGGTGTCGACGCCCCCGAACAGAACTGGAACGACTATGCCGGCCAGGACTGGAAGGGCAAGACCGTGGTCATGTTCGTCAATGATCCCGGCTTCCACAGCAACGATGCCAAGCTGTTCGACGGCAAGCGCATGACCTATTACGGGCGCTGGACGTACAAGTTCGAGGAGGCCGCGCGCAAGGGCGCCGCCGCCGCGCTGATCGTCCATGACACCGCCGGCGCTTCGTACGGGTGGGACGTGGTGAAGAACTCCTGGGGTGGCGCGCAGTACGACCTGCCGGCGGCCGAGGACAAGGAACCGCGCCTGCAGGCCCAGGGCTGGCTCAGCGCCGAGGCGGCGCGCACGCTGTTCACCCAGGCCGGACTCGACCTGGACAAGGCCTACCGCGATGCCAACAAGCGTGGCTTCAAGCCGGTACCGTTGCAGGCCAGCCTTTCGCTCGACCTGAAGAGCACCATCGCGCAGAAGAAGTCGCGCAATGTGGTCGGCGTCCTGCCGGGCAGCAAGCGTGCCGACGAAGCAGTGCTCTACATGGCGCACTGGGACCACCTCGGCAAGCACGAGGGCGAGGAAGGCGACAACATCTACAACGGTGCGGTCGACAATGCCACCGGCGTGGCCGGCATCCTCGAGATCGCCGACGCGATGGCCCACCAGGCCCTGACGCCGGAGCGCTCGGTGGTGTTTCTGGCGGTCACCCTGGAGGAATCAGGCCTGCTTGGCTCGCAGTACTACGTCAACCACCCGACCTTCCCGCTGGACAAGATCGCCGGTGTCATCAACATCGACGCCATGTCGGTCAACGGCCGCGCCCGCGACATGACCGTCACCGGCTTTGGCAGCTCGGAGCTGGAGGACATCCTCAAGCCGCTGGCTGCCGCGCAGAACCGTACCCTGCATGCCGAATCCTCGGTGCAGAGCGGTTTCTACTTCCGTTCGGACCATTTCAACTTCGCCAAGGCCGGCGTCCCGGCGCTGTATGCCGACGGCGGGGAAGACCTGATCGACGGTGGCATCGAAGCCGGCAAACGTGCCGCCGAGGCCTACGGCAAGGATCGCTATCACAGCCCGAAGGACGAGTACGACCCCGCCACCTGGAAGCTCGACGGTACCGTCGAGGACCTGCAGTTGCTGTATGGCGTCGGCAACCAGCTGGCCGGCGGCGACGCTTGGCCCAACTGGTACGAAGGCAACCCGTTCAAGGCCAATCGCGACGCGATGATGAAGAGCAAGGCCAGCAACGCCGAAGCGAAGTAAGCCAATCGCAGAACCGGAAACGGCGCCACAAGGCGCCGTTTTTTATGCCCATGCCGCGGGCAACGCCGCGGCCCCGTAGGCGCCCTTTCGATAGGAGTGCCCTCGGGCGCGGAGCCGGCGCCCGAGCAGCACTCCGCACCAATGTACCCACGCGTATCACCCGCTCCAGCCATCCCCGCTGCCGGGGAGCCAAATCCCAGCCTCGCGCCCG
>NZ_JAYFUH010000038.1:0-3602 GCF_034961085.1 Stenotrophomonas capsici | reverse complement strand
GGCCCGTGCGTGAGTGACCGACAGGCCAGGAGTGCATTCCGGCCTGGGTGATGCAACGGACGTGCAGCGCGACACGCTCTGCCCTTCCCTTTGCAGGACGCGCTCTGCCCCCTCCCTTTGCCGCAGGCAGGGGGAGGGCTGGGGAGGGGCGCCGTTGGTCTGGCTGTTCCGTTGCTGTGGTTGCCATGTATGCCGCCGAAGGCGCAGCAACATCAGGCGCCCAAGCGCAAAGCCAAAGCAACCCCTCCCCGACCCTCCCCTGCGCTACGCGCTAGGGAGGGGGAAGATCAACCGCAACAGCACTGGCGGTGGCAGCTGCACCGCTGGCACGGCTCCGCCGCGTCAATCCGCCTTCTGCGCGGGGCGTGCAGGCGTTTCCACCAGCCCCTGCCCCGCCTTGACCAGCTGGATGAACTGCGCGCGCTCGCCTTCCGGGTCATCACCGCGCGCGTCCCGCGCCGTTGCGATGATCTGCTCCCAGCTCCAGCCCGGCATGCGCTCGCCACCGCGCAGCGCATCGGCAAAGCCCGCCACCGCCGAGGCGAACCGCAGCGACTCGCTCGGCGTCGCGCGCAACGTGCTGGCCAGCACCGGCTGGCGGATCAATTCACTGCTGTCGCTGCCCGGCAGCTTGTAGCGCAGGCGTACATCGGCCACCTCGTCCCCGTGGGCAGTGCCGGCCGGTGCCTTGTCTGCGTACCGCAACGCCGGCAACTGCTCGGCTCCACTGCCCACCGGCACGATCTCGTACAACGCGGTCACTTCATGGCCGGGGCCGATGTCACCGGCATCCACCTTGTCATTGGCGAAGTCCTCGTTGTTCAGCACGCGGTTCTCGTAGCCGATCAACCGGTACTCCGACACCCGCGCCGGATTGAACTCGACCTGGATCTTCACGTCACGGGCGATGGTGAACAGCGTGCTGCCCATCTCGCGCACCAGCACCCGCCGTGCTTCGGACAGGCTGTCGATGTAGGCATGGTTGCCGTCGCCGACATCGGCCAGGCGCTCGGCCATCGCATCGTTGTAATTGCCGGTGCCGAAGCCCAGCGTGGTCAGCGCGATGCCGCTCTTGCGACGGTCACCGACCAGCGTCTCCAGCGCCTGGCGGTTGGCCACGCCCACGTTGAAATCACCGTCGGTGGCCAGGATCACGCGGTTGGCGCCACCTTCGACATAGGACTGGCGCGCCATCGCATAGGCCAGTTCGATGCCGGCACCGCCGTTGGTGCTGCCGCCGGCCTGCAGGCGTTCGAGCGCGGCGATGATCTTCCCATGCTGGTCGCCCGGGGTCGGCTCCAGTACCAGGCCCGCCGAACCGGCGTAAGCGACGATGGCCACCCGGTCCTGGCTGCGCAGCTGCGGCACCAGTTGCGCGAAGGCGCGCTTGAGCAGCGGCAGCTTGTCCTGCGAATACATCGAGCCGGAGGTGTCGACCAGGAACACCAGGTTCATCGGCGGCAGCGCGGCCCGGGACTGTTCGTAGCCCTTGATGCCGATCATCAGCACCTGCCTGCGCGCGTCCCAGGGCGCGCGCGCCAGCTCGGTATGCACGCGGAACGGCACCGCCTTGTCGGCCGGCACCGCGTAGCCGTAGTTGAAGTAGTTGATGAACTCCTCGGCACGCACCGCATCGGCCGGTGGCCGCACGCCATCATCGAGCATGCGCCGTACGTTGCTGTAGCTGCCGGTGTCCACGTCCACCGAGAAGGTCGAGACGGGTTGCTCGGTGGTGCGCTTGACCGGGTTGTCGTCCGGCCGCTCGTAGACCTCGGTGTTGGCCGCAGGCACAACCTGCGAGCCGGTCATGACGATGGTGTTGAGGGTCGGGGCGCCCGCCATCCTTGCCATCGGCGCCGGTGGCGCGGGCAGCGGTGAAGGCATGGGTCCAACGTGCCTCACCTTCTGCGAGCAGCCCGCCACGACCACGGCGGCCACCAGCACCATCACGCAACTGCGTACTTTCATCGGCCAACTCCTTGCCTGGGGTTGGGCGGAGCATAGCGCCCCGCCCGCCATCGGCAAGCATCGGCCGTCGGTCAGGCGCGCAGGCTGGCCAGCGATGCGTCCTGGAGCTGCTGGTAGATGCCGAACTCGTCGCTGACCTTGGCCCCCAAGGCCTGCTCGAAGGCATCGCGGTTGGCGCGGGCGGCGTAGGCACGCTGCTCATCACCGCCCAGGTTGGACTGGAAGATGCCCGCGGCACTCACCGGCAGGAAGTCCTCGTAGATGATCGGATCGGCACTGGCCAGGCCGCGTGCGATCAGCACCTCGGCCGGCAGGTCGCGCTCGGCCACCGGCAACGCACGGCCCGCCTCGGTCAGCGCGTAGCGGTAGTAGCCCAGCCCTTCGCGGCGCAGCACGTCGTGGTCGTCCGGGAAGCCGGCGAAGGCGGCCTGCAGGCGCTGCATGTAGTCGCCGCCGGTGCTTCCGGCACCGCCGCTCTCGCGCGCCTGTGCCAGCAGGGTGTCATACAGCGCACGCCCCTTCGGGGTCAGCGCCAGGCCACGCTGCTCGATCTCGCCGAAGCGCGCGGTGTGGGTACCGGCCTCGTTGTCGGCACCGGACGGGAAATGCACCATCTCCTCCAGCGCCTTGAAGCTGGTCTGGCGCAGCAGGATCGGGCACTCCCGGCGCGGCGGGCCTTCGATCACCGCCTTGGCGGCCAGGCCACGTTCGTGCATCGCTGCCTGCGCAGCATCGATGTCCAGCGTGCGCGGGGTGAGGTGGTTGATGTGCGGGCCGCGGAAGCTGACCACGTCGGCCACCAGGCGATGCGCGCCATGCAGCGCGTGGTAGGTCTGCAGCGAGACGGTGGCTTCGTTGTGCCAGCGGAAGGTCTCCAACGCCTCGACCACGAAGCGCCAGGCGTCGTCTTCGACCAGGCCACCGTCGCGCTCGCACTGCTCGATCAACTGCAGCACGCCCGGGGTGAAGATGTTGCGGCGGGACAGGATCTGCGCGGCCTGCGTGCGCAGCGCTTCATCGTCGATCAGCTCCAGCCGCAGCAGCGAGGTGAACACGCGGAACGGGTTGCGGTTGAGCGACTCGCCGTCCACCGGGCGGAACGCGGTGGAATGCACCGGCACGCCGGCCACTGACAGGTCGTAGTAGCCCACCGGCTGCATGCCCATCACCGCGAACAAACGACGCAGCGTCGCCAGTTCCTGCGCGGTGCCGACGCGGATCGCGCCATGGCGCTCCACGTCCAGCCGCTCGCGCTCGCCGCTGCGCTGCATCTGCTCGGCCATTGCCGGCTGCGCCGCCAGCACGTCGGCGTTGATCTCGCCCACCAGTTCCACCAGGGTGCCGTACAACGGCACTTCGGTGCGGTACATGTGCGACATGGCCTGCGAGAACAGGCTGCGGATGTGGTCGGAGGAAACGAAACGGTCGGCGGTCATGACTGGGCGCGCTGGCGCGAAATCGAAGGAACCGCCATTTTCGCCCGGAATGCAGTGCCGCGCCTATCCGCCCGGCAACAAAAGCCCCCGTGCCAGCGGTGTCAGCGACGCCCGCCCGGCGCGATGCCCTGCCCCGCCGCCATCAGGCTCGCAGGGGGTTCCGCTCGCTCACTGCGCCTTGCGCGCGGCCGCATCCCG
>NZ_JAYFUH010000037.1:0-6058 GCF_034961085.1 Stenotrophomonas capsici | reverse complement strand
CGAAGACAAGGTGCAGAACGTCACCAACAGCGAATCCGCCGGCGTGGGCATCCGCGTGATCGTCGATGGTGCCTGGGGCTTCGCCGCCAGCAACCAGACCAATGCGCAGGGCGTGGCCGTCGCCGTGGCCCAGGCCATGGCGATCGCGCGTGCCAACGCGAAGATCCAGACCCGTGCCGTGCAGCTGGCACCGACGCCGGGCGTCGGTGAGGTGCAATGGGCGACGCCGATCCGCAGCAACGCGATGGCGGTACCGGTCAAGGACAAGGTGGAGCTGCTGCTGTCGATCAACGCCGCGGCGATCAACGCCGGCGCCGACTTCATCAACTCGCAGTTGTTCCTGGTCAACGAACAGAAGTACTTCGCCTCCAGCGATGGCTCGTGGATCGACCAGGACGTGCACCGCATCTGGCTGCCGTTCACCGCGACCGCCATCGACAAGGCCAGCGGCAAGTTCCGCACCCGCGCCGGGCTGTCGGCGCCGGCCGGCATGGGCTGGGAGTTCCTCGACGGCAACGCCGCCGACAAGCACGCGCTGCCCGGTGGCGTGGTGGGCTACGGGCATTCCTATGACCCGGTCGAGGACGCCATCGCCGCCGCGAAGCAGGCGCGCGCCAAGCTCACCGCGCCGTCGGTGAAGCCGGGCAAGTACGACCTGGTGCTGGACCCGTCCAACCTGTTCCTGACCATCCACGAGAACGTCGGCCACCCGCTGGAGCTGGACCGCGTGCTCGGCTACGAAGCCAACTACGCCGGCACCAGCTTCGCCACGCTGGACAAGCGCGAGAGCGGCTATCGGTGGGGCAGCGAGATCGTCAACTTCACCGCCGACAAGACCGAGCCGTACAGCCTGGGCGCGGTAGGGTACGACGATGAGGGCGTGAAGACCCGGCGCTGGGACCTGGTCAAGGACGGCATCCTGGTCAACTACCAGGCCACCCGCGACGAGGTGCACATCCTCGGCGAGAACGCCTCGCACGGCTGCAGCTACGCCGATTCGTGGAAGAGCGTGCAGTTCCAACGCATGGCCAACGTGTCGCTTGCCCCGGGCAAGGCGCCGCTGACGCCGGCGCAGATGGTCAAGGACGTGGAGAACGGCATCTACATCCACGGCCGTGGTTCGTATTCGATCGACCAGCAGCGCTACAACGCGCAGTTCGGCGGCCAGCTCTGCTACCAGATCAGGAACGGCGAGATCACCGGGTTGGTCGAGGACGCGGCGTACCAGATCCGCACGCCCGAGTTCTGGAATGCCTGCAGTGCGATCTGCGACGAACGCGACTTCCGCCTGGGCGGTTCGTTCTTCGACGGCAAGGGCCAACCGGGCCAGGTGTCGGCGGTGTCGCACGGTTCGGCGACGACGCGCTTTGACGGGGTGAGCATCATCAATACCGCGCGGTCGTTGGGGTAAGCGCGAAACGCTGCCCTCATCCGCCCTGCGGGCACCTTCTCCCGCTTGCGGGAGAAGGGAGGGAAGTACCGCACACTGCAGCAAACCGCTTCCTTCTCCCGCAAGCGGGAGAAGGGAGGGAAGCACCGCACGCTGCAGCAAACCGCTTCCTTCTCCCGCAAGCGGGAGAAGGTGCCCCAACGGGGCGGATGAGGGGCGACGCTGTCAGCGCGTCGTATACCCACCATTGACCAGGATCGTCTGCCCGGTCATCCACCAGCCCTCGGACACCAGGAAGCGCACCCACGGCACGATGTCCTGGATGTCGGTCAGGCCGGTGCGCGAGAACGGCGACAGCGCCGCGGCGGTCTTGTGGTACGCCACCGCGTCGGCACCTTCGGCCGGGTAGAAGAACGGGGTGTCCATCGGCCCCGGGCCGATCGCGGTCACCGAGATGCCGCGCTCGCCGAACTCCTTGGCCGCCGCACGGGTGTAGTGCTCCACCGGCGCCTTGGTGCCGGCATAGCTGGAGTAGAACGGGGTGAACGCCCCCAGCAGCGAGGTCACCAGCGTGCACACCTTGCCGTTGTCGGCCAGGTGGCGGCCGGCTTCCTTCAGGAAGAAGAACGCCGCCTTGTTGTTGACCGCGTCCATCTGGTCGAACTCGGCCTCGCTGATCTGGGTCATCGGCTTCTTCAGCACCTTGCCCACCGTGTTGACCGCGATGTCGATGCGGCCCAATGCCTGCCGGGCATCGGCGAACAGCTGCTCCACCGCCGTGGCGTGGGTCAGGTCGGCCTGGAACAGGTGCGCGTCGGCCCCGGCGGCGCGCACCGCCTCGGCGGTGGCCTCGGCCTCGGCACGGGCGGCGTCGCCGTTGTAATGGAGGGCGATGCCGACCGCGCCCTGGGCGGCCAGGTCACGGGCGAGCAGGCCGCCCAGGTTCTTGGCGCCGCCGGCGATGAGGACGGTCTTGCCGTGGATGCGATGGTCGGTCATGGGGCAACTCCTGAGCGGGTGGATGCCCACAGAGGCTATCGGCTTGGAATTCCGGATAAAGCCCGCCATTCTGACTTCACTTGTCGGCCTTTCCGGACAATCCGCCCATGGACCGCATCGAGCTTTACCGCATCTTCGTCCGCGTGGTCGACTGTGCCGGCTTCACCCGCGCCGCCGACCAGCTGAACCTGCCGCGCTCCACCGTCTCCGAGGCGGTGCGCACGCTGGAACAGCGGCTGGGCACGCGCCTGCTCCACCGCACCACCCGCCAGGTCACGCCCACCCAGGACGGGCTGCTGTTCCATGCCCGCTGCCAGCAGCTGATCGCCGACACGGACGAGGCCGAGCAGTTGTTCCGGCAGGCGCCGCAGGCGCTCAGCGGGCGGCTGAAGGTCGATGTCCCCGGCCGCATCGGGCGCCTGATCGTGGCACCGGCGCTGCCGGCGTTCCTGCAGGCGCATCCGCAGATCGACGTGGAACTGGGCATCACCGACCGCAGCATCGACCTGGTCGAGGACGGCGTGGATTGCGCGTTGCGGGTCGGCCCGCTGCAGGACTCGCGCCTGGTGGCGCGCAGCCTGGGCCAGCTGCCGCTGCTCAACGTGGCCAGTGCCGGCTACCTGGCCACGCACGGCGTGCCTGTTCATCCACGCCGGCTGGAGCAGCATTGGGGCGTGTTGTACGCCTCGCCCGGCAGCGGCCGGGTCGAACCCTGGGAGTGGCGCGAACACGGGGCGCTGCACACCCTGCCGTTGCGCGGACGCGTCACCGTCAACAGCGCCGAGGCCTACATCGCCTGCTGCATCGCCGGGATGGGGCTGATCCAGATCCCCGCCTATGACGTGCGTGATGAGCTGGCCGATGGACGCCTGGTGGAGGTGATGCCGGACCACCGCGCCGACCCGATGCCGATGCACCTGCTGTTCCCGCATCGGCGGCATCCCTCGCAGCGGCTGCGGGTGTTCGTGGAATGGCTGCAGGGGGTGATGGGCGACGTGGTCGGGGGCCGCGGGTAACGCATCAACGCCAGCCCTCCCGTTCACTCCTGAACCGCTCCCTCCCTTTGCCGCAGGCAAGGGACGCGTTGCGGAGGGGATGCCGTGCGCCCCGAACCGCACCACCGGCACATCATCCATGCCTAAAGTCACTACCGCTGTCATCGCGCGCCCGCAAGAATCGGGAGGGTTCGCAGAGCATCGCGAAGCCATCGTCGTTCGTTGCCCATTGCCCGCATCGCGGGCCGCGCCTCCGGAGAGCAGCCTTGCAAAGACGTGACTTCCTCGCCCTGACCGGGCTCACCGCCGGTGGCCTGATGGTGCCATCGTTCTTCGGCAAGGCGATCGCCGCCGAGCAGCTGCTCACCGTGCTCGACCCCGCCGTCAAGAAACGCCTGGCCGATGACGCACTGAACGCCGCCCGCGCCGCCGGCGCCACCTATTGCGACGTGCGCATCGGCCGCTACCTGCGCCAGTTCGTGATCACCCGCGAGGACAAGGTCCAGAACGTGGTGAACACCGAGTCCACCGGCACCGGCATCCGCGTGATCGTGAATGGTGCCTGGGGCTTCGCCGCCACCAACGACCTGAGCCCCGCCGGCGTGGTCAAGGCCGCGCAGCAGGCCGCCGCCATCGCCAAGGCCAATGCCAAGGTGCAGACCGCGCCGGTGCAGTTTGCCAAGGCACCGGGCTACGGCGAGGTCAGCTGGCGCACGCCGATCAGGAAGAACGCGATGGAAGTGCCGATCAAGGACAAGGCCGACCTGCTGCTGGGCGTCAATGCCGCCGCGACCGCCGCCGGTGCCAGCTTCGTCAACTCGATGCTGTTCCTGGTCAACGAGCAGAAGTATTTCGCCTCCACCGATGGCTCCTACATCGACCAGGACGTGCACCGCATCTGGGCACCGATGACGGTCACTGCCATCGACAAGGCCAGCGGCAAGTTCCGCACCCGCGACGGCTTGTCCTCGCCGATGGGCCTGGGCTTCGAATACCTGGACGGCGATGCCTCCGGCAAGACCGTGCTGCCCAACGGCGTGACCGTGTACGGCCAGTCCTACGACATGCGCGAGGACGCCATCGCCGCGGCCAAGGACGCGCAGGAGAAGCTCAAGGCGCCATCGGTGAAGCCGGGCAAGTACGACCTGGTGCTGGACCCCTCGCACACCTGGCTGACCATCCACGAATCGGTCGGCCATCCGCTGGAGCTGGACCGCGTGCTCGGCTACGAGGCCAACTACGCCGGCACCAGCTTCGCCACGCTGGACAAGCGCGAGCAGCATTTCCAGTACGGCAGCGACAAGGTCAACATCTTCGCCGACAAGACCCAGCCCGGCTCGCTCGGCGCGGTGGCCTACGACGACGAGGGCGTGAAGACCAAGCGCTGGCCGCTGATCACCGACGGCAAGCTGGTCGACTACCAGACCATCCGCGACCAGGCCCACATCTTGGGCAAGACCGAGTCCGATGGCTGCTGCTATGCCGACTCGTGGTCCAGCGTGCAGTTCCAGCGCATGGCCAACGTGTCGATGGCACCGGGCAAGACCCCGCTGTCGGTGGCCGACCTGGTCAAGGACGTGGAGAACGGCATCTACATCATCGGCGACGGCTCGTTCTCCATCGACCAGCAGCGTTACAACGCGCAGTTCGGCGGGCAGCTGTTCTACGAGATCAAGAACGGGCAGATCACCCGCATGCTGGAGGACGTGGCCTACCAGATCCGCACGCCGGAATTCTGGAACGCCTGCAGCGCCGTGGCCGATGAGCGCGACTACCGCCTGGGCGGCTCGTTCTTCGACGGCAAGGGCCAGCCGGGCCAGGTCTCGGCCGTGTCGCATGGCTCGTCCACCGCCCGTTTCGACGGCATCAACGTCATCAATACCGCGCGCAGCCTCGGCTGATCGTCAAGGAGCTTCGAGAACCATGAGCATCTTCACCGAACAGGAAGCCAAGGCCATCCTGGACAAGGTAATCGCGCTGTCCAAGGCCGATGAATGCACCGCCACGCTGGCCGGCTCGGTCGATGGCAACATCCGTTTCGCGCTGAACAACGTCTCCACCAGCGGCATCGTCAGCAATGCCGAACTGGCCGTGCAGGTGGCCTTCGGCAAGCGCGTGGGCACCGCCTCGATCAACGAGTTCGATGACGCCTCGCTGGAGCGCGTGGTCCGCCGCGCCGAGGACCTTGCGAAGCTGGCACCGGAAAACCCCGAATTCGTGCCGGCCATCGGCAAGCAGCAGTACACCGCCAGCCCGACCTTCAGCGCGTCCACCGCCGCGATCGACCCGGAGTTCCGCGCCAAGGTGGCGGCCGACTCGATCGCCCCGTGCCGCGGCCATGGCCTGGTCGCCGCCGGCTTCCTGGAGGACGGCAACGGCTTCGTCGCCATCGCCAACAGCAACGGCAACTTCGGCTACCAGAAGAGCACCAACTTCAACTACACCTGCACCGTGCGCACCGAGGACGGCCGCGGTTCGGGCTGGGTGGGCCGCAACCTGAAGGACGCATCGGACTTCAGGGCCGACCAGGACATCGAGATCGCCAAGCGCAAGGCCACCGAATCGGCCGAGGCCAAGGCGCTGGAGCCGGGCAAGTACACGGTGATCCTGGAGCCGGCCGCCGCCGCGGGCCTGATCAGCTTCATGATGAATTTCTTCAGCGCCCGCTCGGCCG
>NZ_JAYFUH010000036.1:0-92371 GCF_034961085.1 Stenotrophomonas capsici | reverse complement strand
CTGGCTCGCGCTGCTGGACACCGTCCAGGACCGGAAGCACATGGAACAGGTGGCCTTCCTCAAGGCCGAGCACAAGCTTGGCCACGGCCATGCCAATGCGCTTGTCGCGTATCACAAGGCCGGGAAACCGGCCTGATCGGGCAGGGGGCGCTCGCCTCGGTGCAGGTGTTGCGAGTCGCCCGGTGCTTCGCAGACCGAAGCGGTGAGCCGCGGCCCAAGGCCTTCCGCACACGTTTCCTGATCGATGCTGGAGCGGCCTTCGGGCCAGGTGCCTTGCTTGCCTCCATGCTGGCAGGTGCATCGGGGTGAGCAGGGCCAGGCGTTGGTCCCGGCAATCGGCTATCTTGAACGCCCCTTCAATGCCCCTCCAAGCGCTGACGCATGCAGGCGATTTCGTTGTTTTCCGGGAACCGGTGTTTCAGCTGCTTCGTATTCTCCATCGCGCTGCTGGCAACGGGCTGCACGGGCAGCCCTGTGCCGACTCGGGATCTGGGCGCGGACATCGACGAGGTCGCTGCAACGCTGATCGAGCAGCCACTGCTTCATTCGACCTCGATCGGGGTCGTGTATCGGGGCGAGGCGTTCATCCGCCACCGCGGCGACATGGAAACCGGCAAGCCAGGTCCCCCGACCGATGCGACGCTCTATGAAATCGGCTCGTTGAGCAAGACCCTCACGGGCACCTTGATGGCGAATGCGGTACTGGAGCGCAGGCTCGACCTGGACGATGACGTCCGCAGGTATCTGCAAGGCGACTACCCGAACCTGCAGTACCACGGCGAACCCATCCGCATCCGTCACCTGCTGTCGCACACGAGTGGTCTGCCGAACATGTTGCCGGAACGGGCGAACACGGTGCTTGCCGACTTCACCGATCAGCGCACGCCGCGCGAACTCAATGCCATTTACGCAGGCTATGGCAAGGCGGAGTTCTTCAGGGACCTGCACGCCGTCGAGATTCGACAGGCGCCCGGGAAGGACTACGCCTACTCCAGTACCGGAACCGAACTGGCCGCGCATATCCTTGAAACGGTTTACAAGCGCGACTACGAGTCGCTACTGCGCGGGTTCGTCCAGGAATCCGCGGCGATGACCGGCCTCAGGATTCGGCCGAACGAGGAGGAGGCAGCCCGGCTTGCGGTCGGCTACCACAGTGACAACCCGGTGCCGACCACGCCGATGCCACTGTTGCCCTGGGGCGCCTCCGGAAACGTGAAGGCGACGGTCCCGGGGATGGTGGAGTACCTCAGGTTCCAGTTGGCCGGTGGTCCCGTCGTGACGGAGTCCCATCGCGCCCTGGTCGAATTCGATCCCGAGTTCAGCATCGGCTATTTCTGGAACATCGTCAGCGGCGACCGCCTGAAAGGGGTCTACTACGCCCACCACGGCGGCGTGCCCCGCTCACAGTGCTACATCTACATCTTGCCCAAGTACGATCTGGGCATCTTCGCCATCACCAACCAGAGTGGTGACCAGACGGCGCACGCCATGGAAGCGGCCATCGACACGCTGGTCAAGCGCGTTGCCGCGCGGGAAGCCACCGGGCAGGGGGCGTCCCGGTAGCGTCAGCCCTGCTGGGGATGTTTATCGAAGACCAGGACGCCATCTCCCGCGATCACCGTCAGGCTGTGCGCCTTGCCGGTGGCATCACGCTTGAACGCGGCCTGCAGGGTCCCGGCCGGAACATGGGCATCGGGGACCACGAATCGGTTGCTGCCGACGGGTTTGAGCGGACGAGGCACGCCCTTCGCCTGTACGTCCAGGCCGCCGGGCGTAGCGGTTCCCGGCCACGTTGCGGTGGTGTCCGATCCGCCCCTGAGTCCGGAGGAGTGCAGCCAGCCAAGAGGTCGTTGGCATTCCCGGGATCACCTCAATATACTATCCCCCAGTACAGGATAAGAGGCCGGCCGGTGCCGCATTCGCCCGAGGAAAAGAAGAAGGTGCTGGCCCGGGTCAAACGCATCCGGGGCCAGTGCGATGCGTTGGAGCGCGCGCTGGAGGCCGGGGCGGACTGCAACCCGGTGCTGCAGCAGATCGCCGCCATCCGCGGTGCCGTCAACGGGCTGATGTCCGAGGTGATGGAGGCGCACCTGCGAGAGGAATTCGGCCAGCCCGCGCAGTCCGATGCGCAGCGCGCCACGCGCGTGGCCGAGATGTCCAGCCTGATCCGCTCCTATCTCAAATAGCCCCTTCAAATCAATGCGCGGTACGTCGTGCCGCGTTCCATCATTGCGCAGGAGAACCCCATGAAATCACGTGCCGCCGTCGCCTTTGGCCCGGGCCAGCCGCTGCAGATCGTCGAGATCGACGTCGCCCCGCCCAAGGCGGGCGAAGTGCTGGTCAAGATCACCCATACCGGCGTCTGCCACACCGATGCCTTCACCCTGTCCGGCGATGATCCGGAAGGCCTGTTCCCGTGCGTGCTCGGCCATGAAGGCGCCGGCATCGTGGTCGAGGTGGGCGAGGGCGTGACGTCGGTGAAGCCGGGTGACCACGTCATCCCGCTGTACACCGCCGAGTGCGGCCAGTGCCTGTTCTGCAAGAGCGGCAAGACCAACCTGTGCACCGCCGTGCGCGCGACGCAGGGCAAGGGCGTGATGCCGGACGGCACCAGCCGCTTCTCCTACAACGGTGAGCCGATCTACCACTACATGGGCTGCTCGACCTTCTCCGAGTACACCGTGGTGGCCGAGGTGTCGCTGGCCAAGGTCAACCCGGAAGCCAACCCGGAGCACGTCTGCCTGCTGGGCTGCGGCGTCACCACCGGCATCGGCGCGGTGCACAACACCGCCAAGGTGGCCGAGGGCGACAGCGTGGCCGTGTTTGGCCTCGGTGGCATCGGCCTGGCGGTGATCCAGGGCGCGCGCCAGGCCAAGGCCGGCCGCATCATCGCCATCGACACCAACCCGTCCAAGTTCGAGCTGGCCAGGCAGTTTGGTGCCACCGACTGCGTCAACCCGAAGGACCATGACAAGCCGATCCAGCAGGTGATCGTGGAGATGACCGGCTGGGGCGTGGACCACAGCTTCGAGTGCATCGGCAACACCCAGGTGATGCGCGCGGCGCTGGAATGCGCGCACCGTGGCTGGGGCCAGAGCGTGATCATCGGCGTGGCTGGCGCAGGCCAGGAAATCTCCACCCGTCCGTTCCAGCTGGTCACCGGCCGCAAGTGGCTGGGCACTGCGTTCGGTGGCGTGAAGGGCCGCAGCCAGTTGCCGGGCATGGTCGAGGACGCGATGAAGGGCGACATCGAACTGGCGCCGTTCGTCACCCACACGATGGAACTGGACAAGATCAACGAAGCGTTCGACCTGATGCACGAAGGCAAGTCGATCCGTTCGGTCATTCATTACTGAGATGAGCACGATGTTGAACAAAGAGGCATTGGCCGCCGCGCTGGCCGACACGGGTGACAACCAGGAAGCGCGTGAGGCGATCGAGCGACTGCAGGCGCAGGACCTGGTGAAGATCGATCAGTCGATCCTGTCGTCGTTGGGTAGCACCTGGAAGAATGCGGGCTTCGTCGCCGCAGGTGTGTTGATCGCCGCACCCGACGAGTACGAGGACATCCCGGAGTCGTTCTATGTACTGCGCATCGGCAGCCTGGCCAGCGAATCACGCATCGAGGTGAAGGGCAGCCTGGAGGCGTTGAAGACCTGCGAGATCCGGTTGCCGTCGGCATCGGGAGATAACTGAGATGGCGGCCGAACGCATCGAACACCGCGCCTGCTTCGGTGGCTGGCAGGATGTCTACCGGCACGCATCGGACGTGCTCGGCTGCGAGATGACGGTCGGCGTGTACCTGCCGCCGCAGGCCGAGCACGGCCCGTGCCCGGTGCTGTACTGGCTGAGCGGGCTGACCTGCACCGAGCAGAACTTCATCACCAAGGCCGGCGCGCAACGCTATGCCGCCGAACACGGGGTGATCATCGTCGCCCCGGATACCAGCCCGCGCGGCGAGGCGGTGGCCGATGCCGAGGGTTATGACCTCGGCAAGGGCGCCGGTTTCTACGTCAATGCCACGCGCGAGCCGTGGTCGCGGCACTACCGCATGTACGACTACATCGTCGACGAGCTGCCGGCCTGGGTGGAAGCCAACCTGCCGGCCAATGGCGCGCGTGCGATCAGCGGCCATTCGATGGGCGGGCACGGCGCGTTGACCGTCGCGCTGAAGAACCCGGGGCGTTACCGCAGCGTGTCGGCGTTTTCGCCGATCATGGCGCCGTCGCAGGTGCCGTGGGGGCAGAAGGCATTCACCGCCTACCTCGGCGAAGACGCGGTGGCGTGGCAGCAGTACGACGCCACCGCACTGGTGGCCGACGCAGCCGAGCGCCTGCCGTTGCTGGTGGACCAGGGGGGCGCGGATGAATTCCTCCAGACCCAGTTGCGTCCGCAGCTGCTGCAGGCGGCATGTGCCGCCGTGGGCCATCCGCTGACCCTGCGCCTGCAACCCGGTTACGACCACAGCTACTACTTCATCGCCAGCTTCATCGGCGAGCACATCGCCCATCACGCCCACGCCCTGAAGGGCTGAGAGGCGGGGACCCGAGGTTCCCGGCGGTACATGGGGGCCGGCCGTTCGCCGGCACGCCATTCGGGGGTGTGGATCACGCGGTCGTGGCGACGGCCGCGCTATCGTCCGGGCATGCGGCCTGGTCGACGGGGGATGCATGCCGGTGGTATTGGTTCTGCTGTATGTGGCCTGTCATGCCCTGGTCATGACCCTGTGGCCGGGGGAGACCGGCGCGGGTTCGTTCGTGTTCCTGACGCTCGCGCCGTTGCTGGCTGCCGGCGCCTGCCTGTGGCGGGCACGGCATGACAGCGCGGCACCGGGTTGGCGCGCCACCGCATTGGCATTGCTGCTGTGGGCCGGTGGCATGGCCCTGAACATGGTTGATGCGCTGGGCGCGGGCCGTGCCGACGTCACCCCGCGCGCCAGCCTGCTGCTGTATGTGCTGTATGGCGTGCCACTGGTGTTCATCCTGGCCCGCGCGCGGCGTGAGCGCCTGAGCATCAGCCTGATCGACGCCGCGATGGCGGCACTGCTGGGCGTGCTGTTCTTCGTGCATGCCGGGTTCTTCGCCGGTCGCATCGATGTCGACGAACACGCGATGGCCAACATGCGTTACATGTTCGACATCCAGAACCTGTGCATCGCCGGCTTCGCGGTGGTGCGGTGGCTGGCCGGCGACGTGCCCGAGCGGCGCAGCTTCTTCCGGGCGCTGGCGTTGTATGCGGTGGCCTATCTGCTGGTGGCCGGCTACATCAACCACTTCACGTCGGAGGACGCCTTCGGCGCCTACAACGACCTGCTGATCGACCTGCCATTCCTGCTGCTGGTGGTGCTTGCGTTGGCGCCGGCGCCTGCACTGGTGCCGGCGCCGGCCCGGCACTCGCGCCTGTCACGGCTGGTGCAGGCCGGTGGCCCGATGATCCTGCCGCTGTTGCTGCTGGTGGTCGGCACGCTGGTGGTGGACCATGCACGGCCGCTGGCCCTGGCCGGCTTCGTGGTCGCCACGCTGGGGTTCGGCCTGCGCAGCATGCTGCTGCAGATCCACCTGTTGGAGCGGCAGGCGGCCTTGGACCAGCTGGCGCGGCAGGACGGCCTCACCGGCGTGGCCAACCGCCGCGAGTTCGATGCGACGCTGCGCAATGAATGGAACCGGGCCCGGCGCAGCGGCACCGAACTAGCGCTGCTGCTGGTGGACATCGATCACTTCAAGGCATTCAACGATGCGCATGGCCATCCGGCGGGAGATCGCTGCCTGCAGGCGGTGGCGGTGCAGTTGCAGGCGACCGTGCAACGCGCGGCCGACCGCGTGGCGCGCTATGGCGGCGAGGAGTTCGCGGTCATCGTGCCAGGGTGCGACCTGGACGGGGTGCTGGCGTTGGCCGAACGGCTGCGGGTGGCGGTACAGGCCCTGCGCCTGCCGGAGGGGCCGGTCAGCATCAGCATCGGCGTGGCATTCCTGCATCCCCCGGTCATGCCGGACAGCGGGCAGTTGCTGGCCGATGCCGACGCCGCGTTGTATGCGGCCAAGCACGCCGGCCGCAACCGGGTGATGGTGCGCGGGGCACTGGGCGGGCCGGTCGCCTGTTGACGGAAGCCCCCGTGGCGCCGTGCGGTCGCAGACTGCACCGGCCAGGGCGGCGCTAGCGGTGGAAGTCGGTGTAGACGTAGCGCGCATCGCGCAGCACGGTCTGTCCTTGGTGCAGGGTGAGGGGGTGCAGGAACATCGGCCCGTCGCTGACGCAGGTGTGGAATTCGCCGTTTTCGCCACAGGCGTCGACCGCGCCGGGCAGGGCGTCGAGCAGGGCGACATCAAACGCCCGGCCGGCGAACCCGGGGTCGAGCCGCTGGCTGTCCACGCAGCACAACCGGGCGCGCAGGCCGCCGGCGATCATCTGCCGCGCCAGCTGTGCGGTGTCGCGGCCGAACAGCGGGAACAGCGTCTGCCAGCCCAGCGGTGCGTATTGCTGTTCGCGCCACCGCCGGATGTCCTCCAGCAACAGGTCGCCGAACGCCAGGGTGTGCAGGCCGGGCCAACGCAGCCGTGCCTGCAGCAGGGCATCGGCCATGCGCTGCAGGTACAGGGTGTTGTCGCAGGCCTGTGGGATCCACGCCTCCAGCAGGGGCAGCCCGGCCGCCTCGGCCTGGGCCTGCAGCACCTCGCGGCGCACGCCCTGCATCGACGCGCGGTCATCCCCCTCGGTCAGCGTGCTCAGCAGCGCGACGACCTCCATCTCGTCGCGCTGGCGCAGTTCGTGCAGGGCCCAGGCGGCATCCTTGCCGCCGCTCCAGGACAACAGGACAGGCGTGCCCAAGGCTCAGCGCACGTCGCGCAGTTCCCAGTTGCTGCCGGCCAGCAGGCGCAGGCGATGCTTGAACAGATCGCCCGCCAACGTGGTGGTGGCCTGCAGGTTGATGCGCAGGTCGGCCTGCTGGCCGGTGACCGTGGCGGCCGGGTCCGTGGCGCCCAGGGACGGATCCACGTCATCGGGCTCGTCCTGGGTGGCCTTCCAGCGCTCGAACAGCTCCGGGGTGCGCAGCGCCGCCTGCAACTGCTCGGCGAAAGCGTCGGCGCCGCTGGCGGTGAAGGACAGGCGCGGATCGCTGCCGCGGGCCTTGCTCGGATCAGGCAGCGAAATCGAATACACGGGCATGGGAGTCTCCTTTCAGGTGCCGCAGTCTTGCACGAACGGCGTCGTGATTCCGTACACGATCCACGCCGGATCAGGCCGAGAAAACATGTGGTCCGTCGGCGAAGCCGATGGTCACCGCGCCCTTGCCGACGTTGACCATGCCGGTCAGGCTCATCAGCGCTTCCATCAGCGTCACGCCGTGCTGGTCGCAGGTGTCGCGCAGCTCGCGGTAGCCGGGCAGGGTGCGCAGTTCTTCCAGCGGGCCGCCGTAGCTCACGCATACCACCGGCGTCATCAACCCGGCCGCCACGCGCTTGCCGACGAAGCCGAACAGCGACTGCACCGCGTTGTCGAAGCCCTTGATCTTGGCCACCGGCTCGGTGTTGCCGCGGTAGCCATGCAGCACCGGCTTGATGTCCAGCGCGCTGCCCAGCGCCGCACTGAACAGCCCGACGCTGCGGTCCCCCTTGTGGCGGGCACGGGCGCGCATGTAGTACAGGTCGCGGGTGATCATGTAGCCGTGCACGTTGGCCGCGACCAGTTCCAGCCGCTCGCGCATCTGCGGCACGGTGGCGCCACTGTCGCGCAGGCGCACCGCCTCCACCGCGCTGACCGCCTGGGCGGCGAACAGGTTCTGGGTGTCGATCACGCGCAGGCTGAAAGGCGAGTTGTAGCCGGCGGCCTGGCGGATCGGCTTGTACTCGCTGAGGATGGCGTAGCTGGCCTGCACCGCGTTGTCATGCAGCGGGCTGCGGGTGCGGGTGATGGTCATGCAGAAGACCTGGTCGAAGTCCGTCACCAGGCGGTGCAGGAACAGGTCGCGGATCTGCTCGGAACTGTAGGGGGTGGTTTCGGCCTCGGCGCCCTGGTCGCTGAGCGGGCCCTTGATGAAGGCCAGGGTGGCCTCTTCGTCGCGGTTGTCCGGCAGGATCGTGTCGCCGATGCGTACCGTGATGGGCAGCAGGACGAGATTGTTGCGTTGCAGGTATCCAACGGGCAGGTCGCAGGCAGAGTCGACCACAATTCCGATGCGCATGCAGGCCCCCTCCGGGTCCGTATGTTCTCAAAGGTTAGAACCCTATCTCAAAATTTGCCGTCAAGTTGCCCGGTTATGCGGCGTACGTCTCAATCCCGGTTCGGTTATTTCACAAGTTGGTCATACCCAGCCCTGCTGCGGGCCATTAAGCTAGCGACCACGTCGGCGCGGCTTCCGGCCAAGGCGACAGGGTTATGGCAGGGAATACCGCTGCCTGAATACGGGCAGGGTTCTGGGGAAGGAAATGGAAACGGCAAAGTCTGTAGTGGAGTTCTGGCGTGCGGCCGGGCCGAAACGCTGGTTCACGCGGGACGATGCGTTCGACGCCGAGTTCGGCCAGCGTTTCCTCGACCTGCATTGGCAGGCTGCACGCCGTGGCTGCGAGGAGTGGCTGCAGACCGCCGAGGGCGCGCTGGCCCTGCAGGTCCTGCTCGACCAGTTCCCGCGCAACTGCTTCCGTGGCACCGCGCACTCCTATGCCACCGATGGGTTGGCCCGGCATTACGCCATGCGCACCATCGAGGAAGGCCTGGACCGCGAGCTGACCCCACAGCTGCGGGCCTTCATCTACCTGCCGTTCGAGCACTCGGAAGACCCGCATGACCAGGAGCGCTCGGTGGCGATGTTCGAAGTGCTGGGCGACCTGGAGTACCTGAAGTACGCCGAGCTGCATCGCGACATCATCCGCCGCTTCGGGCGTTTCCCGCACCGCAATGCGGTGCTGGGCCGCATTCCCACGCCGGAAGAACTGCATTTCCTGGCCGAGGGCGGTTTCGCCGGCTGACCGGCGCACGCCACCGGGTATGAAAAACGCCGGCATTGCCGGCGTTTTCTGTCGTGCATCCTGATCGCGGTGATCAGTACTTCGGCACGCTGTTGTCCACGTTCTCCGACCAGGCATCGATGCCGCCGGTGACGTTGAACACGTTGCTGAAGCCCAGGCCATGGAAATGGTCGGCAGCCTGCGCGCTGCGGCCACCGCGGTGGCACAGGAACGCCAGCGGGGTGTCTTTGGGCAGGGCTTCGAGCCGGGCGCGGTTGTCGCCGTCGAAGGTTTCGAACGGGGCGTTGATCGCGGCGATCGCGCGCTCGTCGGCCGGGCGCACGTCCACCAGGGTGATGGCGCCGGCACGCAGCTGGTCATCGGCGCTGCGCACGTCCAGCTCCTGCACCGGCCGGGGTGCGTTCGGGTTGTTGATCGCCAGGCCCTGGCCACGGATGTCGTCCACCCAGTCGATGGTGATGCCGTTGGCGCGGCGGGCGCTGGAAACGTCGAACTGCACGCGCAGGCCGTTGGACTCGGCGGCGATGGCGTTGGCGTCGAACGGGGCCAGCTGGAAGTTCGGCTGGAAGCGCGCGTCGATGCTCAGCTGCAGGGCGCTGCCCGGGGCGTCGGCCAGCGCGCCCTTGAGCATTTCCACCGCCGCCGGGGTGACGGTGATGGTCGGCGGGGTGCGGTCCGGTGCGGCCACGCCCAGCAGGCTGCTCAGCTCACCGCTGTTGGCCATCTGCAGGATGATGTCGCTGCCGCCGACCAGTTCGCCGCCCACGTACAGCTGCGGGATGGTCGGCCAGTCGCCATAGGCCTTGATGCCTTCGCGGATTTCCTGGTCGGCCAGCACGTTGACGTGGGCGAACTCCACGCCCAGGTCCTGCAGGGCGCCGACGGCCTTGGCCGAGAAACCGCACTGCGGCATGGTCGGCTGGCCCTTCATGAACAGGACGACGCGGTTGGCGCCGAGGATGGATTCAATGCGCGAGCGCAGGGCGGGATCCAGGGACATCGTGAACTCGTGGAAGTGGTCTGTGACAATGTCCGATTCTACGCTGTGAGGCACCCCCGGGCATGACCGCCAAGGAAACCCTGTATCGCGTTCCCGTGCGCCCCTGGCGCTGGGTGCCGTGGCTGGTGGTTTCGCAGGGGCTGGTGGCACTGGCCTGGTGGGCGCTGGGCTGGGCCTGGGGACTGCCGTTGCTGCTGGCCAGCCATGCGCTGTTCGTGGTGCCGGTGTTCCTGCCCAACAGCCGTTTCTACGCTCCGGTGGTCAGCCGCGTGGCGGGCGCGGACGTGTGGCTGACCATCGACGATGGCCCCTCGGACGACACCCTGGCCGTGCTCGACCTGCTTGATCGCTACCAGGCCAAGGCCACCTTCTTCATGGTCGGCGAGCGTGCGCAGGCACGGCCGGCGCTGGTACACGAGGTGCTGCGCCGTGGCCACGGCATCGGCAACCACAGCCATTCCCACCCCCAGGCGCGGTTCTGGGCACTGGGCCCGGCGGCGATGGCCGCGCAGATCCAGGGATGCCAGCAGGCACTGGGCGAACTGGCCGGCAGCCCGCCACGCTGGTACCGCTCGGTGGTGGGCATGACCAACCCGTTCGTCGCCGCCGCGCTCAAGCGCCACGGGCTCACGCGGGTGGGCTGGAGCGCGCGCGGTTTCGACGGCGTGGCCTGCCAGCCGCAGGACGTGGTGCGTCGGATTGCCGCCGACCTGCGGCCCGGCGCGATCGTGTTGCTGCATGAAGGGTCTGCGCACGGGCACAACCTGGCCATCATCGAGGGCGTGCTTGAGCAGTTGCAGGCGCGGGGCCTGCAGGCACGCCTGCCACGGGCAAGCGCGTAGACTCGCATCCCGTCTTTTCCCGGAATCCCGTTCGATGCCTTTCTCCCAGCTCGGCCTCTCGCCCTATGTGTTGCCTGCGTTGCAGCAGGCATTGCAGCAGGCCGGCTATGCCGCACCCACGCCGATCCAGCAGCAGGCGGTGCCGCTGATCGTGAGAGGGCGTGACCTGGTGGCGTTGGCGCCGACCGGTTCGGGCAAGACGGCGGCCTACGTGCTGCCGGCGCTGCAGCGTTTTTCCATGGGCCAGGCGCGCAAGCCGCGCCCGCTGCTGCAACTGGTGCTGGTCCCCACGCGCGAACTGGCGTTGCAGGTGAGCGATGTGTTCAACACGCTGGGCCGGCAGATGGCGCGTCGGCCGCACCTGGTGTGCGCGGTGGGCGGGGTGTCGATCAATCCGCAGCTGATGGCATTACGCGGCGGCGCCGACATCGTGGTGGCCACGCCCGGGCGCCTGCTCGACCTGGTGGCGCACAACGCGCTCTCGCTCGGGCAGGTGCAGCTGCTGGTGCTGGACGAAGCCGACCGCCTGCTCGAGCTCGGGTTCGGCGACGAGCTGCGGCAGATCCTGGCCGAGCTGCCGGTGCGCCGGCAGACGTTGCTGTTCTCGGCGACCTTCCCGCCGGACATCGCGGCGCTGGCCGCGGCCGGCCTGCGCGATCCGCAGCGGGTGGAAATCCGCGACCAGGCGCAACCGGAGATCGCGCAGCGGGCGATCCGCGTCGATGCGGGCCGGCGCGGTGAGCTGCTGTTGTCGCTGCTGGACGACCCGGGTTGGACACAGGTGCTGGTGTTCGTCGGCAGCCGTCGTGACAGCGACCGCCTGGCCGCACAGCTGCGTGCCGCCGACATCAGTGCGCAGGCGCTGCATGGCGACCAGTCACAAGGACGGCGCGTGCGCATGCTGCAGGATTTCAAGGACGGCCAGCTGCGGGTACTGGTGGCCACCGACGTGGCGGCGCGTGGCATCGACATCGCGCGTCTGCCGGTGGTGGTGAATTACGAGCTGCCGCGCTCGCCGGCCGATTACCTGCACCGTATCGGTCGAACCGGCCGTGCCGGCGAAAAGGGCCTGGCGGTGAGTTTCGTCGATGCCGATGCGCTGGCGCATTGGCGCCTGATCGGCAAGCGCAATGGCATGCAGGTGGCGCTGGAGGAACGGGACGGCTTCGCGCCGAAGGACGCACCGGTGCAGGCCCGCGTGGTGGCCGCCGACAACGGCGGCATCAAGGGCCGCCGGCCGAGCAAGAAGGACCGCCTGCGCGCGGCGGCGAATGCCAGGCCGGATCCAGCCCCGAACCCGTAGGGCGGAGCCATGCTCCGCCGGGGCGTTGCCGGGCAGGGCCCGGCACGACCGGTCTCAATCCTCGAAATCGCTTTCCGGCGAGGTTTCCGGGGTCGGCTCGGGCTTCGGGCGCGGGGTACGCTTGCCGGGCCTGCTGACCACCTCGACGTAGAACTGTGTGTTGCCGGCGGCCACCAGTGCGTCCACCGCGCGGATCAGGGTGCCGAATTCCACCGGCTCGGCGCTGGCTTCGTCGACGCCGGCCTTGCTGTCGAACTCCCAGACATCGGCACCGGCGGGCAGGGTCTTGCCGCGCTCGCGCTTGATGTACTTGCGGATGTCGTGCTTGCTGGCTTCCAGCAGGCGGTCGGGATGCTTGCCTTCGATGTCGAGGCGGTAGGTTCTCTTCACGTGGATCTCGTTGGTGTGCCGGCCCGGTCGGGCGGCAGGAATGGAATGGGGCGATTATCGGCGCAAACGGCTGAGTCGTGCCTCAACTGCGTTGCGCCACCACCAGCCAGTTGTTGAACGGGGTGCGCCCGTACAGGGGGGTGATGCGCACCGACAGCCCGGCCTGCTGCAGCTGTGCCTGCAGGCTGTCGGCGTCGGGGTAGTGGCGGGGGCGGAACTGCATCCAGCCGATCAGGTGGGCGGCGCGGTCGCCCAGCCGCGAGATCCGTCCGCGCCGGGTGTGGTCGGCCAGCGCCATGCGCATCACCAGGCGGCTGTCGTCATCGAGCATGGCCGCGGCACGTTGCAGCAGGTGGGCCTGGGCCGCGGCCGGCAGGTACTGCAGCACGTCGAGGATGGCCACGCTGCCGCGGTGCTCGGGCAAGGTGGTGGCCAGGTCCATCCGTTCGAAGCAGGTGGCGTCCAGGCCACTGCGCGCGGCTACGTCACGGCCGCGGTCGACCTTGGCCGCGTCGTTGTCCACGCCGCGATAGGGCAGGTGCTGGCCGTCACGGCGCAATGCGTGGGCCAGCAGGCCCAGCCCGCAGCCCATGTCCAGCACCGGCGCGCGGGTGCCGCGCAGGGCGTCCAGCACGCCGGGATACAACGGGTCGCTGCGCAGCTTGGAGAGCGTGTAGTAGTAGTCCCAGCGGTTGCCCCAAGGCCTGACGGGGGCGAAGGCGCGGGCGATGGCGCGGGCATCCTCGGCCGACAGGGCTGCCTTGGCACCGTGCCCGGTCACGCGGCGGGGGGCGCCTTGAGCAGTGCGCTGGCCACCGGCAGGGCCTGTTCCATCCAGCGCCGGTACATCCGCGCGGAAGGGTGCAGCCCGTCGTCCGCCAGCATCGCCGGTTCCGCGCCGCCGTCGCGGCTGGCCGGGGTGATGTCGACGAAGGCCACGCCGTAATCGCCGCAGCAGGCATGCGCGGCGGCGTTGAAGTCGTCGATCTCGCGGGCGACCTGCGCCGCGTCGCGGCCGTTGTGCTGCGCATACGGGGTGAAACCCCAGTCGGGCGTGGACAGCACCAGCACCCGCGCCGGATTCTCGTCGGCCAGCGCGATCGCGCGCTGCAGCAGTTGCTCGAACTGCTGCCGGTACTCGGCCAGCGGGCGGCCGCGGTACTGGTTGTTGACCCCGATCAGCAGGCTGACCAGGGCATACGGGCCCTGCGGCGCGGCGGTGTCGATGGCCGCGGCCAGCTCGTCGGTGGTCCAGCCGGTGGTGGCGATCACCTCCGGGTCGGACAGCGCGATGCCGTCCGCGCGCAGCGCGGCGGCCAACTGGAACGGCCAGGTGCCTTCGGTCGGCACGCCTTCGCCGATGGTGTAGGAATCGCCCAGCGCCAGATAGCGCGGTGCGGCCGATTCGATGCTGGCCCCGGAGATTCCGTTCACGCGGCTCACCCTGCGCGGGCGACGGCGGCGCGGCCCTTCAACGGGACCACCTTGGTCACCGCTTCGGCACGGCGGGCCAGCAGCTTGTCGATGCGGCCGAACACCTCGCGCATCACGCTGGCCTCTGGCAGCAGGGTCACGCGGAAGTGGTTGCGGTAGGGCACGTTGAAGCTGGAGCCGGGCACCACCAGCACGCCTTCCTCCTCCATCAGCTGCAGGGCGAAGTCGTGGTCGTCGAAGCCCTGCGCGGCCGGGCCGACCACCGCCGGGAACGCATACAGCGCGCCGGACGGCGCGACCAGTGACAGGTGCTCGCTGGCGGCGCAGGCGTCGATCACCGCACGGCGGGTCTCGTACAGGCGGCCACCGGGCGAGCACAGCTCGGTGATGGTGTCCGGGCCGTTGACCGCGGCCTCGATGGCGTACTGGCCGGGCACGTTGGCGCACAGGCGCAGCGCGCTGAGCAGGTCCAGCGCGGCACGGAACTCCCCCAGGCGCTCGGCGGCGCCGGACAGCAGCATCCAGCCCACGCGCCAGCCACAGGCGCGGTGCACCTTGCTCAGGCCGCTGAAGGTCAGGCAGGGGTGGTCACCGGCCAGCGGTGCGACCGGCTGGAACTGCGCGCCGTCGTAGAGGATCTGGTCGTAGATCTCGTCCACCATCAGCAGCAGGTTGTGCTTGCGGGCGATGGCGACGATCTTTTCCAGCAGCTCGCGCGGGTAGCTGGCGCCGGCCGGGTTGTTCGGGTTGATCAGCACGATGGCGCGGGTGCGCGAGGACACCAGCGTCTCGATCTCCACCGGGTCGGGCAGGAAGCCGTTCTCCGGCTTGCAGCGGTAGTAGACCGGGCGGCCGTCATTGAGGATGGTGGCCGCCGACCACAGCGGGTAGTCGGGCGAGGGCACCAGCACTTCGTCGCCCGGGTTGAGCAGGGCGCGCAGTGACAGGTCGATCAGCTCGGACACGCCGTTGCCCAGGAACACCCGGTCGGCCACCGCATCGGGGGCGCCACGGCGGGCATAGGCGGCGGCGATCGCCTCGCGTGCCACCGGCAGGCCCTGCTGGTGGGTGTACGGGTCGGTGCGGCCCATGTCGTCGGCGATGGCGTGCTGCAGGTGCACCGGCGCACGGAACCCGAAGTTGCCGGGGTTGCCGATGTTGAGCTTGATCAGCTTGCGGCCCTGGGCCTCCAGCTCGCGGGCTCGCCGGGCCAGCTCACCACGGATCTCGTAGCGGACTTCGGACAGGCGTTCACGGGTGGCGAGCGGTTTGGCGGGGCTTGACATTTCTGCAGGGCCATCAAGGGCATGGAGCCTGCATGGTAGCGGAATTGTTGCGTTGCGGGGCGAAGGTTCCAATGCGAACCAACGCCCCGTGCCGCAACCGTTCCGAAGGGCTTCCCCCTCCCTTGCAGCGCAGCAGAAGGGGCGGGTCCGGGAGCGGTCGCTCTGGCCTTGTAGAATTGCCCGATGACAGAAGCCTTCGATTTCACCCCGCTCCGCAGCATCGGCTGGCCCTGGCCCGGCGCTCCCGAGGACCCGGCCTGGCAGGCCGCTTTCGCCGCGCACCCCCAGGCCCGGCCGGGGCGGGTGATCGAACAGCATCGTTCCGGCTACGTGGTGGCCGACGCGCCGGAGCACAGCCTGAAGACCGAATCGCCGCCGGAATGGCAGCGGCCGCGCTTCCCCAGCCACGAGCGCGCGGCGGTGGGCGACTGGGTGCTGCTGGACGGCATCCGCATCGTCGCGCTGCTGCCGCGGCGCACCTCGATCAAGCGCGGCGCGGCCGGCGAGCATTACCACCAGCAGGTGATCGCGGCCAACATCGACACGGTGTTCATCGTCTGCGGGCTGGATGCGGACTTCAACCCGCGCCGCATCGAGCGCTACCTGTTGCTGGTGGGCGGTGGTGGCGCGGCACCGGTGGTGGTGCTGACCAAGGCCGACCAGACCGAGTACAGCGAAGACGCGTTGGCCGTGCTGGAAGACCTGGCCGCCCAGCAGATCCCGCTGCTGGCGATCAACGGCAAGGACCCGGCCAGCGTGGCCGCGCTGGAGCCCTGGCTGCAGCCGGGCAACACCGTGGTGCTGGTGGGCTCGTCCGGCGCCGGCAAATCCACGCTCACCAATACGTTGCTGGGCGAAGACCGGATGAAGACCAACAGCGTGCGCGAGAACGATTCGCGCGGCCGCCACACCACCACGCACCGTGCGCTGATGCCGCTGCCGACCGGCGCCTGCCTGATCGACACCCCGGGCATGCGCGAGTTGAAGCCCACCGGCGAGGAAATGCTTTCCGAGGGCGGCTTCGCCGACATCGAGGCGCTGACCACGCAGTGCCGTTTCCGCGATTGCGCGCACCAGCAGGAACCCGGCTGCGCGGTGCGCGAGGCGATCGAGAACGGCGAGATCGAAGAGAGCCGGGTGCTGAACTACTTCAAGCTGCGCGAGGAAGTGGCCATCGCCGCGGCCAAGCTGGCGCAGCGCCAGGCCGAGCAGGCCAGCGAGCGCAGGAACACCGGCCGTGGCGCGCAGTGGCGCCCGGTCGGCAAGGGCAAGCGGCGCTGAGCGTCGCGGCCGGTGACGGGGCAATGTTCGAGGCAACCATGGGCAAGACCATCCGCAACCACGACCCGGCCATCAGCCACCACGCGGCACTGGACGCGCGCATGGTGGAGGCGGTGCGCGGCATCCGCCTGCTCGGCCTGACCAGCTGGCCGGCATCGACGCAGGCGCCGTTCCTGCAGAGCGTGGCGCGTGGTCGGCCCGAGCTGCCGCAGGTGGCCTACCCCCGGCTGGATTTCAGTGATGCACGGCGCGAGCTGGACGCGATCCTGGGCCAGTGTGATGGGAGCCACCCGCTCGGTGCCTACGTGCAGGACTCCGCGCGCAGCTGGGACCTGGCCGCGCGCCTGCTCGAAGCGCTGGGAACGCCGGAGGTGGACCGCTACTCCACCGAACTGTTCGGCGTGCCCGAGCAGCCGATGCCCGGCAACGGCCCGACCACGCGCGAGGCCGCACAGCACTTCATCCAGATCGCGCAGGAGCTGGACCACGAACTGCTTGCCCCCGAGGAGCAGGTGCCGGTGTCGTCCATCGCGCTGCAGTTGCAGCTGCAGGGGGACCTGGACGACTTCTTCGGCGGGCGGGTGATCAGCGTCGAGCTGGACCCGGCGCTGATCGCCAAGGCCGCCGCCGGCGCCACCCGCATCCGCGTGCGCACCAGTGCCTGCTTCAGCGCCTATGACCGCGCGCAGCTGTTCCACCATGAAGCGCTGGTGCATTCGCTGACCGCGCTCAACGGCCGCGAGCAGGCGGTGCTGCCGAGCCTGGCATTGTCCTCGCCGCGCATCACCACCACCCAGGAAGGCCTGGCCACGTTCGCCGAGCAGATCACCGGCAGCATTGACATCCAGCGGCTCAAGCGCATCAGCCTGCGCATCGAGGCGATCGCGATGGCGCGCGCCGGGGCCGACTTCATCCAGGTGTTCGAGTATTTCCGCCAGGCCGGGCAGACCGCCGAGGAGAGCTTCTCCTCGGCCCAGCGCGTGTTCCGTGGCGTGCCTACCGGCGGGGGCGCGGCCTTCACCAAGGACACGGTGTACCTGCGTGGCCTGGTGGCGGTGCATACCTTCTTCCGGCAGATGCTGCGCGAGGAAAAGCTGCAGGTCTGCCGTTGGCTGTTCGCCGGCAAGATGACGCTGGGCGACGCGCAGGCACTGGCGCCGCTGTTCGAGGCCGGGGTGCTGGCACCGCCGCGCTGGCTGCCGCACTGGATCACCCGCGCCAATGGCCTGGCCGGCGCACTGGCGTTCTCGCTGTTCGCCAACCGCATCCGCATGGACCAGATCGGCGAACGCTGACGCGGCTCAGGGTGCGCCGATCAGTTGGCTGACCGCGCGTTCGCCGCTGCCCATCGCAAGGGTCCAGCCGAGCATGCCGTGGCCGATGTTGCAGCCTAGCCCGTCGCCGAGGTTGCGGATGATCGGCGAGGTCCACGGCGTGACCGGGCGCAGGCCCGCCCAGCGGCTTTCGATGCGTGTGTAGTCCGCCGCTTCCGGCAACGAGGCCTGGGCCATGGCGACCAGTTGCGCCATGCGGGTCGGATCGGGCGTCGGGTCCCAGTCGTTGAGGTCGGCCAGGCCGGCCACGCGGATGCGCTCGCCCAGCCGGCAGAACACCAGCTTGCGCTTGGTGTCGGTGATGCTGACCTGCGGCGCGTTGGCCCCGCAGGGCGCGGTGAACGAGTACCCCTTGATCGCCATCACCGGCACGCGCATGCCGGCCGGCCGCAGCAGGCGCGCGCTGTCGATGCCGGCGCAGACCAGCACGCGTGGTGCCTGCGCCCGGCGCCCGTCGGCGGCCTGCAGCTGCCATTGGCCGTCCCGGCGTTGCAGGGTGCGGGTGTCGAAGTCGAACGCGGCCTGCACCGGATACTGGCCGGTGAGGATGTCCAGCAATCCGGTACTGAACAGGTAGGGGTCGCCGGCTTCCTCCTCGGGCGAGTACACCGCACCGGCCAGCCACGGCGCGCCGTGCAGGGCCGGTTCGATGCGGCGTGCCTGCTCGGCATCGACCAGCCGCTGGTGCACGCCGTAGGGCTGCTTCAGCGCGATCATGCCGGCCGCGCCCTGCACGCCGTCGCTGCTGGGATACAGGTGCAGCTTGCCGGAGACGACGTGGTCGAACGCGATGGGATGGCGCTGCAGCAGCGCCTGCATGGCTTGGCGCGATTCCAGCGCCAGTTCCAGCGTGGCCAGCGTATTGCGGCGCAGTGCGCCGGCATTGGCCTGGCGCAGGAAGGACAGGCCCCAGCGCACGAAGTCCAGGTCCGCCGACCAGTGCGTGCGGAATGCGCCGTTGCGGCCGAAGGCCATCTGCGGCAGCTGCCCCCACGTGGCCGGGCCGGCCATCGCGTCGGTGTAGACGTAGCTCAGCTGCGCGCCGTTGGCGAAGGACGTGCCCAGCGCAGGACCGGCGTTGCGGTCCACCAGCAACACCGATGCGCCGCGCCGTGCAGCGGCGTAGGCACTGGCCAGGCCAACCACGCCGGCACCGATGATGATCAGGTCATGGCCGGTGGCAAGGGGGGCAGCGGATGCGGTCATCGGGGGAAACGCACGCGGTGGACAGAGTTGGCCATTGTCGCGCCAACCCGCGCCCATGGGCACGGGTGTGGCGCACGGAACCGGCCGCTCAGTGCGGCCAGAAGTTCAGGAAGCCGGTGATGATCAGCGCATTGATGAAGTCGATGAAGAACGCGCCCACCAGCGGTGCCACCAGGAATGCACGCGGTGCCGGGCCATAGCGCTGGGCCAGGCGGCGCATCACCGCCATCGCGTTGGCGGTGGTGCCGAGCATGAAGCCGATGAAGCCGCCGCCCATCACCGCCGCGTCGTAGTCGCGGCCCATCAGCCAGTAGATCGGCACCGCGAACAGCGCGACCACGGCCACCTGGATGACCAGGTTGACCAGCAGTGGCAGGCCCATGCCGGCCAGTTCCCACAGCTTCAGGTCCATCAGGGCGATGGCCAGGAACAGCGCAAGGCAGATGTTGCCGATCAGGTCGGTGGTCGGCACCGACAGCTTGACCCAGCCGGTGTAGTCATCCACGTTGCGGATCACCGCGCCGACCAGCATCGCGCCGATGTAGGTGGGCAGGGTCAGGCCGATGCCTTCGAAGCCCTTGCCGACCCAGACGCCCAGCCACATCGCCATCAGCAGCACGACGATGCTCTTGAGTGCGTCGAACTCGCGGGCCGATTCACTGGGGTAGCGCACCACCACCGATTCCTCGGCCAGTTGCTCGGCTTCAGTGACCTTCTTGTTCGGGTGCTGCACCTTGAAGCGTTGCATCAGCACGGTGATCACCGGGCCACCCACCAGGCCGCCGCAGATGATGCCGGCCATCGCGGCGGTGACCGCCAGGCTCTCGGCACCGGCCAGGCCTGCCTTCTCGAACAGGGGCGCGAACGCCAGGCCGGTAGCCGGGCCACCGGTCAGCGTGGCCGAGCCGGCCAGCACGCCGAACATCGGGTTCAAGCCGAACAGTTTGGCCACGCTGATGCCGATCAGGTTCTGCAGCACCGCGAACACGCTGCCGATCAGCAGGAACAACATCACCTGCTTGCCGCTGACGCGCAGCAGGCGCACGCTGGCATTGATGCCCAGGGTGGTGAAGAAGGCCACCATCAGCGGTGTCTTGAGCGTGGTGTCCAGCTCGAACAGCGTGGTCTGTTGTCCATGGGCCCACCACACCGCCAACGCGACCAGCAGGCCGCCAACCACCGGTTCAGGCAGGTTGTAGCGGCGGAAGAAGGGGATGACGCGGCACAGCGCATATCCCGCGAACAGCGTCAGGCCCGCGAAGGCCACCGTCTGTACGGCATCAAGATGGATCATGGGCAGGCCCCTCAACCAGACAATCCGCGACTTTGTCGTGACTGGCGGACAAGATCAACCCGGGCCCGATGGCACTGGTCCCTCCCGTGCCGGCGTGTATACCGGTTCGGGCAGCGGATTCAGCGTTGTGGGCGCTTGTAGGCCACGCAGTCCACTTCCACCTTGCAGTCCACCACCATCCGGTTCTCCACGCAGGCGCGTGCCGGCGGGTGCTCGCCGAAGTAGTGCTTGAACACGCCGTTGAAGGCGTAGAAGTCGCGGGCATCGTCCAGCCAGACGCCGCAGCGCACCACGTGCTCGGGGCCATAGCCGGCCTCGGCCAGGATCTCCAGCACGTTGCCGATGGCCACGTGGGCCTGTTCGGTGACGGTGCCGCCGACCAGTTCGCCGTTGCGCATCGGCACCTGCCCGGACACGTACAGCCAGCCATCGGCCTGGACCGCGCGCGAGAACGGCATGTGCTGCTTGCCCTGGCCGACGCCGCCTTCGGCGCCATAGCGTGTGATGTCACTCATCGGGGGTTCCTCGGTTGGATTGCAATCAGGGGGGGGGCGGCGCCGGCTCGGGGCGGATGAAGCGGCCCGGCCGGGCGACGACCTGCCGGCCGTCGTAGGCCAGCTGGCCGTTGACCCAGACCGCGGCGATGCCTTCGGCCGCGCGGATCGGGTCGTGGAAGCTGGCGGTGTCGCGGATGCGGGCCGGGTCGAACAGCACCAGGTCGGCCCACCAGCCGGCACGCAGCTGGCCACGCGCGCCCATCGCGAAGCGCGAGGCGGGCAGGCCGGTCATTTTGTGCACGGCGGTATGCAGCGGGAACAGCTGTTCGTCGCGCGCGTAGTGGCCAAGCACGCGCGGGAACGTGCCCCACAGGCGCGGGTGCGGGCGGGGATCACGGGGCAGGCCGTCGGAGCCGATCATGGTCAGCGGGTGGGCCAGGATGCGGCGTACGTCGGCCTCGTCCATGCAGTGGTAGACCGCGCCGGCCGGCTGCAGGCGGATCGCGGCGTCCATCAGTGGCAGGTTCCAGTCGGCGGCGATCTCGGCCAGCAGGCGGCCCCCCTGGCTGGGCTCGGCCTCGGACCAGGTGATCAGGATGTCGTAGGCGTCGGTGACCTGCTTCAGGTCCAGCGTCGAGGCGCTGGCCGCATAGGGGTAGCAGTCGCAGGCGACATCCTGCGTGGCCGAGGCGGACTGCAGGCGATCGAGCACCTGGTGGCTGCGGCCCCAGTTGTCGATGCCGGCGCACTTGAGGTGCGACACGCGCACGCCGGCCTGCGGTGCCCGCGCCGCGTCGAAGGCTTCCTCCATCGCGGCCAGGATGCCGGCGAACTCATCGCGCAGATGGGTCGCATACAGGCCGCCGGCCGGCAGCTCGGAGGCCAGCTCGGCCACTTCGGCGGAGGGGGCATCGAAGGCGGAGGCATAAGCCAGGCCACTGCTCAGGCCCAGTGCGCCCTGCGCCAAGCTTTCGCGCAGCTGCGCGCGCATGGCGCTGATCTCGTTGGCGCTGGCGGCACGGTCCAGCCGGTCCATGTGGTTCTGGCGCAGCGCGGTGTGGCCGACCAGTGCGGCCACGTTGACCGCCGGCCGGGCGAGCTGCACGGCATCGCGGTAGCTGGCGAAATCGGCGTAACGGAAATCGTCGGCCTCGCCGAGCAGGTTCATCGGGTCCGGCACCTCGCCGTGGATGCGCACCGGGCTGGCGCTGATGCCGCAGTTGCCGACCACCACGGTGGTCACGCCCTGGGACAGCTTGCTGCGCATGTCCGGGTTGCGGATCACTTCCAGGTCGTCGTGGGTGTGCACGTCGATGAAGCCCGGCGCCAGCGCCAGCCCCTGCGCGTCGATCACCTCGCGGGCCGGGGCATCGAGCTGGCCGATGGCGGCGATGCGGCCATCACGGATGGCCAGGTCGGCGTGGACGCCGGCAGTGTCGCTGCCATCCAGGACCAGCGCGTTGCGGATCAGTACGTCATGCATGGATCAATCACCCAGCGGCAGGCGCGAGTCGCCGCCACGGTGGCGGTCCAGCGCCAGCTTGATGCGGCGCAGGTGCTCGTGGTTGGCATTGGCGCCATTGAGCGCGGTGGTGGTGGACAACACGTCGATGGCCAGCATCATCGCGTAGCGCGATGCCGAGGGCTTGAACACGAAATCGGTCTCCTCGATCTGGATCGGCAGCAGCCAGTCGCTGCGTTCGGCCAGCGCGGTGTCGGCCTGGGTGATGGCGCCCACGCGCGCGCCGTAGGTACGCGCGATGTCCACCGCCGAGACGATTTCCGGGGTGATGCCGCTGACCGACAGAGCCAGCACCAGGTCGTCCGGGCCGAGCGTGGCGGCGATGATCTTCATCATCAGCGCATCGCTGCACGCCGACACCGGCCGGCCGAAGCGCACCAGCCGGCTCTGCAGCTCCTGCGCGAACACGGTGGAACAGCCGCCCAGGCCGAAGATGTGGATCATGCGCGCGCTGCACAGCGCATCGGCCAGCGCCTGCACCACGTCTTCCTTCAGGTTGGCGATGTTGTGGCGCAGGCTTTCCTGGATGTCGTCGCAGATCTGCGCGTACAGCGCCGACACCGGTGGTGCGTTCTGCTGTTCGAGGAAGCGCTTGCCGACCGCGCTGGCCGAGGCCAGTCGCGCGCGCAGTTCGCGCACGTGTTCGCAGCCCAGCGCCTTGGCAAAGCGTGAGATGGCCGCGGCGCTGACTTCGGCGCGTTCGGCCAGTTCGCTGACGCCATACTGCGCGGCGGCATCGACGTCGGCGAGGATGGCGTTGGCGATGCGGGCTTCCACCGGGCTGAACTCATGCAGCCGCTGGCGCAGTTCGTAGACGATGTCGAAGGTATTCTGGGACATGGTTCAAAGCACCATGGAGAGAGCCATCACCAGCAGCAGCGCGGTGACGGAGATGAGGGTTTCAAGCACGGTCCAGGTCTTGAAGGTCTGGGCCACGCTCATGTTGAAGTATTCCTTGACCAGCCAGAAGCCGCCGTCGTTGACGTGTGACAGCACCACCGAGCCGGCGCCGGTGGCCAGCACCAGCAGTTCCGGGTGGGCGTAGCCCATCGCCGCGGCGATCGGGGCGACGATGCCGGATGCCGTGGTCATGGCGACCGTGGCCGAGCCGGTGGCGATGCGCATCAGCGCGGCCATGGTCCAGCCCATCAGCAGCGGGGACAGGTCAAAGCGCTGCGACAGGCCGATGATCTCGCTGGCCACGCCGGTGTGGACCAGGATGCCGTTGAGGCCGCCGCCGGCGCCGACCAGCAGCGTGATCGCCGCGGTCGGGGCCAGGCACTCCTGCGAGAACTTCAGGATCTGGTCGCGGTTGAAGCCGCGCAGCAGGCCCAGGGTGATGAAGCTCATCAAGGTGGCCAGCAGCAGCGCCACCACCGAGTGGCCGATGAAGCGCAGGCCGTGGTTGAGCGGCGAGCCGGGCGTGGCGATCTGGTCGGCCCAGCCGCCGAGCAGCATCAGCAGCACCGGCAGCAGCAGGGTGGCCAGGGTGATGCCGAAGCCGGGCAGCTGGTCATCGGGGATGCGGCTGTGGCCTTCGTCCAGCAGTGCCGCTTCCATCGGATTGTGCGCGGGCAGCGTCACCCGGGGTGCAACGAACCTGGCGAACACCGGACCGGCCAGTGCCGCGGTGGGCAGGCCGACCAGCAGTGCATAGAACACGGTGCGGCCGACGTCGGCGCCGTAGGCATGCACGGCCAGCATCGCGGCCGGATGCGGCGGCACCAGCCCGTGCACCACCGACAGCCCGGCCACCATCGGCAGGCCGACCAGCAGCAGCGGCACGCCGGTGCGGCGGGCGACGTTGAGCGCGATCGGGATCAGCAGCACGAAACCGACCTCGAAGAAGATCGGCAGGCCGATGCAGAAGGCGATCAGCATCATTGCCCAGTGCACGTTCTTCGGGCCGAAGCGGGCGATCAGCGTGCGCGCGATGCGTTCGGCGCCGCCGGACTCGGCCATCATCTTGCCGAGCATGGTGCCCAGCGCGACGATCAGCGCGATGTGGCCCAGCGTCTTGCCCACGCCCTGCTCGTAGGCGGGCAGGATCTCCGGGGCCGGCATGCCGGCCAGCAGGGCCAGGCCCACCGAGACCAGGGTGACGCTGATGAAGGGATTGAGCCGGAAGCGGGCGATCAACACGATCAGTGCCAGGATCGACAGGCCGGCGTAGAGCAACAGCAGGTTTCCAGCGGTCATGCAGGCAAGCTCCCCCGTGGCGGCACTCAGAACTGCGTGGAAACGGCGCCGACGACGCGCTGCGCGTCATCGACCACCAGCAGGTGGCGCCACTTGTCGAAGGTCAGGCACGGATGGGAGATGTCGAAGCAGAGCAGGTCGCCCACGCGCAGGTCGTCGTCGGCCTGCACGTCGAGGAAGGCGTGCTGGTCCATCATCGCGCTGATCCGCCAATGCACGGCGGCGGCGCCAGGCGCGGCGTCGCCGGGACGGTGGTGCAGGGCAGGGACCGGGAAGCCGGCATCGAAGGCGGCATCGCGCTTGCCCAGCGCGATGATCGCGCGGGTGGGTTCGGGGCGTGACTGCACGCAGGCCCACAGCCGCAGCGCCGGCTGCAGGCTGCTGCCGATGTCGCGCGCCACCGGGTTGCTGGCCTGGATGCGGGTGATTGCCTGCTGGTAGATGCCCACGTCATGGCTCAGGTAGCAGCCCGGGCGCAGGATCACCTGCGCGTCGGTGCGGCCGGAAAGCGCCGAGAACTCCTCGGCCACCACGTCGAACCAGGCCGAGCCGGCGCCACTGAGCAGGGCCGGGCTGGCCGCGAAACCGGCGTCGGCCTGGATCGCCTGCCACTGCGCCAGGCTGCGCTGCAGCAGGGCGCGTACGCCGGCCTCGTCCTTGGCCACGCCTTCGTAGACTTCCACGCCGACCAGCGCCACCGCATCGGGCCAACGGCGGATCTCGTCCAGCACCGCCTGCGCCTGGGCCGGGTCGCGCACGCCGGTGCGGCCACCGGCCATGCCGATTTCCAGCAACACCTTGAGGGTCTGCCCGCGTTGGCGGAAATAGCGGCCGAGTGCTGCCACGTTGTCGGCCGAATCGACCACGCAGGCAAACCAGAAGTCCGGGTCCTGCGCCTGCAGCTGCGCGATCAGGTCGAAGTTGCCGCGGCCGACCAGCTGGTTGGCCATCAGCACGCGGCGCACGCCGTGCGCGTAGGCGCTGGCGGTCTGCGCGGCGGTGGCCAGGGTGATGCCCCACGCACCGGCGTCGAGCTGCATCCGGAACAGGGCCGGGCTCATCGTGGTCTTGCCGTGCGGGGCCAGCTGGCAGCCATAGGCCAGGCAGAAGCGACGCATCCATTCCAGGTTGTGCCGCAGCGCCGGTTCGCTCAGCACCGCCACGGGCAGGCTGACGTCCTCATCCAGGATCGAGGCGCCCCGTGCAGCGAGGCCGGCCGATGTCCACGGACCTCCGGCAGGCAGGCCCTTGCCTTCCAGGGGTGCTTCGGAATGAAAGTAATTTTCTTTGGACAACGTCCTTTCCCCGTGCTGGCGCGCCCGATTCGCGGCGGCCTATTGTGTATCACAGGAAGGGTTGTGTGAAAATTATTTTCTTTGCGGCAGTGTGTGGGCGACGGCCGTGGCTCAGAAGTCCAGCTGCACGCGCCCGGCGAGCACGCCGGTGTGGTCCAGGGTACGCGCGGCCAGTTCATCACGGCGGCGGGTGTCGGTCCAGTCCACCATCACCCGCAGGTGCTTGACCGCGTACCAGTTCACGCCCACGGTCCAGGCATCGGCAGACTGGTCGCGGCGGGTCTGGGGCCATTGCTCGCCCTGGATGTGGTCATAGCGTGCCACCAGCTCCCAGGCGCCGCCCTCCCGGGCAGGCTTGAGCTGCACGAAGCGGCCGGTGCGGGCGTCGTAGCTGCGTGGTTCGCCGGTCAGCAGCCAGCTGCCCTGCACATAGCCGGAGCGGACCCTGGCCTTCTGCTGGCCGTCGTCGTAGTGGGCGGCGCCGTACTCGGCCTGCCAGGACCAGGCCTGGTGAACGCCGGCGGCCTCCAGCCCGTACTTGTCGACCTGCACGTCGCGGCCGTTGCGGAAGTCGAGCAACAACAGGCGGCTGTTGTCACCGAAGTAGCCGGCCACGCGCGGCTGCACGCGCAGGGCCGCCGCGCCGCTGCGGCCGGGATTGTCGTAGTCCTCGCGGGCGACCGCGGCGGCCAGGTGCAGGACGTGGCCAGGCTCGCTCCACGGCACGTAGCCGGTGCGCCCGCCCAGGCCGCGGCCCTTCACCTTCCAGGCGTCGATGCTTTCCAGGCTGTAGGCGCTGCCGCTCCAGAACAGGCCGTCCCGGTAACCGTTTGCGCCCACGCCGAGCCGGTAGGTCGGGGCCAGCGTCTGCGCCAGGTAGCTGCGCTCGAGCGTCGGAATGTGGTTGGCGCTGGCGCGGTCGTCCAGGGTGAAGAACTGCTTGAACTGGCCCACCGTCACCGTGGTGGTGCCGAAGCGGCGCGCCAGGTAGACATCGCGCGCCACCGGGCGGTGGCCGGCGAAGTCGCCCTCGAGCTTGTAGTCGACGCCGTGGAAACTGCCCGAGGCGGCCAGCCACGCGGCACGCAGGTCATCGTTGTCACGCTCGCGGCTGCCGCGGTCATCGTTGTCGAAGCGCGCCACGTCGTAGTACAGGCGCCCGCTGAACTTGATGCTGACATCATCACTGGCATGCGCGGCCGGTGCGAGGGCCGGCAGCAACAGGGCGGACAACAACGGGATGCGGGAGCATTGCATGAGCTGGCTGTGCCTGTGGGGATGCCGGGTCGGGAGGCGGACCATAGCAGCCTGGCCGTGGCGGCCAATAACGCATTGGTAGTAGGGCGAGCGGCCGGGGTGCGTGCCACACTGGCGGCATGAACCTGGCCAAGGTCCTCGTCGCCGATGATCACCCGCTGTTCCGTGCGGCGGTGCTGCATGCGCTGCGCGATGGCGTGGCGGTCGGGCAGACCCTGGAGGTGGCCAGCGCCTCGGCCCTGACCCAGGCGCTGGACGAGCACCCGGAGGTGGACCTGGTGCTGCTCGACCTGAGCATGCCCGGGGCACGCGGCTTCTCCTCGCTGGTGTGGTTGCGCGGCGAGCGCCCGGACATCCCGGTCATCATCATTTCCTCCAACGACCACCCGCGGGTGATCCGGCGCGCGCAGCAGTTCGGTGCGGTCGGCTTCATTCCCAAGTCGGCGCCGGTGGAAGCCATCCGCAACGCGGTCACCGCGGTGATGGCCGGTGACACCTGCTTCCCGCCGCTGGCGGCCGAGCGCTCCGAGCGCGATGCGTTGCTGGCCGCGCGCTTGGCCCGGCTGACCCCGCAGCAGTTCCGGGTGCTGGTATGCGTGGCCGATGGCCTGCTCAACAAGCAGATCGCCTACGAGCTGGGGTTGGCCGAGAACACGGTCAAGGTGCATGTCACCGCGATCTTGAAGAAGCTCGAATGCAACAGCCGCACGCAGGCGGCGTTGCTGGTCAAGGCGCTGGAGCCGGAAGGCGACCCCGGCCTGCCCGACGCGGGCGCCTGAGCAACGAGCACCGACTCAGCGTGCGCGCTGGCAGGCGTGGGTCAGCAGGGCGCGCAGCGCCGAGGTGCGCGCCTGCTTGGACAGGAAGTGCCAGCCGTTCTCGCGGGCGAGTGCACGCAGCGCCGGGTCCTGCTCGGCGGTGTACAGGATCACCGCCGGGGCCTGCTGCCAGCGCTGCTGCAGCAGCGGCAGCAGTTCCGGCCCGCTGAGTGCGCCCAGGCGCACGTCGAGCAGCAGCAGGTCCGGCGCGCTGCCCGGCTCGGCCGCTGCCAGCGCGTCATCGGCATTGCCGGACAACAGTACCTGGCAACCCCAGCGTTCCAGCAGCACGTGGGTGGCGCGGCTGACCAGCGGGTCGTCGTCCACGCACCAGACCCGGCAGCCGTCCAGCAATGAGTCACCCCGCAGCTCCTCGGCCGCGGTGACGGGAGCGGGCAGGGCGGTGCCGGCATGTTCGCCGCGTGGCACGCTGACCGAGAACACACTGCCCTGCTCCAGCACCGAACGCAGCCGGATCGGGTGGTCGAGCAGGCGTGCGATGCGCTCGACGATGGCCAGGCCCAGCCCGGTGCCGCGCTCGCTGGCGTCGCTGCCGTCCAGCCGGTGGAATTCCTCGAAGATTTCCCGGTGGCGGGCTTCGGCGATGCCTGGGCCGCTGTCGTGCACCTCGATGCGGATGCGCTCACCTTCGCGGCGGCAGCCCAGCACGATGCGCCCGCGCGGGGTGTAGCGGATGGCGTTGGACAGGAAGTTCTGCAGCACGCGGCGCAGCAGGGCGCGGTCCGAGCGCACCACCGCCTGGGTGCGGACGTAGTCCAGCCGCAGCCCGCGCGCGGTGGCCAGGATGCCGAATTCCTTGGCCAGGGCATCAAGCAGCGGGTCCAGCGCGAAGTCCTGGATCCGGGTTTCCAGCGCGCCGGACTCCAGCCGCGAGATGTCCAGCAGGCTGTTGAGGATGCCGTCCTGCGCGGTCAATGCACTGTCGATGTGTTCGGCGATCTGGCGCGTGCCCTCGTCGGGCAAGCGCCCGCGCAGCGCCGACAGGAACATGCGCGCGGCGTTGAGTGGCTGCAGCAGGTCGTGCACGGCCGCGGCGACGAAACGGGTCTTGGAGCGGTTGGCATCCTCGGCCTCGCGCTTGGCGCCGGCCAGGTCACGGGTACGCTCGTCCACGCGCTGGGTCAGTGCGTCGGCGAGCGAGCGCAGGTCGCGCGCGGCGTTCTTGTAGGCGGTGATGTCGGCGTAGCTGGTGACGAAGCCGCCGTCCGGCAGAGGGTTTCCGCGGATCTCGATGACGCTGCCATCGCTGCGTTCGCGCTCATGCATGTGCGGCTTGCCCGAGCGCAGGTGGTTGAGCCGGCGCTCGATGGCCTCATCGATGGGGCCGGGACCGAGCAGGCCACGGCGCGCGTTGAACAGGAAGACATCGGCGATCGGCCGGCCGACGTGGATGAAGCCGGGCGGGAAGCGGAACAGCTCGACATAGCGGCGGTTCCACGCCACCAGGTTGAGCTGGGCGTCCACCACGCACACGCCCTGCGGCAGGTGCTGCAGGCTCTGGCTTTCGCCGTAGTCGGCGGCGTGCGCGGCCTGTACCAGGCCATCCTGGGCGGTGCGCAGTTCCTGCGCGTGGTGCTTGACCATGCGTTCGAGCTCGACGCGGCTGCGCTCGCGCAGCTGGGCAAGCCGGCGGCGTTGCCACAGCACGAAGCCGAGCAGTGCCAGTGCGAGCAGGCCGGCGCCGATCAGCGCGGCCTGGGTGCGCGCGGTGGCCAGGCTGTCGTGGCTGGCGCGCAGCAGGTTCAGGGTCCAGCCCTGGCGTGGCAGCGGCTGCGAGATCCAGATGACGTCGCCGGCGTCGGGCAGGCGCACCCGGCGCACGCCGTCGCCGAGGTCCTCGATCAGGCGGTACTCCAACTGCTCGCGCGGCACTGGCCCGTACTGGCGGGTGTTGGCCAGCCGGCCACGGATGGCGGCATCGAGCTGGTGAAGCACCCGGTAGCGCCACGTGGGGCGGCTGGACAGGAAGATCACGCCATTGCCGTCGTTGGCGAACACGGTCTCGGGCATCTCGCCCCAGCTGGCTTCCAGCGGACGCAGCACCACCTTGACCACGACCACCCCGACCGGCACGCCCTGGGCGTCGCGGACTGCCTCGGACAGGAAGTAGCCGGGCACCGCGGTGGTCACGCCCTCGGCGTAGAAGGTGCCACTGCCTTCCTGCATGGCGCGCTGGAAATAGGGGCGGAAGCGGTAGTTGTTGCCGACGTTGCTGGACCCGGGGATGCGCCAGTTGCTGGCGGCCACGGCCAGCCCGTTGCGATCGAGCAGGGTCAGCGTCGAGGTGGTGGCCGCGCCATTGACCGCTTCCAGCTTGTGGTTGAGCGAATCGAAGACGCCGGCCGGGGCGTCCGGTCGCAGCAATGCGGCGCGGATGTCAGGGTCCAGCGCCAGCACCGCCGGCAACACGCCGTAGCGTTCGATCAATGCCTGCATCGCATCGGCCTTCAGGCGCAGCTGTTCGCGCGCCTGCGCCGCGTCGGCCTGCAGGCTGCGCCGCTCCAGGTGGCGCATCACCGCCAGGCTGACCAGGGCGACGAGCACGGCCAGCCCGGCCAGCAGCAGCCAGGTGTGGACACGTCGTCGTGGGCGGCGAAGGAAGGGCATGCGCGGATGGTCACGCAGACCGGCGGGTTTCTCCAGCGCGGCATCTGCGACGTTGACGCGCGGCCGCTGGCCCATCCGGCAGGGGCGTCGGGCGGGAACGTGCGGCAAGTGCCCGTGGCCATTGGGATTGGTGTGCAGGGTGCGGTCGAGGCGGGTGCCGGAACGTCGCCAGGAAGGAAAAGCGGCCTAATACCAATGGATTAGCTAGTACCAATGCGTTATCGGCGTGCCCGCCGCCCGCGCGTACAACACCGCTCGAAGCCGTTCTCCTTCGAGGTGTCGCATGCACGTTTCCACCGATGTCGTCGCGGTCCCGGGTGGTCGCACCCCGCTGTACCGCCAGCTGTACTTCCAGGTGCTGGTCGCCATCACCCTGGGCGTGCTGCTCGGACATTTCGAGCCGGCCTGGGGCGCGCAGCTCAAGCCGCTGGGCGATGCCTTCATCAAGCTGGTGAAGATGATCATCGCCCCGGTGATCTTCCTGACCATCGTCACCGGCATCGCCGGCATGACCCACCTGCGCAGCGTCGGCCGGGTGTTCGCCAAGGCGATGGTCTACTTCCTGTTCTTCTCCACCCTGGCGCTGGTGGTGGGCATGGTGGTGGCGCACGTGGTGCAGCCCGGCGCCGGCATGAACATCAACCCGGCCGACCTGGACCAGACCGAGGTCAACAACTACGTGGCCAAGTCGCATGAGCTGACCCTGGTCGGCTTCGCGATGGACATCATCCCCAAGACCCTGCTCAGCCCGTTCGTCGGCGACAACATCCTGCAGGTGCTGTTCGTGGCGGTGCTGTTCGGCATCTCGCTGGCGATGGTCGGGCAGAAGGGCCGCCCGGTGCTCAACCTGCTCGAAGCGCTGACCGCGCCGGTGTTCAAGCTGGTGCACCTGCTGATGAAGGCCGCACCCATCGGCGCGTTCGGCGCGATTGCCTTCACCATCGGCAAGTACGGCATCGGCTCGCTGGTCAACCTGGCCTGGCTGGTAGGCTCGTTCTACCTGACCGCGCTGCTGTTCGTGGTGGTCATCCTGGGCACGGTGGCCCGGATGTGCGGTTTCTCGGTGATCAAGCTGGCCCGTTACCTCAAGGCCGAGCTGCTGCTGGTGCTGGGCACATCCTCCTCCGAATCGGCGCTGCCCTCGCTGATGGAGAAGATGGAGCGGGCCGGCTGCAGCAAGTCGGTGGTGGGCCTGGTGGTGCCGACCGGCTATTCGTTCAACCTGGATGGCACCAACATCTACATGACCCTAGCCGCGTTGTTCATCGCCCAGGCCACCAACACCGAGCTGACCCTGGGCCACCAGATCATGCTGCTGCTGGTCGCCATGCTCAGTTCCAAGGGTGCGGCGGGCGTGACCGGTGCCGGCTTCATCACCCTGGCGGCCACCCTGGCCGTGGTGCCGGAGGTGCCGGTGGCCGGCATGGCGCTGATCCTGGGCGTGGACCGGTTCATGAGCGAATGCCGTTCCCTGACCAATTTCCTCGGAAATGCCGTCGCAACCGTGGTGGTCTCGCGCTGGGAGGGCGCACTGGACAGCGAGCGCCTTGCCCAGGTGCTCGATGGCGCCACGCCCGAACCGGTGGGCGAGGTCGCGGTGCGCTGAGCAAACCTGCCTGCGCGTGGCGCGGGGCCTGCCCGGGACAGGGTATGGCCCTGCGCGTGCTTTCCCGATCCGCCCGTTGTCATTGCAGCGACCCGCAATGCTCGGATCATGTCCACCGGACGCCTCCGGATTGTGCAGTTGCAGCATGACCAGTGACAGCTGCGCGACAGGTCCAGACAGCGCAACGCGGTATCATCCCGAGTCCCTTCTGCCCATTCATGCCGAACAGATCGATGTCCAACGAAGATTTCAAACAGGCCGCCCTCGATTACCACCGCATGTCCCCGCCGGGCAAAATCAAGGTGGTGGCGACCAAGCCGATGCTGACCCAGCGGGATCTGTCATTGGCCTACTCGCCGGGCGTGGCGCATGCCTGTGAAGCCATCGTTGCCGACCCCTCGCAGGCAAGCGAACTGACCGCACGCGGCAACCTGGTCGCGGTGATCAGCAACGGCACCGCGGTGCTGGGCCTGGGCAACATCGGCCCGCTGGCCGGCAAGCCGGTGATGGAAGGCAAGGGCGTGCTGTTCCAGAAGTTCGCCGGCATCGATGTGTTCGACATCGAAGTGGACGAGAACGACCCGGACAAGCTGGTCGACATCATCGCCTCGCTGGAGCCGACCTTCGGCGGCATCAACCTGGAAGACATCAAGGCGCCGGAGTGCTTCATCGTCGAGCGCAAGCTGCGCGAGCGCATGAACATCCCGGTGTTCCACGACGACCAGCACGGCACCGCGATCATCGTCGGCGCCGCCGTGCTCAACGCCATGTGCATCACCGGTAAGAAGATCGAGGACGTCAAGCTGGCCACCACCGGCATGGGCGCGGCCGGCATCTCCTGCGTCAACATGCTGGTACAGCTGGGCCTGAAGCCGGAGAACATCCTGGCCTACGACCGCGAAGGCGTGATCCACACCGGCCGCACCGACCTGGACCCGGAAAAGGCGCGCTACGCCCGCGACACCGACAAGCGCACGCTGGCCGAGATCGTCGACGGCGCGGACATCTTCCTGGGCCTGTCGGCCGGCGGCATCCTGAAGCCGGAAATGGTCGCCACCATGGCGCCGAACCCGGTCATCTTCGCGCTGGCCAACCCGTACCCGGAGATCCTGCCGGAGGACGCCAAGGCGGTGCGCCCGGACGTGATCATGGGCACCGGCCGTTCGGACTACCCGAACCAGGTCAACAACGCGCTGTGCTTCCCGTACCTGTTCCGCGGCGCGCTGGACGTCGGTGCCACCGGCATCAACGAGGAAATGAAGGTGGCCTGCGTGCGCGCCATCGCCGCGCTGGCACGCAAGGAGGCGTCCGACATGGGCGCCGCCTATGGTGGTGATACCCCCAGCTTCGGCCGTGACTACGTGATCCCGCGCCCGTTCGACCGCCGCCTGCTGGTCGAGCTGTCCTCGGCGGTGGCCCAGGCGGCGATGGACTCGGGCGTGGCCACGCGCCCGATCGCCGACATGGCGGCCTACCGCGAGAAGCTGGCCCAGTTCGTCTACCGCACCAGCCTGTTCATGAAGCCGGTCTACGACCGTGCCCGTTCGGACAAGCAGCGCGTGGTCTACGCCGAGGGCGAGGAAGAAGTGGTGCTGCAGGCGGTGCAGAACGTGATCGACGAAGGCGTCGCCGCGCCGATCCTGATCGGCCGCCCGGAAGTGATCGAGTCGCGCATCGAACGCCTGGGCCTGCGCATGAAGCCGGGCGTGGACGTGGAGATCACCAACATCAACGACGACCCGCGCTTCAACGAGTACTGGCAGTACTACCACGAGATGACCGGCCGCAAGGGCGTCACCGTGGCCGCCGCCAAGAACCTGATGCGCTCGCGCCCGACCCTGATCGCGGCAGTGATGGTGGCCCGTGGCGAGGCCGACGCGATGCTGTCCGGCCTGGTCGGCCGCTTCCACAAGAAGCTGGGCTACGTGCGCAGCGTGATCCCGCTGGAACAGCGGGTCAGCTCGACCTCGGCGATGACCGGCGTGATCAACTCGCAGGGCGTGTTCTTCTTCGTGGATACCCACGTGCAGGAAGACCCCAGCGTCGACCAGATCGTCGAATCCACGCTGCAGGCGGCCTACCGCATGAAGCTGTTCGGCATCGAGCCGAAGATCGCGCTGCTGTCGCACTCCAACTTCGGCAGCCATGATTCCAAGGACGCGCTGAAGATGCGCCAGGTGCGCGAGCAGCTGCTCAAGCGCAACCCGCGCCTGAACGTGGACGGCGAGATGCAGGGTGACACCGCCTGGGACGAGGCGCTGCGCGAGAAGCTGCTGCCCAACAGCACGCTCAAGGGCCGTGCCAACCTGTTCGTGCTGCCCAACCTGGAAGCAGCCAACATCGCTTACAACCTGGTGCGCGTGTTCACCAACGGCGTGGCGATCGGCCCGATCCTGATGGGCATCTCCAAGCCGGTGCACATCCTGACCAGCAGCGCCAGTTCGCGCCGCGTGCTGAACATGACCGCGATCGCGGCCGTGGACGCGCAGATCCGCAAGCAGATGGAAGCCGATCGCGCCGGTTGATGGCGGGGTCCGGGTGCAACGAAGAAAGCCGGCGCAAGCCGGCTTTCTTCGTTTCCGCGGGAAGGTGGGGCCAGCCTGGCTGGCCCCGGCGGTCAGAGCGGCGAGGCGCGCTGGCCTTCCACGATCTGCAGGACCAGCTTGCGGGTGGCGGCGCGGCTGGTGCGATAGCCCACCAGCAGGCGGCGTTCGTGCGGGTCATCGACCAGCTCCATGCCGGCCGGAGGCGGGCTCGCCGGGACGGCCTCGAGCCCGGTACGGCCGGTGGCCAGCCATTCGAACGAAACATCGGTGACCAGGGCGATGGTGATCATGCGGGTAGTGCACGGCATGATCCCGGTGGGGCTTTCCCAGTTGCCCACCGCGCTGCGGCTGACCTTGAGCAGGGCGGCCAGCTCGGCCTGGGTCATGCCCTTTCTGCGACGGGCACGGCGAATACGATTAGCCAGTTGGTTGGGCATCCAGGTTCTCCTCCATGAGGTTGCTGCGTGAGTGCCCGGCGACTATATCGCAAGCGGGATACAATGTGCGAACAAGTGTGAGAAATTGATACAATGCAAGGAAAAGTGGATTTTCGTCAGAAAGTCTGACTTTTCGGGTCAGCGCGGCTGACGCCCGGCCCGCGTCCCCGGTGCCATGGGCAATGGGCGTCTGGTGCCAGTGCAAATGACCCTGCGGAGGCCTTGAACGAAGGCCTCTGCTTCGACACATTCGCGCCTCGCTTTCCGGGGGGCCAGCCATGCCGCAATCATCATGCCGGGAGGTCACGTCGAAGGTGCCGCCGGACCGCATGCCGGCCAGCGCGGGGACGTCACCGGCGTTGCGCCTGGGCGGGCTCGCCGGCCTGGCGATGATGGCCGCCATCGCCGTGCTGGTTATCCTGTGCTCGGCCAGCTACACCTGCCGCTCCACCGTCGAGGGCCAACTGGTCCCGGTGCAGGGCATGCTGACCGTGACCGCTCCGGCCGACGGCGTGGTGGCCTGGTTGAACGTGGCCGAAGGCGGGCGCGTCCGCGCGGGCGGCAGCCTTGCGCTGGTGAGCATGTCACGCGCGACGGTGGACGTCGGTGATGCACAGGGCGCCATCGATGCGCACCTGCGCGAGCGCGAACGCGGGCTGGAGGAGGAGCGCCTGGCCGGGCACGGGCGCATGCAGGCGCAGCGGCAGGGTTTGATCCGACGCCTGCACCGTGCCCGTGACGAACTGCAACTGGTCCAGGCCGAGGTGCAGGTCCGCCAGCAGCAGGTCCGCACCGCCGCCGACAGGCTGCAGCGCCTGCACCGGCTTGAAGAAGGGCGATACGTGGGGCAGCTGCAACTGCAGCAGCAGGAAGCCGCGCTGCTGGACCATACCGCACAGTGGCGATCGCTGCAGCGACAGGCCAGCGGTGCACGGCGGCTGATCGCGCGCCTGCAGCAGGCGCTGGACGAGATGCCGGCGCAGGCACGGGCCAACGACGCCGGGCATGCGCGTGCGCAGGCGCGGCTGGAGCAGGAGCGCCTGCAGGCCGACGCCGCCGATGGACTGCTGGTGAAGGCAGCGGTCGCCGGGACGGTGGGGATACACCTGGTCAAGCCCGGCCAGGCGGTGCGGGCCAACCAGCCGCTGCTGGTGCTGCTGCCCGGTGACGGGCGGCTGGAAGCGGAGCTGCGCGTTCCCAGTCGCGTGATCGGCTTCATCGCGCCCGGCGATGACGTGCTGCTGCGCTACCGTGCGTTTCCCTACCAGAAGTTCGGGCACCAGCGCGGCCGCGTGGAACGGATCAGCCTGAGCGCGTTGCCCGACGATGCGGCCGGCCGCGGCGGCGAGGTCGCCTACCGGATCACCGTCAGCCTGGCCCGGCAACACGTCGTGGCCTACGGCAAGCCCGAGCCGCTGCGCCCGGGCATGCCGCTGGAAGCGGACATCATGGGTGAACGGCGTCGTCTGTTCGAATGGCTGTTCGAGCCCCTGCTTGGCATGTCGGCACGGTGGGAAGGATGAGCGGCGGTGGCCTCTGCACGGTGTACGCATCGGGATGTTTCTGGAAACATGCCCGTGCATCCGATGCGGTATCTCCACAGAGGGATGGGCAAGGGAAGCCGCGCGACGACGGGATCGCGCAGGGAAGGTCGGGCGCGGGGAGCTTCCCGCGCCATCGGGCCTGGACAGGAATGGAAGGAATGAACCCAAGGGGAAATGGATGATCGGAGTTTCGCGTTGTGCAGTGGCGCTGGCCCTCTCGTTGGCGGGCGTGGGCGTTGCGACGGCCAGGCCGGCGCCCCCGGCCTTGCCGGCGACGGTGGAGGCCGGGCCGTGCGTGGAGGGGATCTGCCAATACCAGCTGCACAATGGCCTGCGCGTGTTGCTGTTCCCCGACGCAAGCAAGCCGACGGTGACGGTCAACCTGGTGTACGGCGTGGGCTCGCTGCACGAGAACTACGGCGAAACCGGGATGGCGCACCTGCTCGAACACCTGTTGTTCAAGGGCACCGCGCGCAACCCTGACATTCCCGGGCAGATGCAGAAGCGCGGCATCAGCAAGAACGCCACGACCTCGCTGGATCGCACCAACTACTTCGCCTCGTTCCCGGCCAGCGATGAAACGCTGGAGTGGGTGCTGGCGATGGAGGCTGACCGGATGGTCAACTCCAGGGTGGCCAAGGCCGACCTGGACAGCGAGATGACCGTCGTCCGCAACGAGATGGAAGCCGGCGACAACAGCCCCGTCGGCGTGCTGATGAAGCGCATGCGCTCGGTGGCCTTCGACTGGCACAACTACGGCAACATGCCGATCGGTGCACGTTCGGACGTGGAGAACGTGCCGATCGACAACCTGCAGGCGTTCTACCGCGCCTGGTACCAGCCGGACAACGCGCTGTTGATCGTTGCCGGCCGCATCGACGAGGGCCAGGTAGTGCAGCGCGTGGCCGCCCACTTCGGCCCGTTGAAGCGGCCCGCCCGCGTGCTGCCGGTGCTGCATACGGTGGAACCTGCCCAGGATGGCGAGCGCGAGGTCACCGTGCGCCGCAGTGGTGACCTGGCGCTGGTGGCGGCCAGCTACCACGTGCCGGCGCTGGCGCAGGCCGACAGCGCGCCGTTGGCGGTACTGGCGAGCGTGTTGGGCGACAACCCGAACGGGCGGCTGTACAAGGCGCTGATGGAGCCGAAGTTGGCGGCCTTCGCCACTGCCAGCGGGGAAAGCCTGCGCGATCCCGGCCTGTTCACCCTGATCGGCGTCCTGCCCAAGGCCGGTGACGCGGCCAAGGCCGAGGCCGAGTTGCTGCGCCAGGCCGAGCAGGTCGCCGCGCGTCCGGTGAGCGAGGAGGAGGTGGCCGCGGCCAGGCAACGCATCGCCAACGGGCTGGAGAAGCTGACCAGCGACGTCAACGCAGTGGCCATGGCGCTTTCCGAGTACCAGGCGGCCGGTGACTGGCGGCTGCTGTTCGTGCAGCGCGATGCGATCGCCAAGGTCAGCGCCGCCGACGTCAACCGCGTCGCGGCGGCTTACCTCAAGCCCAGCAATCGCACCCTGGGCCGGTTCGTGCCGACGACCACGGTCGATCGCGCCGGGATTCCACCGGCACCGGCGGTGGCCAGCCTGGTCGATGGCTACGTGGGGCGTGAAGCGGTCGCCGCCGGGGAGGCGTTCGAAGCCACGCCGCAGAACATCCAGGCACGCACCGAGACCTTCACCCTGGGCGAGGGGCTCCGGGTTTCGCTGCTGCCCAAGAAGAACCGCGGGCAGACAGTGACGGTGGATGCGACGTTCCGCTTCGGTGACGAGAAGGCCATGACCGGCCGCGGCATGGCGGGCAGCCTGCTGGGCTCGATGCTGATGATGGGCAGCACGCACATGGACAGGGGCCAGATCGCGGCGCGTTTCGATGCGCTGGCGACCCAGGCACAGGTGAGCGGGGGCATGCAGAGTGCGCAGATCCGCCTGTCGGGCCGGCGCGACACGCTGGCAGAGGCGCTGGCCCTGGCCGCGGACGTGCTGCGCAACCCGGCGCTGCCGGAAGACCCGTTCGAACAGCTTCGCCTGCAGGCCGTCACCGCGACCGAAGCCCAGCGCAGGGAACCCGGTGCGGTGGCATCGCTGGCGTTGGCCCGCTACTTCGACCCCTGGCCGGAAGGCCATCCGCTGCATGTGGAAACGCTGGACACCGCGCTGGAGCGGCTCAATGCGGTGAAGCTGCAGGAACTGGCCGCCTATCACCGCGACTTCTACGGCACCAGCGTGGGCGAGATCGCCATCGTCGGTGACTTCGACGCCGAGGCGGTGAAGGCGCAACTGCAGTCCCTGTTCGTGGACTGGAAGGCACCACGCGCCTATGTGCCGATCAGCACCCACTACCAGCCGCGCGCGGCGATGCAGCAACGCCTGGCCACGCCGGACAAGCCCAATGCGGTATTGCTGGCACGACAGAACCTGTCGATCAACCTGGCCGATGCGGACTTCGCCGCGCTCAACATCGCCGCCAACATCCTTGGTGGCGATCCGCTGAAGGCACGGCTGGCCGACCGCATCCGCCAGAAGGAAGGCCTCAGCTACAGCGTGGGTGCCACGCTGCATGCCGACGAAAGCCGGGAAGGACGTGACGATGCGGGCAGCATCACCGTGCAGGCAGTTGCGGCGCCGGAGAACATGGACAAGGTCGAGCGCGCGGTGCGCGAGGAACTGGTCCGGCTCGTGGCCGATGGGGTCACCGAACAGGAACTGCGTGATGCGGTCAATGCGCGGCTGGTGGTGCGCGAGCAGTCGCGTGCCAGCGATGGCGCGGTGGCCAACCTGCTCACCGACCACCTGTACTACGCGCGTGCCATGCAGTTCGAGATCGACCGGGATGCGGCCTATCGCGCGTTGACGGTCGAGCAGGTCAATGCCGCCATCCGCAAGCACCTGGATCCCGGCCAGCTGAGCGTGTTCGTTGCCGGCGATTTCAAATAACGACGAAGGAGCGGCCAGGGACGGCCACGGATGAACAGCATTGTCCAATCCGAGGCCGCCGACAGCGGCCTCGCTTCCCTTGCCATGGTGGCCAAGGCCCATGGGCGCCCGGTCGGACTGCCGGAGCTGCGGCGACGTTTCCCCGGGTGCGCGAACGGCGCGACGCTCGCTGGGCTGGTCGACGCCAGCCGGCAACTGGGCTTCCATGCACGGCCACGGCAGCCTGGCGCCGCACTGGCCAGCGTGGACCTGCCCTGCATCGTGCAGGGGGAGCGGGATCATTTCGCGGTCCTGCAACAGTTGCGGGGCAATCGTGCCACGGTGCTGGACCCGGTCGCGGGGACGCGCCGGATGTCGCGGTCCGAACTCTCCGGCTGCTTCGGTGGCGCGGCGCTGGTATTGGAGCCGATGGCGATGTTGGCGTCCCCTGAAACAGGGGCCTTGATCAGCCTGCGCCGCTTGGCCGGACCGGTCCCCGGCCTGCGAACGGTGCTCGTGCAGGTGCTGGTGTTGTCGCTGGCGCTGCAGGTGTTCGTGCTGTTGGCACCATTGCTGATGCAATGGGTGGTGGACCAGGTGCTGGTCGCGGCCGATCGCGATCTGCTCGCGGTGTTGGCGTTCGGCTTTGGCCTGGCCCTGGTGCTGCAGGTGGGCATCGACGCGGTGCGCCGCGTGGCCGTGGTTCGCCTGTGCGCGCGGCTGGGCGAGCAGTGGACCGGCAATGTGCTTGCGCACCTGTCGAGGCTGCCGCTGGCCTTCTTCGAGCGACACGGCCCGGCCGGCGTCGTCGCGCGGTTGGCCTCGCTGCGCCAGATCCAGCGGACCGCGGCCAGCGGCGCGCTCGAAGGGCTGGTCGATGGTCTGCTGGTGGTGCCGTTGCTTGGCTTGATGCTGCTGTACAGCCCCGGACTGGCAGGCGTGGCCGTGCTGGCGGTGGTGCTGTATGCGGTCGTGCGCCTGTCGGCTGCGAAGTCACAGCACATGCAGCGCGAGCGGCAGTGGGTGGCGGATGCCCACCAGCAGGCGTACCTGCTGGAGACGCTGCAGGGCATGCAGGGTGTGAAGGTGGCAGGCGCGGAATCGCGCAGGCGCGACGGTCATGACCTGCTGCGCTGGGAGGCGGCCCAGTACGAGGCGCGGCTCGCCCATTTCGACGTGGCCTTTCGTGGCACGCGCCAACTGCTGTTCGGCCTGGCACGCATCGCTTCGATCTGGATCGCGGCCGCGCGGGTGCTGGACGGTGCCTTGACGGCCGGCATGCTGATCGCCGTCCTGGCCTACGGGGAGTTGTTCATGGCGCGGATGAGTGCCCTGGTCGACCAGTGGCTGGCGCTGCGCGTGCTCCGGTTCCACCGTCAACGCCTGGCAGGGGTCGTGTCGGCCATGCCGGAGCCGGAACTGCCCGAGCCTGTGGCGGTGCCCGAGGACAGCCGGATCGAAGTGGAGGACCTGTGCTTCCGCTATGCCGATGACGCGCCGTGGGTACTGGAGGGATGCAGTTTCAGCATCGCTGCCGGGGAGTCGGTGGCGATCACCGGTGCGTCGGGCTGCGGCAAGACCACGCTGGTGAAACTGATGCTGGGTGTGTTGACGCCGACCCGCGGCAGCATCCGCATCGGGGGCCATGCGCTGCAGGCGCTGGGACGGCACGAGCTGCGCCGCATCATCGGTGCGGTGATGCAGGGGGATCAGCTGTTCAGTGGCAGCATCGCCGACAACATCAGCTTTTTCGACCCGGACGCGGACCCGGCGCGGATCGAGGTCGCGGCCAGCCTGGCCGCCGTGCATGCGGAGATCATCGCCCGGCCAACGGGCTACCACGGGCAGGTCGGCGATCAGGGCAACGCCCTGTCCGCGGGCCAGCAGCAACGGATCCTGCTCGCGCGCGCCTTGTACCGGCAGCCCCGGTTGTTGTTCCTGGACGAGGCCACCAGCCATCTGGATCCGTGCGGTGAGCAGCAGGTCAACGCGGCCGTGTGCCGGCTGCGCCTGACCCGGCTGGTCGTCGCGCACCGACCCGAGGCGGTCGTCGGCGTCGATCGGGTGCTGCGCCTGGAGGCCGGCCGGCTGAGCCGGGAACCACCGCAGGTGGCCACGACCGGTGACGGCCGCGCGGAGGAGACGCCGGCGGGCGGTCCGGCACCGGGGTGGCACTGGTAGAATTGGCCGGTCCCTGATTTCGCTGAACGACGCCATGAGCCATACCGCCACCGCACCCGCCAACTCCGAGAAGCGTTACACCGTGCACCGCGCCGACCTGCCGTTGAGCTGCCCGACGCCGGAGATGGCGCTGTGGAACTCGCACCCGCGCGTCTACCTGCCGATCGACAAGGAACCCAACGGCGAAGCCGCCTGCCCGTACTGCGGCTCGGTCTTCGTGCTGGTTGACTGAACCGGACGATGCGCCGCCTGACCGTGGTGCAGTTGCTGCCGGCGCTGCACGCCGGTGGCGTCGAGCGCTCGACCCTTGAGATCGCCCGCGCGCTGGTCGCGGCGGGCCATCGCGCCATCGTGGTATCGGCCGGCGGCCGGCTGGTGCAGCCGCTGCTGGACAGCGGTGCCGAACACCTGACCCTGGATATCGGCCGCAAGTCGCTGTTGACCCTGCGGCACGTGGCCAGCCTGCGCCGCCTGTTCGTGGAAACCGGCGCGGACATCGTGCATGCGCGTTCGCGCCTGCCGGCATGGCTGGGCGAGTATGCCTTGCGCGGCATCAAGCCGCCCCAGCGGCCGCATTGGGTGACCACCATGCACGGCCTGAATTCACCGGGCCGTTACAGCGGCATCATGGCCAGCGGTGAACGCGTGATCTGCGTATCGCAGACGGTGCGTGCCTACCTGCTGCAGCATTACCCGGCCACTGACCCGGGCAAGCTGCGCGTGATACCGCGTGGCATCGACGCCAGCCAGTTCCCGCGTACGCCGCGCGCCGACCGGCGTCCGCGCCTGGAGGTGGCACGCCAGCACCCGGCGCTGGCCGGCGATGCGCCCTTGCTGCTGCTGCCGGGGCGTGGCACTCGGCTGAAAGGGCATGCGCACGCTATCGGGCTGCTGGCGGCGCTGAAGCAGCAACAGGTGCAGGCGCTGCTGTGGATGCCAGGGGCACGCGCGCCTGGCCGGGAAAGCTACCTGCAGGAACTGGAACAGCTTGCGGGACGACTGGGCGTGGCCGGGCAGGTGGTCTTCAGCGAGGCCACCGACCGCATGTCACAGGCCTACGCGGCCAGTGACCTGGTCCTGCAGTTGTCCGACAAGCCGGAAGCGTTTGGTCGCACGGTGCTTGAGGCGCTGTCGGTCGGTCGACCGGTACTGGGTTGGGCCCACGGCGGCGTCGGTGAACTGCTGGCGCAGCTGCAGCCCGAGGGGGCGGTGGCGCTGGGTGATGATGCAGGCCTGCTGCAACAGGCATTGCAGATGCTGCGGCAACCGCCGGCATTGCCCGGCCGGATTCCCTTTACCCTGCAGGCCATGCAGCGTGCCACCCTGGATGTCTATGCCGAACTCACGCGCTGATGGTGCAGGTGCCAGTGCCCGTTGGGCACCGGCATGGGTGATTGCCTTCGTCGCCTGCTGGCCGGCGCCCGGGATTGCCGAAGCGGTGCTGGTGCTGGGAGCCTTGTTCACCGCGGTGCGGTTGGTGCAGTTGCATCTGCGTGGCGGCATCCGGCCGTTGCTGAGCATCCCGGCGTGGGCGCTGACTGGCGTGTTGTTCCTGGCCTACTGGCTGCCCCAGGCGGTGTCCGCGTTCGATGCGGCCGATCCGGGCAGGACCTGGGGCAAGGTAGCCGCCGCGCTGCGCTACCTGCCGTTCATGTGGCTGGTCGCAATTGCCGTGGCCACGCCGCAACGGCGACGGATCACCTTCACCGGCTTGGCGCTGGTGACCGTGGCGTGGACGCTGGATGCGTTGGTGCAGGCCGTATTCGGCACCAGCGCATTGTTCTGGTCGATGGACCAGCTCAAGTGGCTGATCAGTGGACATGGCCTGTGCACCGCACAGGAGATCGCCGCGGCAGATCGCCTGCCAGGCGTGTTCGGCCCGTGCAACCTGAAGTTCGGGCAGGTGTTGGCGGCGGTGTCGCCGTTCCTGCTGTTCTTCGTGGCCCAGCGCATGGGGCGCTGGGGCTGGTTGCTGGCTGCCGCATTGGTCGGCGTGGTGCTGGTGCTGGCCGGTTCGCGTGCCTCCTGGATCAGTTACGCGCTGGTCGTGCTGTTCTCCGGCGGACGCCTGCTGGGCGCGAAGCGGATGGCACTGGTGGTGCTCGCCGGCGTGGCCGGTACGGTGGCGCTGGGCCTGGGGTCGTCGCAGGTACGCGAGCGCTTTGCCCGCACGCAGATGGCCTTGAGCGGTGATGCCAGCGGCATGGACCAGGCCTTGTCCGGGCGCAGCCAGATCTGGGGAGCGGCGCTGTGCATGGTGCGCGAGCACCCGCTCAACGGCGTGGGCGTGCGCGATTTCCGGCGTGCCTACCCGCAGTGTGATCCGTCACCGCAGAGGACCGCGGCCTGGGGCGACAGCCCGGCCCTGCATGCGCACCAGATCGTGCTGGAGATCCTGGCCGAAACCGGTGTTCTCGGCCTGCTGCTGTGGATGGCGGGCGCGGCGATGGCCATCCGTGCCTGGATCTATGCCCCCCCGCTGGCCCGCGACCAGGCCCGGCCGGCGGCGTTGGCCTTGGCGACCACGGTGTTCCCGCTCAACACGCACCTGGCGTTCTATTCCACGTTCTGGGGAGGCGTGCTGGTGGTGCTGGCGGCCCTGTATGCCGGCGCACTGCTGGCCGACGAACAGGAGTGAGGCTGGCGCGCCGCCGGAGCGGGTGGTGCACGGCCAGGTGACCGGGGATGTACCGCGGCGCGGGTGCCCGGCGCCGACGCGGGCTCAGTCCTTGCGCGCGTAGAAGTTGCTCAGGCCTTCGGGCTGGCGCTTGAAGCGGCGGTGGATCCACAGGTACTGCGCCGGCGCTTCGCGGACCATGTCCTCGATGGCGGCATTGACCTTGGCGGTGTCGGCTACGGCGTCATCGGTGGGGAAGTCCGGCAACGGCGGGGCGATCTTCAGCACGTAGCGGCTGCCGACGCGACGATGGAAGTAGGGCACCACCGCACAGCCGGTCATGCGCGCGAACTGATGGGTCGCGGTGATGGTCGAGGCCGGCATGCCGAAGAACGGCACGAACACCGAATCCTTGCCGCGCATGTCCTGGTCCGGCGCATACCACAGGAAGCCGCCCTTCTTGAGGTGGCGAACGGTGGCGCGGATGTCCTCGTTGGCATACATCGCGCAGGCATAGCGCAGCCGGCCGCTCTTGACCGCCCACTCCATCACCGGGTTGCGGTAGCGGCGGTACATGCCGGCCAGTGGTACGTGGTCGCACAACAGCCGGCCGCACATCTCCAGCGTCATGAAGTGGCCGGAGACCAGCAGCACACCGCGGCCCTCGGCCTGCAGGGCATGCAGGTGCTCCAGGCCCTCGATCTCCACCTGCGGGCGGATGCGGTCGATGCTGCCCCACCAGGCACGGGCGAACTCGAACACGCCCACGCCGAGTGCATCGAAGCTGTCGCGCAGCAGGCGCTGGCGCCAGGCGTCATCCTGCTCCGGGAAGCACAGCCTGAGGTTGACCTCGGCCGCGCGCCGGCGGCTGCCGGCCAGATGCAGCGCCAGCCAGCCCAGGCCACGCCCCAGTGCGCGTTGCAGGGTCCAGGGCAGCCGTGCCGCGAGCATCGCGATGCCCAGCCAGGCGAACGTCGGCCAGTGCCGGGGTTGCAGCAACGAGGGCCGGGTGGCGGTGGTGGGTGAATCGGACATGGGGCAATTCTAAGTCACCGGGGGAAATGCAGGGCGAGCGGAGGCGGCAACGCCATCTCCGGCAATCCTCGCTGCGCCGGATGTCAGGCCGGCGTGGGTTCCGGCAGGACCGCGCCGCCGACTGCGGCATCGGCCTGCAGCCGGATCGTCGTGGCTTCCTCACTGGTTTCCATCGTTCTCCCGTATCCTTCGCCGATGCGTAGGGATCCTGTCGAACTTCTGCTGCGTGGCCTGTATTCGGCCGTGCTTTACCTGTTGCTGCCGATCACCGTCTACCACCTGGTGTGGCGCGGTTTCCGCGTGCGCGAGTACTTCAAGCGCTGGGACGAGCGGTATGCGTCGTACCCGGAAAGCGGCGGTCAACCGCGGGTATGGCTGCATGCGGTGTCGGTGGGCGAGGTCAACGCCGCCGCGCCGGTGGTCAATGCGCTGCGCGAACTGCGTCCGGACATCCGCTGGATCATCACCACCATCACCCCCACCGGGTCGCAACGCGTGCGTGCGCTGTGGGGGGACGCGGTGGACCATGTCTACCTGCCGTACGACGTGCCGGGCAGCGTGAACCGCTTCCTGGCGCATTTCCGCCCGAGCCTGGCGCTGATCCTGGAAACCGAGTTGTGGCCCAACATGCTGTTCGGGTGCCGGGACCGCGGCATTCCGGTGTACATCCTCAACGCGCGCCTGTCGGCACGTTCGTTGAAGGGCTACCGTGTGCTCAAGGCGCTGGTCTCGCGGGCCCTGCGCACGGTCACCTGCGTGGCGGCGCAGTCCGCCGATGACGCGGCACGTTTCATCGCGCTGGGCGCGCGGCCGGAACAGGTGCGCGCGCTGGGCAACCTGAAGTTCGAGATCCATCCGCCCGATCCCACCGCCGTGCTGGAAGGCTTCCACCAGCATGTGCCGGACACGCGACCGGTGTGGATCGCCGCCAGCACCCATGAAGGCGAAGAGCAGGCCGTGGTGGATATCCACAGGCGCCTGCTGGAGCGGCACCCCGATGCCCTGCTGCTGTGGGCGCCACGGCATCCGGAGCGGTTCGCGAAGGTGGAAGCGGTGGCACGCGAGCAGGGCTGGCGCGTGGCCACGCGCAAGGCACAGGAGTGGCCGGAACCCGGCACGCAGGTGTTCGTGCTCAATACGCTCGGTGAGCTGATGGCGTTCTATGCGTGCGCGCGGGTCGCCTTCGTCGGCGGCAGCCTGCAGCCCATCGGCGGCCACAACCTGCTGGAGCCGGCGGCGATGGGCGTGGCGGCGATCACCGGGCCGCATCTGCACAATTTCGCCGAGATCTCCCGACGCATGGATGAGGCCGGCGCGCTGCGCATCTGCGCCGATGCGCAGGCGGTGGGGGCGACGGTGGAGCAGTTGCTGGAGAACGACGCCGAGCGTGAGCGCATGATCGAGGCAGGGCGCGCGCTGGTCGCCAACGGGCGTGGCGCGCTGGAACGCACGCTGGAACTGATCACCCCGCAGTTGCCACCGCGCAGCTGACCGCCGGGGAGGCAGATGGCAGGCAACAAAAAAGCGGGCATGGCCCGCTTTTTCGCAAGTACTGCAGGACGGTTTACTGGGCCTGCAGCTTTGCGGTGGCATCGACCGTGAGCAGGCGGTTGATGTCCTGCACTTCGGCGATCTCCAGGTCGCCCACGGCCTGGCTCAGGGCCAGGCGTGCCTGCAGGAAGTTGTAACGCGACTGGGCGTAGTCCAGCTGCGCCTGGAACAGGGTCCGCTGGTTCTGGACCACGTCCAGCACGGTGCGGGTACCGACTTCCAGGCCAACCTGCGAGGCGTCGTAGGCGCTCTGTGCCGAGACCACCGCTAGGCGGCGGGCTTCCACTTCGCTGATGCCGGCGACCAGGTTCTGGTAGGCATTGCGGGTGTTGCGGTCCAGGGCGCGCTTCTGCTGTTCGTAGGTGTCCTGCTGGATGTCACGGGTGGCCAGGGCCTGGCGCACGCGCGACTGGGTGGCGCCACCGGCGAAGATCGGCACGTTCAGGGTCAGGCCGATCGAGTTGGTGGTCGCATCCGGGGTGTTGGAGCTGCCGCCGGTGCTGTCGCCCCAGCGGGCGCTCTTGCCCCAGCTGCCGCCCAGCGACAGGGTCGGGTAGTGGCCGGCGCGGGCCGAGGACACGCTGGATTCGGCGGCGCTGACCTGCAGTTCCTGGGCCTTCAGGTCCGGGTTGCGGGACATGGCGTCGGTGACCAGCTGGTCGATGTTGCCGCGGTTGGCCGGGATGGCCGGACGGAAGTCTTCCGGCAGGCCACGCACGTCGCGCACCGGCTGGCCAGTCAGTTCGGTCAGGGCCTGGTAGGCGTCTTCCAGCGTGTTGCGGGCAATGATGGTGTTGGCGCGCGCCTGGTCGTACTGGGCGCGGGCTTCGTGCACGTCGGTGATCGGTGCCAGGCCCACTTCTAGGCGCTTGTCGGCGTAGTCGAACTGCTTCTTGCCGGCCGCTTCGTTGGTCTCGGCCGCGCTCAGCGATTCGATCGCCACCAGCACGTTGAAGTAGGCGGTCGCGGTGCGGATGATCAGGTTGTCGTTGGCCGATTCCAGGGTGTAGTCGGCGGCCTTGCTCAGGTCACGCTGCGCGCGCAGGTCGGCGAACTGGCCCCAGTTGAACAGGGTCTGGCTGCCGTTGACGCCGTAGGTGCGGGTCTTGCTGGTGGTGCTGCCGCTGACGCCGTCGGCCTTGGTACGGGTACGGTCCAGCGATGCCTCGCCGTTGATCTGCGGCAGCAGTGCCGCGCGTGCCTGCACCTGGCCTTCCTGGGTGTACAGGCGGTTGGATTCGGCGGCCGACAACTGCGGGTCACCATTGCGGGCCATTTCGTAGACCTGCAGCAGGTCGGCGGCGTGGGCCGTCATCGGGAGCAGGGCGACTGCCAGCGCAAGGGTGAGGGATCGGCGGATCATTGCGGCTTCCTTGGAAGGTTTCAGAGTTGGAATTGCGGTGCAGGAGCAGCGCCCTGCAGGTAGTCGATGTCGGTTTCGAACAGCGATTCCACGCTGCCGTCGGCCTTGACGAGCACAGCTTCCATCACCGGGGAGGTGCCCTTGATGACGAACAGGCGGCCACCGGTGCGCAGCAGCTTGAGCAGGTGGGTCGGGACCGTTTCTACCGCACCGGTGATGCAGATGGCGTCGAACTGGCGCTGGCTGTCCCAGTTCAGGGCGTCGGCGACCTCGATGCGGACGTTGCTGCCCAGCTTGGCGCTGTCCAGGTTCTGGCGGGCGCGTTCAGCCAGCTCCGGCTGGATCTCCAGGCTCAGCACTTCGCGGGCCAGTTCGCCCAAGCAGGCGCTGAGGAAGCCGCTGCCGGTGCCCACTTCCAGCACTTCGTCGCTGGGCTGCAGGTCCAGTGCCTGCAGGGTGCGGCCTTCGATGACCGGCTTCATCATCTTCTGCCCGTGGCCCAGCGGCAGCTCGATGTCGGCATAGGCCAGGGCGCGGTGCGACTCGGCCACGAAGGCCTCGCGCGGCAGGCGGGCCAGCACGTCCAGCACGCGGATGTCCAGCACGTCCCAGGGACGGATCTGCTGTTCAACCATCAATTCGCGGACGTGGGAGTAGTTGATCGTCATGGGAAAGCTCGTCATTCCAGCGCGGTGGGCCGGCCATTTTACCGGTTAGGGGCGCGATGCGGGCCAAGCATCGCCGTGGCCGCTCGGGCGGCCGCAGTGCCGGAAGTCATTCGGACCTACGGTCTGTTCAGCTTGGCAGGGGCGGGTGTCAGCGCGGTGCATACGCCCGCAGGAAGAAGTCGACGCTGGCGGCCACGTGGGCATCCTGGTCGAGCTGGCCGGGCGCGGCACACAGCCCGCACATCATATGGGAGTGCAGCTCGCCCTTGATGATGCAGAAGTACTGGCGCGCGGCGACGATCGGGTCGGGGATGTCCAGTTCACCCCGGGCCACGCGGGCGGCCAGGAAGTCCGACAGCGCGGTCTCGGTGCGGGCCGGGCCGGCCTCCCAGAACATCTGCCGGATCCGGTCGTCGGTGTCCGGGCTCATCATCATCCGCTGGGTGGCCAGGGCCGCGTCGCTGCTGATCAGCGTGAAGAACGCATGGCCGATGCCCAGCAGCTGGTCGCGCAACGGACCTTCGCTGTCGGTGACGAACAGGGCGTCGGGCATCATCTCCACGCACTTGGCCTGGATGGCCTCGCGGAACAGGGTCTCCTTGTCACCGAAGTGGCTGTAGACGGTGAGCTTGGATACGCCGGCACTGGCGGCGATGCCGTCCATGCTGACGCCGTTGAAGCCCAGCTCCACGAACATTTCCTTGGCCGCATCGAGGATGGCGGCACGTTTTCCAAGGTCTTTCGGACGGCCCGGCCCGCTGCTGCGCGCAGGCTCCCGGGAGACGTTGGTGGCAGAGGATTTGGAAGACATGAGGGAATACTAGACCAGCTGGTTCGATATTTATACTATACCGCTTCGTTCAGTAATGGCGGTGAAACCCCCGGCCGCCTCCCTTCCCCCTGCGTTCGCGACCCATGATCACCATGAACAACCTCCGATGGATTGGCGGCAGCCTGTTGCTGGCCGTGCTTGCTGCGTGTGGCAAAACCGAAACCGCCGCGGTGCCGGCCTTGCCGGTAATGGTGGTCAAACCGGCCGGCGGACAGGACGTGACCGTCACGGCCTATCCCGGCGAAGTGCATGCACGCGAGGAGGCCGCGCTGTCCTTCCGTGTGGCCGGCAACCTGCTGCGGCGTGAGGTCGATGCCGGCCAGCGGGTGAAGAAGGGCCAGGTGCTGGCCGAACTGGATGTCGCCGACTACGCGCTGCAGGCCCGTGCCGCACAGGCACAGTACGCCGCGGCCGAGGCCGACCTGGTGAAGGCCCGCGACGAGCACCGCCGCTATGAGGTGCTGGCCGCCCAGCAGGTGGTCAGCCGTTCGGCGCTGGACGCACAGACCGCGGCGCTCAAGGCGGCGCAGGGCCAGGCCGACGCGGCGCGGGCCAACCTGGACGTCAACCGCAACCAGGCCAGCTATGCGCAGCTGCGGGCACCGGCCGACGGCATGATCGCCGCGCGCGAGGCCGAGGCCGGGCAGGTGGTCGCCGCCGGGCAGACGATCTTCACCCTGGCCGCCGACGGCGCCCGCGAAGTGGCCATCGCGTTGCCGGAAAGCGCCATCCGCGAGTTCAGCGTCGGCCAGCCGGTCGAGGTGGAGTTGTGGAACCAGGCAGGCAAGCGCCTGTCCGGCAGCATCCGCGAGATCGCGGCCGGCGCCGATGCGCAGACCCGCAGCTACGCCGCGCGCGTGCAGCTGGCGGCCGACGCGTTGGATTCGGTCGAGCTGGGCCAAAGCGCCCGCGTCTACATCGGGCACGGCAAGGGTGCGGCGCTGAGCGTGCCGCTGTCGGCGGTGCAGGCAGGCAAGCAGCCGCAGCAGGCCAGCGTGTGGGTGGTCAACCCGGCCACCGGCGCACTGCAGTCGCGCGCGGTGACCCTGGGGGCCTACGGCGCCGAGTCGGTGCCGGTGCTGCAGGGGCTGCGCGCCGATGAGTGGGTGGTGGCCGCCGGCGGCCACCTGCTGCGCGAAGGCCAGGTGGTGCGGGCCGTGGACCGCAGCAACCGCCCGGTGCTGGCACCGGCGCCGGCTGCCGCCGCGAACAAGGGGGAATGAGGCGTGCGCCGCTTCAATCTTTCCGAGTGGGCACTGACCAACCGCCCGCTGGTGCTGTTCATGATGATCGCCCTGGCGATCATCGGCACCTGGTCCTACAAACACCTCGGGCAGTCCGAGGACCCGCCGTTCACGTTCAAGGCCATGGTGATCCAGACCTCGTGGCCGGGCGCCACCGCCGAGCAGGTGTCGCGGCAGGTGACCGAGCCGATCGAGAAGGCGCTGATGAACACCGGGCAGTTCGAGTTCATCCAGTCGTACTCGCGGCCGGGCGAATCGCAGGTGATCTTCAGCGCCCGCGACGCGATGGCCTCCAAGGACGTGCCGGAGCTGTTCTACCAGGTGCGCAAGAAGGTGGGCGACATCCGCTCGCAGCTGCCGGCCGAGGTGATCGGGCCGTTCTTCAATGACGAGTTCGGCGATACGTTCGGCAACATCTATGCGCTGACCGGCAAGGGCTTCGACTACGCGGTGATGCGCGACTACGCCGACCGCATCCAGCTGGAGCTGCAGCGCGTGGCCGATGTCGGCAAGGTCGACCTGGTCGGCCTGCAGGACGAAAAGGTGTGGATCGAGCTGTCCAACACCAAGCTGGCCACGCTGGGCGTGTCGATGCAGCAGGTCCAGCAGGCGCTGTCCGAACAGAACGCGATGGCACCGGCGAGCTGGTTCGAGACCGCCAGTGACCGCGTGCAGCTGCGCATCACCGGCCAGTTCAACTCGGTGCAGGAGATCAGCGATTTCCCGATCCGCGCCGGTGACCGCACCGTGCGCCTGGGCGACATCGCCCAGGTCAAGCGTGGCTTCGCCGACCCGGCTTCGGCCAAGATGCGCTTCATGGGCGAGGACGCCATCGGCATCGCGGTGGCGATGAAGAACGGCGGCGACATCATCAAGCTCGGCAAGGCGCTGGACGATGAGTTCGCGCGCCTGCAGAAGACCCTGCCGGTGGGCATGGAACTGCGCAAGGTGTCCGACCAGCCGCATGCGGTGAAGGATTCGGTGGGCGAGTTCGTCAAGGTGCTCACCGAGGCGGTGGTGATCGTGCTGCTGGTGAGCTTCTTCTCGCTGGGGCTGCGCACCGGCCTGGTGGTGGCGGTGTCGATCCCGCTGGTGCTGGCGATGACGTTCTTCCTGATGCACCAGTTCGACATCGGCCTGCACAAGATCTCGCTGGGCGCGCTGGTGCTGGCGCTGGGCCTGCTGGTGGACGATGCGATCATCGCGGTGGAGATGATGGCCACCAAGATGGAGCAGGGCTACGACCGCATGCGTGCGGCCAGCTTCGCCTGGGAGTCCACCGCCTTCCCGATGCTGACCGGCACCCTGATCACCGCCGCCGGCTTCCTGCCGATCGCCACGGCGGCATCGAGCACCGGTGAGTACACCCGCTCGCTGTTCCAGGTGGTGACCATCGCCCTGCTGGTGTCCTGGGTGGCCGCGGTGCTGTTCATCCCGTACCTGGGCGACAAGATGCTGCCGGACCTGCACAACCCGCAGCCGCCCAAGCCGACCAGCCTCGCCGGCCGCGTGCGTGCGCTGCGCCAGCGTTGGGCCGACCGCAACCCGGCGCTGGCCAACCTGGTCGCGCCGAAGGAACTGACGCACGACCATGACCCGTATGGCACCGCGTTCTACCAGCGCTTCCGGCGTTTCCTCGACGCCTGCCTGCGTCGCCGCTGGCTGGTGATCTTCGCCACCATCGGCCTGTTCGTGTTCTCGCTGGTGATCTTCCGCTTCGTGCCGCAGCAGTTCTTCCCCGATTCGACCCGGCCGGAGCTGATGGTGGACATCGAGCTGGCCGAAGGGGCCTCGCTGACCGCCACCCAGGCCCAGGCCGAGAAGTTCGAGGCCCTGCTCAAGGGCCATGCCGGCATCGCCAACTTCGTCGGCTACGTGGGCACCGGTTCGCCGCGCTTCTACCTGCCGCTGGACCAGCAGCTGCCGGCCACCAACTTCACCCAGTACGTGGTGCTGGCCGAAGACACGCATGCCCGCGAGGAAGTGCGCGAGTGGCTGCTCAAGGAGGTGGTGCCGCAGTTCTCCGACGTACAGATGCGCGTCACCCGCCTGGAGAACGGCCCGCCGGTGGGTTACCCGGTGCAGTTCCGGGTGTCCGGCGAGCACATCGAGCGGGTGCAGGCCATTGCCCGGCAGGTGGCGGACAAGGTGCGCGAGAACCCGCACACCACCAACGTCAACCTCAACTGGAGCGAGCCGAGCAAGGTGGTGCGGCTGGTCGTGGACCAGGACCGTGCGCGCGCGCTGGGCGTGAGCAGCGCGCAGCTGGCGCAGTTCCTGAGCAGTTCGTTGTCCGGCACCAGCGTCAGCACCTACCGTGAAGGCAACCGCCAGATCGGCATGCTGCTGCGCGGCCCGGAGGACGAGCGCGCGCACCTGGAGATGCTGGGCAGCCTGGCCATTCCCACCAGCAGCGGCAAGCCGGTGTCGCTGTCGCAGGTGGCGCGCCTGGAGCAGGTGTTCGAGGACGGCATCATCTGGCACCGCAACCGCCTGCCGACCGTCACCGTGCGCGCCGACATCGGCGACAGCATGTTGCCGGTGGGGGTGGTGCAGCAGCTGCTGCCGACGCTGGAAGGCATCCGCGCCGAGCTGCCGGACGGCTACCTGCTGGAGACCGGCGGCACCGTGGAGGACTCGGCCCGTGGCCAGAACTCGATCAATGCCGGCATGCCGCTGTTCCTGGTGGTGGTGGCCACGCTGCTGATGCTGCAGCTGCGCAGCTTCTCGCGGGCGGCGATGGTGTTCGTCACCGCGCCGCTGGGCATCATCGGTGCGACCCTGTTCCTGCTGATCTTCCGCGCGCCGTTCGGCTTCGTGGCGATGCTGGGCACGATCGCGCTGGCCGGCATGATCATGCGCAACTCGGTGATCCTGATCGACCAGATCCAGCAGGACATCGACGCCGGGCACGACCGCTGGCACGCGATCATCGACGCCACCGTGCGCCGCTTCCGGCCGATCGTGCTGACCGCGCTGGCCGCGGTGCTGGCGATGATCCCGCTCTCGCGCAGTGCCTTCTATGGCTCGATGGCGATCGCGATCATGGGCGGGCTGATCGTCGGCACGGTGCTGACCCTGGTGTTCCTGCCGGCGCTGTACGCGGCCTGGTTCCGGGTGCGCCCGGACGAAGCGACCCAGTAAGGGGTGGGAGATCCGTCCCTGGAAGGGGCGGATCTCACGCCGGAATGCTAAATTGAAGCGGCCGGCCGCTGGCCGGGAGGACCTGCGGGAGGCAGGTTTGCCCAGACCGCTTCACCATTTCCCGAACCCCGTCACCCGCGCCATCGCGCGGGTCGCCGGGTGCTGCCTGTGGGTGCTGCTGGCGGTGCTGCTGGCGGTGCTGGCCGCGCCGCTGGCGCAGGCCGCGCGCCACACCGTGGCCGGTTGGGACATGGAGCAGGGGCTGCCGCACAACCTGGTGCAGGCGGTCGCGCAGGACAACGAAGGGTTCATCTGGCTGGGGACGTGGGAAGGCGTGGTCCGCTTCAACGGCCGCAGCTTCACCGTGTTCGACCGCCAGAACACCCCGGGCGTGGAGCTGTCCGGCGTGCCCACCCTGCTGGCCGACCGCGACGGCGGCATGCTGTTCGGCACCATCAACGACGGCCTGTACCGCTACCACCGCGGGCGCTGGGAAGCGCTCGGCGGGGAGCAGGCCCGCCACCTGTCGATCACCGCCTTGCTGCGCGACGCCGACGGCACCCTGTGGGTGGGCGCGAAGGAACGGTTGTTGCGGTTGTCCACCGAGGGCGAGCTGCGCGACGTCGGCCTGTCCCCGGGCCTGCCCGAAGCCACCATCACCGCCCTGGCGCAGTCGGCCGATGGCACGATGCTGGTGGCCACCGAGCGTGGCGTGTTCCAGCTCCGGGGCAGTCAGGCAACGGCCTGGCAGGACAGCGCCGGCTGGGTGGTGCGTGACCTGGTGGGAGATGGAAAGGGCGGTTGGCTGGTCGCGGCCGATGACGGCGTACACTGGCTGCGCGGTAATGGCACGCGCGAGCACCTGTACCCCGGTGAGCGCGTGGAGCGGCTGCGCCGCGATGCCGGCGGCGACCTGTGGTTGAGCCTCTCGGCCGGACGACTGGAACGCTTCGGCGCAGGCCAGCGCGAGCGCATCGCCATCCCCGGCCAGGTCAGCCCGGCGCTGATGATCGACCGCGAAGGACTGGTCTGGGCCGGAAGCACCGATGGCCTGTTCCGGATCGACGAAGGCGCCGCACAGGGGCTGACCGAGACCGAGGGGCTGGGTTCGAACTACGTCCGCGCGGTCATCCAGTCCGCCGATGGCACGGTGTGGATCGGCCACTCCGAGGGGCTGGACCGGCTCGATGGCGGGCAGCTGCGGCGGGTCCTGCTGGTTCCCGGTGCCCGTCGCGATGCCTCGGTGCTGGCGTTGGCGGTGGCCCCCGGCACGCTGTGGGCGGGTACCTACAACCACGGCGTGTTGCGTCTGGACGCCGATGGCACGGTGCGGCAGCAGGTGGTGCTGCCGGGCACGGTGCAGCCGCTGGTGCGCGCGCTGTGCGTGGATGCCGATGGCGGGCTGTGGATCGGCAGCGCCGAAGGGCTGTTCCATTACCGCGATGGTCACCTCCGCCGGTACGGGCTGGAGGAAGGCTTGCCCGGCGCGGCGGTGCATGCGCTGTACCGCGATGCCGGCGGCGTGTTGTGGATCGGGACCAATGCAGGCATGGCCTCGTTCGGCGCCGATGGCAAGCTGCAGAGCTGGTCGGTGCAGAGCGGTTTCCCGGCCAGTTACGTGTTCGATTTCCTCGGCGATGGCAACGGCGACCTGTGGATCGCCACCGACCATGGCCTGCTGCGCAAGCGCGGGCTGGACGTGCAGGTGTTCGACCACCGCAGGGGCCTGCCGCGCGACAAGGTGTTCCGCATCATCGACGACGGCCGCGGGCACTTGTGGTTGCCCAGCAACCAGGGCGTGTTCCGGCTCGACCGCAATGACCTGGTCGGGGTGGCGGCAGGGGCGCGCAGCCAGTTGGCGGTGCATGTGATCGACCACACCGACGGCATGCCGAGCAGCCAGGCCAACGGTGCGTCCTCGCCGGCCGGTTGGCTCGCCCGTGACGGGCGCCTGATGTTTCCCACCGCCGAAGGGCTGGCGGTGATCGACCCGCTGCGCGTGGACGGCAACGCCCGCCTGCGCCGGTCGCCGGTGGTGATCGAAGGGGTGGTGATCGACGGCACGCCGCAGGCTCCGCAGGAACGCTATGCGTTGCCGCCGGAAGTGGAGCGGATCGAGGTCGCCTACACGGGGCTGGGGTTCCGTGCGCCGGACAAGATGCGCTACCGCTACCGGCTGGAGGGCTTCGACGCCGACTGGGTCGAGGCCGGCGAGCGTACCGAGGCGGTGTACACCAACCTGGCCCCGGGCAATTACCAGCTGCGGGTGCAGGCGATGACCCTGCCGCTGGATTGGCAGGATGCGCGCCGCGTCGGCGAAGCACGCCTGCAGCTGAGCGTGGCCACGCCGTACTGGCGGCGGCCGTGGGTGATGGCGATGGGCGTGGTGGCACTGCTCGGGCTGGTGCTGGTCCTGGTGGCCTGGCGCACGGCCAGCTACCGCCGCCGGCAACGCCTGCTCAGCACCGAGATCGCGGCGCGGACGCAGGAGCTGAGCGAGAAGAACCGCGCGCTGCAGCAGGCCGACGCCGAGCGCGACCACCTGCTGCGGCGGCTGGAACACATGGCCATGCATGACGTGCTGACCGGCCTGCCGAACCGGCGCGCCGGTGATGCCTACCTGCAGCAGGCCATGCGCGAGGCCGAGCGCGACGGTGCGCCGCTGCACGTGGCGCTGCTGGACATCGACCATTTCAAGCAGATCAACGACGGCCACGGGCATGAGGCCGGTGACCAGGTGTTGCGTGACGTCGCCAGCCTGCTGCAGCTGCAGCTGGGCGAGAACCAGTTCGTGTCACGCCATGGCGGCGAGGAGTTCCTGATCGTGCTGCGCGGCATGTCGTTGCCGGCCGCGGCCGAACAGCTGCAGGCGGTACGCATGCAGCTGGCGCGGTTGCGCCTGGAGGAACTGGGCGCGGACACCCATATCACCGTCTGCATGGGCCTGGCCAGCCTGGGCCCGGGGCAGCAGACCGTGCGGACCCTGCTGGCGGCGGCGGACCGCCAGCTGTATCGCGCCAAGCACGAAGGCCGCAACCGCGTCGCGCATTGAGTTGCGGCCGGGGCCAAGGCGCCGTGCGTGTCGCACGGCGCGGCGTTGGCGGCAGGCTCAGTACAGGCCCTGTGCCAGCATCGCGTCGGCGACCTTGACGAAGCCGGCGATGTTGGCGCCGTCGACGTAGTTGACGCTGCCATCGGCGCGCACGCCATGGCGCACGCAGTTGGCGTGGATCTCCTTCATGATCACGTGCAGGCGCTCGTCCACGTCGGCATGGCGCCAAGACAGGCGCAGCGCGTTCTGGCTCATCTCCAGGCCCGAGGTCGCCACGCCGCCGGCATTGCTGGCCTTGCCCGGCGCGTACAACGTGCCGGCGTGCAGGAACACGTCCACCGCTTCCAGCGTCGAAGGCATGTTGGCGCCTTCGGCCACGCACAGCACGCCGTTGCTGACCAGCGTGCGCGCATCGGTTTCGTCCAGTTCGTTCTGGGTGGCGCAGGGCAGGGCGATGTCGGCCGGGATATGCCACGGGCGGCGGTCGGGGAGGAACTCGAAGCGCGCATCGTCGGCCAGCTCGGACAGGCGGCCCCGGCGCTCGTTCTTCAGGGTCATCACCGCCTGCAGGCCGTCCTCGTCGAAGCCGTCGCGCGCGTACAGCGTGCCGCCGGAATCGGAGAAGGTCAGCACGCGCGCGCCGAGTTCGGCGGCCTTGATCGCCGCGAACTGGGCGACGTTTCCGGAGCCGGAGATCAGCACCTTGGCCCCGTGCGTTTCGCGGCGGGCGTGGTGCAGCATCTGCTCGACGAAGTAGACCGTGCCGAAACCGGTGGCCTCCGGCCGCATCAGGCTGCCGCCGTAGGCCAGGCCCTTGCCGGTGAACACGCAGGACGCATCATTGCTGAGCTTCTTCATCATGCCGGCCATGAAGCCGACCTCGCGCGCGCCCACGCCGATATCACCGGCCGGCACGTCGGTGTCCGGACCCAGGTGGCGGTACAGCTCCAGCATCAGCGCCTGGCAGAAGCGCATCACCTCGCCGTCGCTCTTGCCCTTGGGGTCGAAGTCCGAGCCGCCCTTGCCGCCGCCCATCGGCAACGTGGTCAGTGCGTTCTTGAAGGTCTGTTCGAAGGCCAGGAACTTGAGGATGGACAGGTTCACCGACGGGTGGAAACGCATGCCGCCCTTGAACGGGCCGATCGCCGAACTGTGCTGCACGCGCCAGGCCCGGTTGACGTGGGTCTGGCCCTTGTCGTCGGCCCAGGCGACGCGGAACTGGATCACGCGCTCCGGCTCGACCAGGCGTTCCAGCAACCCGTAGCGGGTGTACTTCGGGTTCTGCTGCAGGAACGGCCACAGGCTGAGGGTCACCTCCTTCACCGCCTGCAGGAACTCGGGCTGGTGCGGGTCGCGCTTGGCCACGTGGGCCAGGAAGTCGTCGGGGCTACGGTAGTTCAAGGGCATTCCTCAAGGATGGGGGGATCCGAAAACGGGGATCCAATAAGGGAAAGGCTGTCTATCCACCGGGCGACAAGGGGCCGCCAAAAAAAGACGCGGCCCAAAGGCCGCGTCCGGATGTCATTTCTGCAGTTGGGCAAGCACGGCCTGGGCGGCCTGGCCGGTGCTGAGCGCCTGGCCCTGCGCGGCCAGGTCGGCGGTGAAGTGGCCGCCATCCAGTGCGGCGGTGACGGCCAGTTCGATCGCCGCCGCTTCAGCCTCCAGCCCGAGCGAATGGCGCAGCAGCATCGCCGCGCTGAGGATGGTGGCGTAGGGGTTGGCGATGCCCATGCCGGCGATGTCCGGTGCCGAGCCGTGGATGGGTTCGTAGATGCCGACCTTGCCTTCCTGGCCCAGCGAGGCCGATGGCAGCAGGCCCAGCGAGCCGGCCAGCATCGAGGCCTCGTCGGTGAGGATGTCCCCGAACATGTTCTCGGTGACGATCACGTCGTAGGCGCGTGGCTTGGCGATCAGGTGCATGGCCATCGAGTCGACCAGCTGGTGTTCGAGTTCGACGTCCGGGAATTCCTCGCGGCCGATGCGCGCGGCGGTGTCGCGCCACAGCCGCGAGGTTTCCAGCACGTTGGCCTTGTCCACCGAGGTGAGCTTGCCGCGACGCTGCTGCGCCAGGCGGAAGGCACTGCGCAGCACGCGTTCGATCTCGACCGTGGTGTAGCGGCACAGGTCGCTGGCACTGTCGGCATCGCGGGTCTTGTCGCCGAAATAGATGCCGCCGGTGAGCTCGCGCACGACGATGAAGTCCACGTCGGTGAGCAGCTCGGGCTTGATCGGCGAAGCATTCAGCGCTGCCGGATGCGTGCGCACCGGGCGCAGGTTGGCGTACAGGCCCAGCGCCTTGCGGATGGCCAGCAGGCCTTGTTCCGGGCGCACCTTGGCGTTCGGGTCGGACCACTTCGGGCCGCCCACGGCACCGAGCAGCACCGCATCGGCCTTGCTGCAGGCCTCCAGGGTGCTGGCCGGCAGCGGCTCACCGTGGTTGTCGATGGCGATGCCGCCGATGTCGTGTTCGCTGAAGGTGAAGCTGTGGCCGAAGCGCGCGGCGATGGCCTTGAGCACGTCCACGGCGGCGACGGTGATTTCAGGGCCGATGCCGTCACCCGGCAGTACGACGATGTTGGCTTGCATGTAGGGCTTCCGATTGCTGTTCTTTTGAAGCCCCTCTCCCTGTGGGAGAGGGGTTGGGAAAGGGTAGGGAGGACCATGCGTTGTGTCTGGCCGCAGTCGCCGCGCTTACCCTCATCCGCCCCTTCGGGGCACCTTCTCCCGGAGGGAGAAGGGTTTATGGTTCACGCTGCGCGTGCAGCCTCGTAGGCTTCGATTTCGGGCACGCGGCCCAGCAGCCAGCCCAGTTGGTCCACGCCTTCCAGCAGGCAGGTCTGCGAGAAGCCATCCAGCGGGAACGCATAGGCCTTGCCGGATGACGTACGCAGTTCGCGTGCGGCAACGTCCACGGTCAGTTCGTCGTCCGGGTGCTGCATCAGTTCCTGCACGTCGGCCTCGTCCAGCACGATCGGCAGCAGGCCGTTCTTCAGCGAGTTGCCGCGGAAGATGTCGGCGATCTCGCTGCTGACGATGGCGCGCAGGCCCAGGTCGGTCAGCGCCCACGGCGCATGCTCGCGCGAGGAGCCGCAGCCGAAGTTGCGACCGGCCAGCAGGATCGAGCGCCCTGCATTCCCCGGTTGGTTGAAGGCGAACTCCGGGTTCGGCGAGCCGTCGGCCTGCCAACGCCAGTCGTTGAACGCGTTCTTGCCCAGCCCGGCACGCTCGGTGGTGGACAGGAACCGCGCCGGGATGATCTGGTCGGTGTCGATGTTGGTCTGGCGCAGCACCACGCTGCGCGAAACGATCCGGGTCAGTGCGGCCATCAGGCCACCTCCTTGGCAAACAGTTCACGCGGGTCGGCGACGTGGCCGTTGACCGCGGCCCAGGCCGCGCTCATCGGCGAGGCCAGCAGGGTGCGCGAGCCCGGGCCCTGGCGGCCTTCGAAATTGCGGTTGCTGGTGCTCACCGCCAGTTGCCCCGGTGCGACCAAGTCACCGTTCATGGCGATGCACATCGAACAGCCCGGCTCGCGCCACTCGGCGCCGGCCGCACGCACGATCTCGTGGATGCCTTCGGCCTCGGCGTCGCGCTTGACGATCTCCGAACCCGGCACCACCAGCATGCGCACGCCCTCGGCGACGCGGCGCCCGCGCAGCACCTGCGCCACTTCGCGCATGTCGCTCAGGCGGCCGTTGGTGCATGAGCCGACGAACACCACGTCCACCGGCGTGCCGGCCAACGCATGGCCGGCCTCGAACTTCATGTAGTCCAGGCCCTTCTGCGCGGCCGCGTCGTTGGCGGCCGGGATCGGCGCATCCACGGCGATGGCGGTGCCCGGGTGAGTGCCCCAGGTCAGGGTCGGGCGGATGTCGGCGGCATTGATGTGCACTTCGGCATCGAAGCGCGCGCCGACATCGCTGTTCAAGGTCTTCCAGTGGGCGACGGCGGCATCGAACGCGTCGCCCTTCGGGCCACGCGGGGTATTGGCAACCCAGTCGAACGTGACCTGGTCCGGCGCGACCATGCCGGCACGCGCGCCGGCTTCGATCGACATGTTGCACAGGGTCATGCGCTGTTCCATGTCCATCGCGCGGATCGCCGAGCCACGGAACTCCAGCACGTGGCCGGTACCGCCGTTGACGCCAATCACGCCGATGATGTGCAGCACCACGTCCTTGGCACCAACGCCGGGCGACAGCGCGCCATCAACGGTGATCGACATGGTCTTTGCCTTGCGCTGCAGCAGGCACTGCGTGGCCAGCACGTGGCCGACCTCGCTGGTGCCGATGCCGAAGGCCAGCGAGCCGAACGCGCCGTGCGTGGAGGTGTGGCTGTCACCGCAGACGATGGTCATGCCCGGCTGGGTGAAGCCCTGCTCCGGGGCGATGACGTGGACGATGCCGCGGTTGGCCGAGGCCAGGTCGAACAGCTCGATGCCGTACTCGGCGCAGTTCTTGGCCAGCATCTCCACCTGGGCCTCGGAAGCCTTGCTCGCATACGGCAGCTTGCCGTCAGGGCCGGCCGGCAGGGTCGGGGTGGAGTGGTCCATCGTCGCCTTGGTGCGGTCCGGGCGGCGCGGCTTCAGGCCGCGCTCGCGCAGTTCGGTGAAGGCTTGTGGCGAGGTGACTTCGTGGATCAGGTGCAGGTCGATGTACAGCACGGCCGGCGCGCTGTCCGATTCGGGGACGACGACATGCGCGTCCCACAGCTTGTCATACAGGGTCTTGGGTGCGGAGCTCATTGCTTTCTGGTTCCGTTGCCTATGAGGGGCCGTCGCGCTCAGGCGCTGACGGCTTCCTGGGTCTGTGCGCTCTCGCGCTGGCGCAGCAGGCGGTTGGTGACATCCAGCCAGGCCAGTGCGCTGGCCTCGATGATGTCACGGCTGGTGCCGGTGCCTTCCAGGATCTCGCCTTCGTGGCGGACGCTGAGGTTGGCTTCGCCGCGCGCATCGGCGCCGATGCCGACGCTGTGCACGTGATAGCTGTCCAGGGTCAGCTGGATACCGGTGGCGGCCGACAACGCCGAGAACAGCGCATCCACCGGGCCATCGCCCTGTGCGGTCTCGGCCACGCGGTTGCCTTCCGGATCGGATAGCTCGACCAGTGCGTTGGCGCGGCTGCCGACGTCGCTGATGGTCATCGAGGCCAGGCGGTAGCCGTCGCTGCTGGAGGTGCCCTGCATCAGGGTCTGCAGGTCGGCGTCGGTGACCACGCGTTGCTGCTCGCACAAGGCCTTGAACTGCTCGAACACCAACTTCAGTTCTTCCTCTTCCAGCCAGTAGCCCAGCGCCCGCAGGCGGGCTTCGACCGCGGCGCGGCCACTGTGGCGGCCCAGCACCATCTGCGAGGACTCCCAGCCCACGTCCTCCGGGCGCATGATTTCGTAGGTGTTGCGGTTGCGCAGCATGCCGTGCTGGTGGATGCCGGACTCGTGTGCGAACGCATTGGCACCGACGATGGCTTTGTTGCGCTGGACCGGCATGCCGACCAGGCGCTGCAGCAGCTGCGAGGTGGGCACGATGCGCTGGGTGTCGAAGCCGGTGTCGAAGTTGTAGAAGGCATTGCGTACCTTGAGCACCATCGCGATTTCTTCCAGCGCGCAGTTGCCGGCGCGCTCGCCGATGCCGTTGATCGAGCCTTCGACCTGGCGTGCGCCGCCTTCGATGGCGGCCAGCGAGTTGGCCACGGCCAGGCCCAGGTCGTTGTGGCAATGGGCGCTGAAGATCACCTTGTCGGCGCCGGCGGCATGGCCGATCACGTGCTGGAACATCGCACGGATTTCGTCCGGCGTGGTGAAGCCGACCGTGTCGGGCAGGTTGATGGTGCGCGCGCCGGCGGCGATGGCGACCTGGGCGACTTCGGTCAGGAAGTCCAGTTCGGTGCGGGTGGCGTCCTCGGCCGAGAACTCCACGTCGTCGACATGGCCGCGGGCCATCGTCACGTGCTTGTGCACCGACTCCAGCACCTGCTCCTTGCTCATGCGCAGCTTGTGCTCGCGGTGCAGCGGGCTGGTCGACAGGAACAGGTGCAGGCGCGGACGCGCCGCCGCCTCCAGCGCCTTGAGCGAGGTCTCGATGTCGGCGGCCAGGCAGCGCGACAGCACCGCCAGCACCGGGCCACGGACGTCGCGGCCGATCAGCGCCATCGCCTCGCGGTCGGATTGGGAACTTGCCGGGAAACCGGTTTCGATCACGTCCATGCCCAGCTCGGCCAGGGCGCGCGCCATCACCAGCTTCTGCGGTGGGGTCATGCTGCAGCCCGGGGATTGTTCGCCGTCACGCAGGGTCGTGTCGAAGATGGTAATTCGCGGGGTGTTGTTGGTTGGAGTATTCACCAGAGGGTCTCCTCGACAGCGGTAACGGAAATGGGCGGGGAATCGGATTTGAGGGTGCGTGGCGGGGGCGAGGTGGCGCGGCTTCTAAGTCGCTCGCCGTTGCGCCGTCGGGGCTTGCGCGGTGGCCGCGGGCGGACTTCGGACAGCAGCGTGGACAGCACAGTGGCATCGATGTTGCCGCCGGAGACGACCGCGCACTTGCGCTTGCCGGCCACGCGGCGGCCGGCGGCCAGCGCCAGCGCACCGGCACCCTCGGCGATGACGTGTTCCTCCAGCGCCAGCCGCACCAGGGTTTCGCGCAGTTCGGCCTCGCGCACGATGACCACGTCGTCGAGCAGGCTGGCGCACAGGCGGCGGGTGAGGAAGCCGGGGATCTTGACCTTGACGCCGTCGGCCAGCGTGGACACCGGGGCGATCTCGCGCACGTCGCCCTTGATCGCGCGGGCCATCGAGTCCACGCCCTCGACCTGCGCGCCGATGATGCGCACGCCCTGTGACTTCAGCGCCAGCGCCACGCCGGAGGCCAGGCCGCCGCCGCCGATCGGCACAATCACCACGTCCGGTGCATGCGGGGCCAGCTCGATGCCCAGCGTGCCCTGGCCGGCGATCACGTCCGGGTCGTCGAAGGCGGACAGGAAGCGATAGCCATGGTGTTCGGCCAGCTCGCAGGCGAAGGCATAGGCCTCGTCGTAGCTGGTGCCGTGCTGGCGCACGGTGGCGCCCCAATGCTGGACGCCGGCGATCTTGGTGTCCGGCGCGCCATGCGGCATCACCGTGATTGCCTGCACGCCGAGGCGGAACGACGCCCAGGCCACGCCCTGGGCGTGGTTGCCGGCCGAGGCGCAGATGACCGGGCGTTCGTCACCGCGTTCCAGCGCGGCCAGCATCGCGTTCAGTGCGCCACGGACCTTGTAGGAGCCGGTGCGCTGCAGGTTCTCGAGCTTGAGCCAGGTGCCGAAGCGTTCGGCGTAGTGCAGCGGGGTGGGCGGCAGGAAGCGGCGCAGGCGTGCCTGCGCGGCCAGCACGTCGGCGACGCTGACGTGCATCTCGCCCGTGGGTTCGGCGGTTACGACGGGGCGGCCACGATCAGGCATCGAGGTGGCCGTGGAGCGGGGAACGGGGAACGGGGAACCGGGGGTGAAGGTCGTGGCCGGAGCGTTGAAGAAGACGCCTCCGTTGTACCCGTGCCGCATTGGCACGCGGGGCCTGCAGCCCCTGCTCCCGATTCCCCGGTCGTACACCTACGTCGCTGTTCATGCGCTGGCACCGGCGATCGGTACCACGCGTACCGATTCGCAGTCGTAGACCTTTTCCAGCTGGTGGCGCAGGGTTTCCGGCGGCCGGGTGCCGTCGATGTCCATCTGCACGTGCCAGCGTCCGGCATCGTCGGCGTTGCGGCTGCCGGCGATGTTGCTGAAGGAAAAGCCGCGGCGTTCGACCATGCCGATCACGCGCACCAGCGCGCCCTCGGCAGGCTTCAGCACCAGGTCAAGCCGGTATTGCATTGGAACTCTCCTGCGTTGCCTTGGCGTGGGCGGGGTTGCTGTCCAGCATGGTGCTGTTGGCGTTGTTCGGCGGCACCAGCGGCCAGACGTTGGCGCGGGCATCGATGGCCACGTGCAGCAGCATCGGGCCGGGGGCGTCGAACAGTTCGGCCAGGCCGTCCTCGACGTCGTTGCGGTGGATGATGCGCCTGGCCTGGATGCCGAACACCTGCGCCAGCGCGACGAAGTCCGGGTTGTCGGACAGGTCGATCTCGCTGTAGCGCTCGGCATGGAACAGCTCCTGCCACTGGCGCACCATGCCCAGCGAGGAGTTGTCCAGCAGCACGATCTTGATCGGCAGCTTGCAGCGGGCGATGGTCACCAGCTCCTGCACGTTCATCATGAAGCTGCCATCGCCGGAGACCAGCACCACGGTGCGGTCCGGGCAGGCGAACTGCGCGCCCATCGCCGCCGGCAGGCCGAAGCCCATCGTGCCCAGCGCACCGGAGGTCAGGTGGTTGCGCGGGTCGTTGAAGCGGCAATGCTGGGCCACCCACATCTGGTGCTGGCCGACGTCGCAGGCGATGACGGTGTCCGGCGGGGCCACTTCGCTCAGGCGCTTGAGCAGGCGCGGGGCGTAGATCTGCTCGCCGGGTGCGTCGTAGCGGGCGGTGAACTTCTCGCGGTTGGCGGCGCAGCGGGCCCGCCAGGCGTTGCAGTGGGCGCGTTCGCCGGCCAGGGCGCGCAGGCCGTCGCGGACATTGCCCGGCACCGGGATGTCGGCACCGCGCAGCTTGGAGATCTCGTAGACATCGGCATCCAGGTGGATGACCCGTGCGAACGGGGCGAACTCGGCCAGCTTGCCGGTGGCGCGGTCGTCGAAACGTGCACCGACCACGACCAGCAGGTCCGACTCCTGCACCGCCATGTTGGCCGCACGGGTGCCGTGCATGCCCAGCATGCCCAGGTACTGGGGATGGTTGGCCGGCAGTGCGCCCAGGCCACGCAGGGTCAGCACGGTCGGGATGCCGCTGGCCTCGACGAACTGGCGGAAATCCTCCACCGCATCGGCCAGGGCGATACCGCCACCGCCGTAGATCACCGGCTTCTCGGCCTGGGCGATGGCGGCCAGTGCCTCGGCCAGGCGTTCGGCGGCTGGGGCCGGCACCGGCTCGACCGCCGCCGGCACGTGGTCGGGCAGATGCGAGGCATCGGCCAGCTGCACGTTCTTGGGCAGGTCGATCAGGACCGGGCCGGGACGCCCCTCGCGGGCGAGGCGGAACGCTTCGGCCACCACGTGCGGCAGCTCATCGACGCTGCGCACCAGCCAGCTGTGCTTGACGATCGGCATGGTCATGCCGAACACATCCAGTTCCTGGAACGCATCGGTGCCTAGCAGCGGCGTGCCGACCTGGCCGGTCAGGCACACCATCGGCACCGAGTCGAGCATCGCATCGGCGATGCCGGTGACCAGGTTCGAGGCCCCCGGGCCGGAGGTGGCCACGCACACGCCTACCTTGCCACTGGCGCGGGCATAGCCGTTGGCGGCCAGCGCCGCGCCCTGCTCGTGGCGTACCAGGATGTGCTTGAGGCTGGAATCCACCAGTGCGTCGTAGAACGGCATGATGGTGCCACCTGGGTAGCCGAACAGCGTTTGCACGCCTTCGGCCTCCAGGGCCTGCGTCAGCCAGCGTGCGCCGTTGCGTGGCGCATCGTGGGTGGAAGTGTTCATGCAGCGACCTTTGCGTTAAGCGGGTGGGGGACCGCCGCGTGATTACGCGGTCTGACCTTGCAACCAGACCATCTTGGCGCGCAGTTCCTTGCCGACCTTCTCGATCGGATGCTCCTTGTCGGCCTGCTGGAACTTCTTGTAGTTGGGCAGGCCGGCGTCGTACTCGGCTTCCCAGTTCCGGGTGAAGGTGCCGTTCTGGATGTCGGTCAGCACATCCTTCATGCGCGCCTTGACCGAGGCATCGATCACGCGGGGGCCGCTGACGAAGTCGCCGTACTGCGCGGTCTCGGAGATGAACTCCAGCATGCGGGTGATGCCGCCTTCGTAGAACAGGTCCACGATCAGCTTCAGTTCGTGCAGCACTTCGTAGTAGGCGATCTCCGGCTGGTAGCCGGCTTCGACCAGCGTTTCAAAACCGGCCTGCACCAGCGAGGACGCACCACCGCACAGCACGGCCTGCTCGCCGAACAGGTCGGTCTCGGTCTCTTCCTTGAAGGTGGTCTTGATGATGTTGGCGCGCGCGCCGCCCAGGCCGGCGGCGTAGGCCAGCGCGAACTGCTCGGCCTTGCCGCTGGTGTCCTGGTAGACGGCGTAGATGCACGGCACGCCGCGGCCGATCTCGTACTCGCGACGGACCAGCGCACCCGGGCCCTTCGGCGCGACCAGCACCACGTCCAGATCCGCGCGCGGCGCGATCATGCCGAAATGCACGTTCAGGCCATGGGCGAACAGCAGGCAGGCACCCTGCTTCATGTTCGGCGCGAGCACGTCGTTGTAGAGCTTCTTCTGCACCATGTCCGGGGTCAGCACGGCGACCAGGTCGGCCTCCTTGACCGCCTCGGCCGGCGCCTTGACGGTGAAGCCGTCAGCCTGGGCCTTGGCTTCGGTCGGGCCACCGGCGCGCAGGCCCACGACCACGTCGTAACCGGATTCACGCAGGTTCAGTGCATGGGCGCGGCCCTGGCTGCCGTAACCGATGACGGCGATTTTGATCTGGGGCAGTTCGTTGGTGCTCATGGTGCTTGGGTTCCTTGCGATGAAGAGAAAACGTGCAGTGAAAAAAAGAAACGGCCGTCGCGTCAGGACGCGGCGGCCGGGTCGGGGAGGGCGATCGCCATGCAGACCGATGCGGCGCACGGGGCGTTGCAGGCGGTGTGTTTGTGCATGGTGGAATCGGTCGGATACATGGTTTCAGATGAAATAGAAGCTGGAAACGAAAAACCCCGCACCGGGGTCGGCGCGGGGTCTTTAGTCGAATCTGGCTGTTTTTCTGCTACGCGCCAGTCTGCCCCGCACCTGTTGGCTCGGTAATAAGTACGAGTACGAGCAGCGACGCCGCGGCGGAAGCCGGGGTCGAAGTCAGGTGGGCGGTGGCGTTGTGGCGTTGCAGCATGGGGTCGAGATAACCACCGTCCGCCGGCGCTGTCAATGCTTGCAGTTGTGATTGCCGGTGAACGGCGCGCAAGCCCCGCCACGGCTGCTTGGTTGCGGTTGAAACCTACGCGCGGCGCGGCTTGGCAGCGCCCGCGTTGCGCGGGAATCGGGCGTTTGTCGAGCGCGCGTGAACGTTTTTCGTGCCGGGGTGATGGGATCGGGACGCTTTTGCCGGTTTAACAGGTAAGGGGCTCAATGGCTGAGGCCCATCCGGGGGAAATCATGGCATTGGTATCGGAACAGGCGGCGCACGCCGGGTGCGAAGCATCCTGCGGCGGCGTGCACGTGGCGACCGAACGTGGGCTGGTCCAGCTGATGGGCGCCAGCCAGGGGTTGCCGGCACCGTTGATCTACCGCAAGGGCTGGGCACTGCTGGGCTACCTGGCGGTGGAGTCGAACCGCAAGCATTCGCGCATCGCGCTGGCGGCCCTGCTGTGGCCGTCGCTGAGCGAAACCAGCGCGCTGACCAACCTGCGCCAGGTACTGAGCAACCTCAACCGCTACTGCAGCAACGCACTGGGACCGGACGCCCTGCGCATCGAGCGCGGCAGCGTGGGGCTGTTCCGCGACGACCAGGTGCGCTTCGACATCGACCTGCTGCAGCTGGCGCCCTGCCAGGCCGTGTACATGCTGGCGCGGCAGAGCTGCTTCCTCGACGGGATGGATGACATCGCCGGCATCGACTTCCACAGCTGGCTGGAAACCACCCGCCAGGAGCTGGACGGTCGCCTGATCGACGCGGCGGAGAAGTGCTGTGACGAGCTGCTGGCCAGCCAGCAGTGGGAGCGCGCGGCGATGATGGCGCGTTCGCTGAGCCTGCATGACCCGTGGAACGAGGCGCATGCCCAGCGGGTGATGCGGGCCCATGCCGGGGGAGGCATGCGGGCGGCGGCGGTGAAGGCGTACCAGCGGTTCGAAGTCATGCTCCGCGCCGAACTGGGGTTGGACACCAGCGTGGAACTGCGCCAGCTGCTCGCGCAGATCTCCAACGGGGTCGGCGCGCTGGCCGGCGAGGTGACGTCCGGATTGCGGATGGAGCGCGGGCGGATCAGCGGCGTGGTGCTGGGGTAACGCCCCGATCTCCCCTCGTGGTGGCAGTGAAGGGCGTGCGCAGGCACGCCCTTCGCCTGTTGCAGCGGTGGCAGGCCGGTGGCCGCCGGCAGGCTCAGCGCAGTGCGTCGGCCGCGTCATGCTGGGCCTTGCCGGGGGAGAGCCCGAGCAGGTCGGCGCGGCGCGCTTCCAGGTCCACCCGGCGGGCGATGACCGGGGCCTTCTGGTCCAGCGCGTAGACGGTCTGGTCCGCATCCGAGCCGGTAGGTTGCCCGGTGCCGAAGGCGCTCTCGGTGGTCCGCGCGATGTTGACGTTGGATACGGCGATGCCCTTCATCGCGGCGGCGGCGACCACGCCGCCGATCGCGCTGCCCAGGCCGGCGGCGGCGAAGCCGGTGCGCCAGGTCCACACGAACTTGGTCTGGCTGACCTCCGAGGCGGTGTCGAACATACCGGCGACCGCCGAGGCGATCTGCCCGGTGGCCAGCACGATGTCGGCGTCGGCGCTCTTGTTCCCGGCCTCGGCGAGCTCGGTCATGATGGAGAGCTGCTCCTTGTAGTCGACCATCGCCGGCACGTTGAGCGCGGCGGCGACGGCGGCATTGGCATGCGCGTGCAGGGCCGCGCCGGTGGCCTCGCCGCAGCGCAGGCGGCTCCACAGCTGTTCGAAGCCGACGGCCCGGCGCAGCTGGCCGACGTTGCTGCCGGCGCGCGGGGAGTCGATCGCCGGGTCCGTTGGGGCCGCCGCGTCCAGCGAGGTGGTGGCCAGCGCGTAGGCGATGTTGCCGAGCACCGCGCTGCCGGCACCTTCGGTGCGCCGGCTGTGCAGGAAGCTGTCCTTGCCGGTGGCGTTCATGCCGCTGCGCAGCGCGTAGCAGAAGTCCAGCCCGTTGACCTGCAGGTTCGGCACCGACGCGCAGCCCGCTTCCGGGTGCGTGGCGCAGGTGTCCTGCAGCTTGACCAGCGCGGCCACGCTGTTGCTGGTGGCGTTGTTGAGCATCTGCAGGGACGGCGCGCGGTCCACCGCACGGGTGAGGTCGGCGTCGATGCTGGCGATGTCCGGGTCCACCCCGGACAGGGCGTTGTCGCGGAATACGCCATAGGCGATCCGTGCGGCGCGCTGGTCCGGCAAACCCAACTCGCGGTAGGGCAGGAAGCCCTGGGCGAGACTGCAGTCGCCGACGCCGCTGTCACCGGTGGCCGGGCACGGCAGGTGATGATTGGCGGCGGCGTAGGCCAACAGCGCATCGTCGGCGCGTTGCAGCAGGCTGCGCTGGGTGACCTGCCGGGCCTCCTGGTTGCTCTGCATCAGCCAACGGGCCAGGAACACCCCGATGATGCCCAGCACCACCAAGGCGATGGTCAGTTCGATCAGCGAAAAGCCCGCCGGCCTGCGGCGCGGCACACGGATCTGCCGGTGTGTCATTTGTCGATCCCCGCGATGTCCAAGGCCTTGGCCTGTTGCAGCGCCTGGTCGCGCGCGTGCGCGGCCAGGTCGTTGCGGGTGCTGGCACGGGTGGCGATGTCCTTGGCCGTGGCCAGGGACTCGCGCGCGCCCTTGAGGTCGTCATCGGCCATCTTCACCAGGAAGACGGCATAGCCGACGGACGCGAGTGCATTGGCGTGTTCCATCACCGCCAACGCGATCTTGAAGCCGGTTTCGAAATTGCCGGTGGTGGTCAGGAACACCGCGATGGCTTCGTCGAAGATCGCGAATGCCAGTGACGCGGCCGCGGCGGCGACGCCGGTCTCGGCGGCCTTGAGCAGCGCTTCGTTGGTGCGCACGTCGAACTTGCGGAAGCGGTAGTTGAACTGTGCCACCTCGGCGATACTGTAGGCCGCGGCGGCGGACTGGGCCGCGCCCTGTGCGCGGCCGAGGCGGTCGGCGCAGGCCAGCCGGCTGGACAGCTCGCCGACGCCGGCGGCCAGCGTGAGGCCGGGAAGGCTGCCGGCCACGGGCGCGGCACCCGGCAGCGCCAGCGCGCGCGCGGCGGCCTGGGCGTCGCCGACCTGGCCGCGTTCGTTCGGCATGCCCAGCGCGTAGGCCGCCGGCATGGACAACCCGGCCAACGGGGTGCCATTGGCCTGGACCTGCTGCAGGTGCAGGCACAGGTCCAACCCGTTGGTCGGCGAGCTGACCTCCGCGCCGGCCAGGTGCGGTGCATACACGTTGCCCGGCGCCGCCAGCAGCGCGGCATGGGCGCTGTAGAGGATGCGCGCGTCACCCGGCAGGCCGAGCTCGCGCACCGGCAACCAGCCCGAGGTACTGCCCGGATCGGGGCGCCCGTCGCCATCGCTGTCGGCCGCCGGCAGGTGCAGCTTCGCGCGGGCATGGCCGAGCAGCGCTTGTTCGGCCTGCGCGAGCAGGCGTTCGTCGTGGTCGGCCCTGAGTACCTGCCCACCGATCGGGATCAGGGTGAACACCACCGCACTGACCAGGCCGGCGATGAGCAGGGCCACGGCGATCTCGACCAGGCTGAAGCCGCGTTGCCGCCGCACGCACGGGCCGCTCATGGGCTTGCCTTGCGGGCGCCGACCGCGCCGCGCGTGTCGGCCTTGCTGAGGATGGCGCCGGCACCCACGGCGATGCTGTAGTCCTCGACGGAGCCAGGCGGGGCCATGTCCTTCAGTGCGTTGTACTGGGCTTCCAGTTCCTTGAAGCGGGTTTCGTTCTCGATGCGGTTGCGCGTGGCTTCGGCGGCGGCATCCCTTGCACGCACCCAGTCCGAGTAGGCACGCGCATAGGAATAGGTGCTCTTCTCGGTGCCGCATCTGCCGGGGTCAAGCACGCAGCGGAAATCACCGTCGTAGTTGATGTCCTCGATCAGGCGCTGGCCATTGCTGCCGTCGGTCGGCATGTCGGCATAGCGGCGGATGGTGCCGGAAATCCAGGTGAACGTGGATTGCTCGCCATCGATCTCCATCATGGCCTTGCTCCAATCGCCCGGGTACTGGAGGTAGGGCGAGCTTTGGCTGTCGTAGTTGGACTTGGCGCTGGTGCGCCGCTGCTTGGCGTCATCCAGCGCCGCCTTGGTCAGGTCGCGGTCGCGCTCGAGCATGGGCGTGCACTGGGCGCCTTCGTTCATCTCCTGGCCGGCGGGCGGGTGCATCTCATCGACGATGGCGGTGCTGCCGTCGTCGTTGATGACCGTGTAGGTGCAGCTGCGCATGTAGGTCACCTTGTCGCGCGAGTTGCGGCAGACCTGCTGGCTTTCGGCGTTGGTGGCCTGCCGGCAGATGTCCTCGGCGTCCTTGTGCGCGCTGTCGACCAGCTTCACCCATTGCTTCACGGCGTCCACCTTCTGCTGGTAGGCGCTTTCCAGCTCTTCCACCGTGCGCTGGATGTCGGCCCACCGCTGGGCCAGGTCGCGCTTGCTGCGGGCGTCCTGGTAGGCGATCGGCTTGAAGCGGGTCACCCAGGTGTAGCCGCCCACGTGGCTCTCGGTGGGCAGCACGACGCAGCTGCCGTTGACATAATCGTAGCTGCCACCGGTGGCGGCCACGCATACGGTTTCCTTGTACTTGCCGGCGGAGTTGCCCAGGTGCATGCGATAGGAGATCCAGGTGTCGCTGAAGTGCGACATGCGCTTGTCCTGGTATACCGCGGCGGCATCGACCAGCTTGGCCTCGACCGCCTTGGCGCTGTCGATCTGCGCGGCCATGCCGGGCTGGTCCTCGGTCACCCAGTCGCATTCAAACTCCGGCGCGCCGTTGGCCTGCCACACCGGCTCGCCGTTGCTGTCCTTCTTCTGCACGGGGAGCTTGGTCTTCGGGTCCAGGCGTTGCTTGCAGTACTCGCGGGTGCCGCCGTACAGCGTCTGGCGCATGGTCTCCAGCACGTCGGCGACGGACGAGGTGGCGGGTTTGATCGATGCCGCGGCACGGTCACGCGCCTTGACGTTGGCATCCAGCGCCAGCCCGATCGGGGCCAGCGCCGCCGAGTTCAGCGCCACCGCGGCGGCGGAGTAGCTGATGGCGATGGCACTGATGATGACGGCGGCGGTGTCGAATGGCACGCCGACGCAGACCGTGCCTAGCGAGGCGATGCAGGTGATCACCGAGGTGGTCAGCGAGATGGCGTTCCAGACCGCCGAGTCGAAGATGTCGACCGCGCCGAGCACGCTCAGGGTCAACCCGGTGATGGCCATGGCCTGGGCGAACGCCGCATCACGCACCTGGGCCTCGCCGTTGCCCAGGTTGGTTTCCTGGAAGTCGGCCACCGTGGCGTGGTTGGCGACCGCGCCGGCCAGCACTTCCATCGACAGCAGCGAGACGTTGGTGGGGGCGTCGGCGGCGGCCACCGCCGCGTACTGGCGGCAGCCGACCAGCGGTGCCAGCGAGGCGAAGGTACGCAGGCGGGTGCGATCGTCGTAGTCGATGTCGCCGGGCCGGGCCGGGCTGGGCAATGCGGCCGAGGCAGCGCTGTCGAAGCGGCCCTGGGTTCCGGCGACGGGGCCGGCGGCGACCAGCCCATAGGCGATGTTGAGGGCATTGCCCTGGGCGTCGGTGCTGGTGGCGTACGTGTCCGCGGTGGCCCCGGGCAGCGCGTTCTGGTCCAGCGCGGCGCAGAAGTCCAGGCCGTTGCCGTGTCCTTCGGCCGGGTCCACGTAGTCCTCGAAGGGCTCGCCGCTCGGGTCGAGCGGGATGAACGGATCGCCGGTCGCCGACAGCGCGGGCTGGCGGGCACTGGTGCCGCCGGCGGCGATGCCGGTGACGCCCCGCGAGACCGAGTAGCGGATCGGCGCGGCGCCGGCCCCCATCTCGCGCGCGCCGGGCAACAACGCGATGGGCAGGAAGCCGACCGCATTGCTGGTGCCGGCCTCGGCACTGCAGTCCTCGATGACCGCGGCCGGATCCTCGGTCCAACGCGTGGCCGGGCAGGGCAGGCGGGCGTGCGCGGCGGCATAGGCCGCCAGCGCATCATCGGCCCAGCGCAGGTATTCCTGCTGCTGGACGGCCTGTTCGGCCGGGCGCCGGGCATTGAGCAGCAGCGCGCCTGCGGCGACGGCCACGCCGACCAGCATCAGCAGCAGCATCACCTGCAGCAGGCTGAAGCCCCGCTGCGGGTGGCTGCCGGGGATGCAGCCGAGGATGGGGAGATGATCGCGGGAAGGGGTATGCATGCGGGCGATATCCGGTTACTGGCTCATCTTGATGTAGGCGATGACGGTGGCACTGGCGGCATCGGCACTGGTGTTGGCGTTGCTGGTCTCATCGCGCGACCAGGCGGCATCCTCGGTCGGCGCGGCGACCTTGCCGGTGCCCGGGCGCTTCTCGCGTACCCGGCCAACGCGCGCGTCGACCTTGCCGTCGATGCGCTGGTCCAGCTGCTGCGCCAGTTCGGGGGTGAGCCCATGCAGCACCAGTACATTGCGCGTACGGGCGGCGTAGCCACTGGCGCTGATCGGCTCGTGCCAGTCGGTGATGGCCTGCAGGCAGACCTGCAGGCGCTGCGGCAGGCCGTTGCGGTCCTGGTAGACGTAGGTTTCCTGGCGGCCTTCCATTGCTCCCTGGGGCAGGGTGACGCCTGCCTTGAGCATCTCGTCGACCAGCGCAGTGCCGCACAGCGCGGTGGCGGCGGTGCCACCGCCGATCATGCCGGTGAGCGCGTTGTCGCCGGGCACCCGGCCGCTCTGGCTGGCGTAGCGGTCGTAGGCCAGGATCCAGCCCTGCACGAACTCGCTGCTGATGCGCTCGGCCACGGCACCGCGGTAGACGTCGCGGCCGACGGTGACCGCGCCGAGGATCAACGCGATGATCACCAGCACCACCGACATCTCCATGAGGGTGAAGCCGCGGCTGTGGTTGATGGGTTTCATGGCGGTGCGGTTCCTTACAGCTGCGGCGAGGTGATCGCCTGCTGTACCAGGTCATAGACCGGCAGCAGCAGGGCGACGATCAGGAAGACGAACATGCCGCCGCCGAACAGCACGACGACCGGCTTGATGATTTCCGACAGGTTGGTGATCAGGCGCTGCAGGCGCAGGCTGTATTCCTCGGACAGGCGCGAGAACTGGCTGTCCAGCGTGCCGGTGTCCTCGCCGACGCTGATCATGCGCACCATCATCGAAGGGAAGCCACCGACCTGGCGCATCGCCGAGGACACCCGGTCGCCGCGCTCCAGGACCTGCCGGATCGCGATGATGCGGTCGCGGTAGTACTCGTCGCGCATGGCGCGCTCCATCACCTGCAGGCTGCTGACCATGTCCACGCCGGCGCGGATCAGCAGCGCCATGTACTCGGTGAAGAAGGCCAGGCCGGAGGAGAACATGATGGTCTTGGCGATCGGCAGCCGGTGCAGCGTGTAGTGGATGGCGCGGCGGAAGCGGCGGCTGTAGCGCCAGGTGACCCACAGCACGAACGCCAGCGCGGCCAGCCCGGCCAGGATCATCACGATGTGCCCGATCAGCCACTCCGAGCTGCGTATCACCCAGATGGTGAGCGGCGGCAGCTTGGCGTTCATCTGCTTGAAGAGGTCGGACAGGTTGGGAATGACGTAGTAGATCCAGAAGCCGCCGGCGGCGAAGATGGCCGAGAACACGAATGCCGGGTAGATCAGCGCCTGGCGGGTATCGGCGGTCATCCGCGAGATGCGCTCGACGTGGTCGGCGGCCTCCATCAGCATCCTGTCCATGGAGCCGGTCTCGTCGCCGATCATGACCAGGTTGCGGACGGTTTCCGGGAAGGCGTCGGGATAGCGGCCGAATGCATCGCTCAGCGAGGCGCCGGCATCCAGTTCGTCCAGCAGCCGGCGTGCCAGCCGGGCCGGATTGGACACGCGGCCGGTGCTGATCTCGTTGGCCACCGCACGCAGCGCCTCCATCACCGGGATGCCGCTGCTGGTCATCACCGCCAGGTCGCGCAGCATGCCGGCCAGTTCCACCGGCTTGATGCTGGGCTTGATCAGGTGGGTGAGCGAGCGCTGGGTCTCGGCCAGCCAGCCGGGGAAGCGATACAGCTTGAGCACCACCGCATCGAAGTTCTTCTCCAGCCACAGGCGCGCGGAGGCGTCGTGCTCGACGGCCAGCTGGGTCACGCCGGCGCGCACGCGGCCGTTGGAGAGCAGCAGCCGGTAGTAGTAGACGTTCATGGCGCCGGGCCCACGCCGACCACGCGCAGGACTTCCTCGCTGGTGGTCTGGCCGGCGATGACGCGCGCGCGCGCGACCTGCTCGATGCCCTTGAAGCCGGCGCCCATCGCCAGCCCGCGCAGGGTCTCGCGGCTGACGTCATCGGCGATGCCGTTGGCCAGCGGTTCGTCGACCACCATGATGTCGTAGACCGGCAGGCGCCCGTAGTAGCCGCTGCCGCGGCAGCGGTCGCAGCCGCCGCCACGCCGGCCGCTGCTGCCCACGGGCAGCTCCAGCCATTCGCATTCCTTGTCGGTGAACGGCACGTCCGTGGCACAGAACGGGCAGACCTGGCGGACCAGGCGCTGGTTCACCACGGCCAGCAGGTTGTCGGCGATGACCTGCGCTTCCAGGCCGAGCGGGCGCAGGCGGGGCACCACGCCGAACACGGTGGTGACGTGCAGGGTGGACAGCACCAGGTGGCCGGTGGCCGCCGCCTCCACGGCTGCCTGCGCGGTTTCGGCATCGCGCATTTCGCCGAGCAGGATCACGTCCGGGTCATGGCGCAGGAAGTGGCGCAGGGCCGAGCCGAACTCGTAGCCGGCGCGGCGGTTGACCTCGGTCTGGCCGGCACCGGGCACGCGGTACTCGATGGGGTCCTCGACGGTCAGCACATTGCGCTCGATCAGCGACTGCATACGCAGCGCGGCGTGCAGGGAGGAGCTCTTGCCCGAGCCGGTGGGGCCGGTGATCAGGATCAGCCCGGCCGGCTTGGCGAACAGGCGTTCGAGCAGGGCCACGTCCTCGGCGAAGAAACCCAGTTCCTCCAGCCCGGCCAGGTCGCTGTGCTCGGGCAGCAGGCGCATCACCATGCGCTCGCCGGATTCGGTGATCAGGGTGGACACGCGCACCGTCAGCGCCGAGTCCAGCACGGTGGCGCGGAAGCTGCCGTCCTGCGGGCGGCGCTGCTCGGAGATGTCCATTTCCGAAGCGAGCTTGATGTAGCCCAGCAGGCGGCTGAGCGAGTTGGGCATGGCCCACATCGGGCGCAGCACGCCATCGACGCGGAACAGCACGTGCAGGCTGTGCTCGGACGGGGAAATATGGATGTCGGTGGTGCGCTCGCGCACGGCCAGGTGCAGCAGGTAGTCCAGCAGCTTCTCCGGGCTGTAGGCATGGTCGTTGTCGGTGGCCAGGCGGCGGATCTCCTTCTCCAGCAGCGCCTCGATCGGGTTCTGCGCGAAGTAGTAGGTTTGCCGGATCAGCCGCGCGACCTTGCCGTACTCACCCTGCAGGAAGCGGCAGCGCAGGCCGCAGCGTTGCAGCACGAGCTGCGCCACCGCGGTGGGGTCGGCATCGCCGAGCAGTACCTCCAGTTGCTCGCCGTCGCGGCGCAGCGGCAGGAACTGCCGCATCTGGCACAGCTCGCGGTTGAACATGGCCAGGATCTGTGGCTCGGCCACCGGCAGGGTTTCAACCTGGGTGAACTCGATGCCGAGCATGCCGGCATGGGTGCGCACGATGTCCGATTCATTGGCCAGGCCGTGGCGGATCAGCAGGCGGCCGAAGCTGGTCTGCTCGACCAGGTTCTTCTGGCGGGCGTACAGCAACTGGATGGGGTCCAGCAGCCCCTGCTCGTTGAGCAGCACGCCGAGCTTGGCCTGTTCGAGGCTGACCAGTCCCTGCGTGGAGCTGGCGGAGGCGGAGGGGATGCGGGAATCAACCGTGGCCATTGCGGGAAGGATCCATGTCGTTCGGGGAGTCGGCGTGCGCGGCGGGAAGGGCCAGCAGGTGCAGGGTCAGTGCATCCGGGGTCCCGGTTGCCGGCAGGGCGTTGTGCTGCTGCATGCGGCGCAGCGCCCGCTGCGTCAGCGGGCCGAAGCGGCCATCGAGCTGGCCGTCGTAGTGCCCCTGCTGCTGCAGGCGGTACTGCAGCTGTTGCAGGCGGGTATTGGGTTGCTGTTGCAGCAGGTCGGCGTCGGGCACACGCGGCACGAAGGTGACCAGTGCGCCCTGCGCGGTGGCTTGCACGCACAGGTCGTCGTGCTGGCGCAGGTAGGGGGCCGCGCCGGAAGGCACCTGGACCTGGCGCCGTGCGCCGTCACCCAGGCGTGCAAGGCAGTGCTGCGGTGGGGGCGCGGTTGCGGCGCTGGCCGCTGCGGGAGATGCCGATGCCACCGTCGATGCCGGCTCGGCATGGGTGTCGCCCGGACGCAGTGACAGGACCAGCCCCCCCACGGCCAGCAGCCCGCCCAGCGACGCCGCCAGTGCCCACGGGTAGCGAAGCGCGCGCGCACGGCGCTGCACGCCGGCTTCGGCGGCGGCGGTGCGGATCAGCGCGGCATCGATCCGGCGTGGACCGGCGGCCTGGCCATACAGGCCATACAGGCAGCGGTCCATGATCTGGTGGATATGGCGTGGGTTGCCGTTGCTGGCGCGGTGCAGGGCGGTGATCGCCGCTTCATCGAGCGCGATGGCGCCGTCGGCGCCGGCGCTGTCCAGCCGGAACCGCACGTAGTCGCCGGTGCGGTCGCGGGCCAGGGCGCAGAGCTGGGCGTGTTTGCTGATGCGGCTGCTGAGCTGGCGGATCGCCGGTTGCGCCAGCACCTGCAGCAGTTCCGGTTGGCCGGCCAGCACGATCTGCAACAGCTTCTCCTGCCCCGACTCCAGGCAGGTGAGCAGGCGCAGCAGTTCCAGGCTTTCGATGTCCAGGTTCTGGGCATCGTCGATCAGCAGCACGCAGGTGGTCTGGCGCTGCCAGCGCTCGAGCAGGAAGCGGTTGAGGCGGTCGATGTTGTCGGCGGCATTGCCCTCGGCGGGCAGGCCGAAGTCACGCAGCACCGCCGCCAGCAGGTCATTGCCCTGCAGGTAGGTGTTGAATACCAGCGACACCACCATGTCCTCGCGTTCCAGCGTGGACATCAGGCGGCGCAGGAAAGTGGTCTTGCCGGTGCCGACCTCGCCGGTGAGCAGCACGAAGCCCGAGCGCGTGCGCAGGCAATGCGTGGCCTCGACCAGCTCGCGCTCCAGCGCGTCGGTCTGGAAGTACGCGGCGCTGTCGGGCGTGGGCGGGAACGGCGAGCGCTCCAGGCCCAGCTGCTGCAGGTGCTGGCGGGTGGCCGGGTTCATTGCGGCGTTCCGCGGATCTGGGCCAGCGCCTGGGCGATGACGCTGGAGTCGCCGTTCTCCGCGGCCAGGCGCAGCAGCCGGCCCTGCGCGACGTCGGTCTGGCCGCGTCCGGCTTCCAGCAGCGCGAGGTTGACCCCGGCCTGGGTGTCCTCCGGGACCCGTGACAGGATCTGCCGGTAGCGGTCCTCGGCGGTGACCAGGTCGCCGCGGTTGTGTGCAACCCAGGCTTCGTTGCGCAGCAGGGTCAGGCTGTCGGCGGGAAGCAGCTGGCGCAGCGCCTGCAGTTGCTGCTCGATGGCAGCGGCGTCGCCCTGCGCGACAGCGCGCTGCAGCGAGGCCAGTGCATCGGGAATCCGGGTGCTGGTGTCCGCCGCAGGGCCGGCGTCGCGGGCCGGCCGGCGGGTGCTGACGGTGATGTTCATCTGCTGCGACTGCACGTGCACCACCTCCTGCCCGGACGGCGTGGTGGCCAAGCGTGGGGCGGGCGTTGCCGGCGCGGGCACGTCGCTGCCGGCGACGGGCGCTGCCGACGTGCGGGTGGTGGCCCGCGGTGCCAGTGGCGGCAAAGGCGGGATGGGCGCGGCCGCGGCAACCGGTGCCGGCGCTGCGACCGCAACCGGTACCGTCACCGATGCTGTTGCCGGCGCTGCGGCAGGCGCGGCCAGCGGTGCCCGCGTCGCGGTGGCGGCCACCGGCGGCGCGGCATTGCCGGAGAGCGCATGCACCAGCGCATAGCCGAGCAGCACGCTGCCGGTCGCGCCCAGCCAGAGATAGCCGGTGCGCCGGCCGCCGCCGCGGGCCCGTGCTACCGGCGTGGCCGTGGCCTGGGGCGACGCCGTGCCGTTCTGGCGCAATGCGTCGTAGATCAGGCTCACAGCACTTTCACCCGCAGTACCAGCACCAGTTCGCGGGTGGTGTGGGTCTTGGCACGCGAGCCGAACATGCGGCCGAACACCGGCACGTCGGACAGGCCGGGGATGCCCTTGTCATCGAGCGAGGCGTTCTGGTCGATCAGGCCGCCGAGCATCACGGTGTCGCCGTCGCGCAGGTTCAAGGTGGTGGTGATGCCCTTGACGTTGACCTGCGGCAGCGTGACCGCGTTGCCGTTGGGGAACTCGCGCAGGGTCAGGCTGCTGGCATCGACCTCGGTCTGCATCGGGTGCACCAGCAGCTCGACGCTGCCGTTCTCGTGGATCATCGGTGCCACGCCGATCACCACGCCAGAGAACAGCGAGTCGGTCTGGATGTCGGTGGACTGGTTGTAGGAGCCGCCGCTGCCACCGGTGTTGGAGAAGTTGCTGGTGGACTTGGTGACGTAGCGGATGTTGGTGCCCACGCTCAGGTAGGCCGGGCTGCCGTTGCGCACGCGCACGCTGGGGTTGGACAGCACCTTGACGTTGCCGAAGCCGCGCAGCACGTTGACCGCCGCCGAGAACGTGTCGGTGGTGTAGCTCAGGCCCATCGCCCGGCCGAGGCTGGAGCCCAGGGTCTGGTTGGGGAAGGTGATGGTGCGCGGCTGCTGGCCCAGCCGGGTCAGGCCGTCGTAGGACAGCGGCGTGTTGGCATCGGGCAGGATGGTGGCGGCGGTGTCGCCGTAGATGCCGGCGACGCGGTCGCGCAGCAGGTTCCAGTCCACGCCGTAGTTGCTGCTGTCATTGAGCGAGACGTCCAGGATCTGCGCCTCGACCAGCACCTGCCGGCGCAGCTTCTGCTTGTTGTGTTCGATCAGCTGCTCGACGGCGCGCATCTGCGAGGGGCGGGCGCGCACGAACAGGGTGCCGCTGCCGGCATCCAGGTTGTAGCTGGCGACCGCCGGCGGCTTGGGCTGGTCCGGTGCGGTGGGGGTGGGCGCCTGCTTGCTCTTGTCCGCGTCCAGGATCACGTCCAGCGCGGCGGCCAGTTGCTTGTAGGGGTCGTTGTCCTTGCCGACGCTGCCGCTCATCGACAGCGAGCCCCGCAGGGACTGGCCCGCGCCGCCCTCGCCCTGCATGCCGGCACCGAACACGTCACCACCGCTGTTGAGCTCCAGCGAGGTCACCGAGTTGAGCATGTCCACGTTGAAGATGCGTTCCTTGGTCTGGCTGACCACCAGTGCACCGCCGCGCAGTTCGCCATGCAGGTCGAACGCATCGAGGATGTGGTTGAACACCTCGCGCGCGGAGACATTGCTCAGCTGCAGGCTGGAGCGCTGCTTCTGCTCCAGTACCCTGGGGTCCACGATCAGGTTCATCTTCAGCTCGCCGGCCAGCGCCCACAGCAGCTGCCCGACGTCGGCATCGAACATGCTGATGCTGACCACGCTGTGCTCCAGCGGGTCGTAGACCGGTGCCAGTGGCGTGGTGGTGGGCGTGCGGGTGCCCTTGTGCTCGAGGCTGGCCAGGCGCTTGTCCTGGGCCTGGAGGAACTTGGCCGACTCTTCGGCCAGCGCGGTGCTGGTGCGTTCCAGTGCCTTGTGCTCCACCGGTGGCAGGTCCTGCACGCTGCGCGGCGGCATGTTCGTGCATGCCGCCAGCATCAGCGAGCCGATGCCGCCGGCCAGCAGCCGGGGAAGATGGCGCAACTGCGGCTGGTGGGGGTTTCTGCGGTGGCAGCTAGTCATTTCCAAGGCCTCGGAGGTATGCGGGATCGGTTGCTTATCGTTCAAGGGAGGTCAGCCAGCCGAGCAGCGTGGTGCTCGACTCGGCCAGGACCTGGTCGTCGTAGCGGAAGCTCGATGGCCGTTCCGGCGGCGCCATGCACAGGGCGGTCCCGCGGGCGATGGCGTTGTTCATCGTGTCGAAGCCGGGCGCGTTGCCCGAGGACTGGTCCATGTCCATTCCCGGGGCGATCAGCGCGTAGGCAGGGTTGACGGTTTCGCCACCCCCATCGCAGGGAAGGTCCGGGCTCGACGGGGTTTCGGTCGGGTAGGCGGCGTTGGCGGCGGGCAGTTTGTAGAACGGCAACGCGGTGACGGGCGTGGCCTGCGCGGCCCGCGCAAGCGCGGCCAGCAGCCCGCCCGATCCGTCCTGGTCACTGAACTCGGCGCTGGCCGCGGACGGCCTGGCCAGATCCGCCGTGCTGCTGCGGTGGACCGCGTAGCGGATGCGCGCGTTGCGGTCGGGCAGGGCCAGGCCCAGGCTTTCGTATGGCAGCCAGCCAACCGTGAGTCCCGCGGCGCAGCCACTGGCCCCACCGTTCTCGCGCCCGGCGTCGCCCTGCGGGCTGCTGTCCGGACAGGGCAGGTGCTTGTTGCGGAGGGTGAAGGCGCGCAGCGCCAGGCGGGCCTGACCCAGTTGCGCGCGGCTGGCGGTATGGCTGCGGGACTGCTGGAACATCTCATACGTGCCCGTCGCCGCGCTGGTCAGCAGGGCAAGCACGCCCACCACGACCGTCAGCTCGAGCAGGTTGAATCCGCGTTGTCGGCGGAGGCTGCGCATGTCAGGGCGCGGCCTTCGCCGCGGCAGGCGTGTTGACGTCGTAGCGCAGCCCTTCGCGCAGCGCGATCAGTTCGGTGCTGATCTGGTTCATGCGCTGCTGGCGCGCCGGCGAATCGGGCTGCTGGCTGAGCGCGACCATTTCGCGGCCCAGCTGCTGCGCCTTCAACGCGATCTGGATGTTGGTGCGCGCCGCTTCGACGTTCATTCCCGGCGGCAGGCTGCCGGTGGCCTGCGCGGTGTTCAGCTGGCGCAGCATGGCGTGGGCCTGCGCCTCGTTCTGCGCCATCTGCCGCTCCATCTGCGCGATGGCGGTGCGCATCTGTGCGTCCGGGGACGTCGGCGGGGGCGGCACGCGCATCGCTGCGGTGGCGGGCGCCGCCGCCGTCGGCACGGCAGGGCCGGTTTCCCACGGCGCGGGCGTGGCATCGGCCGGGGGCGGCGTGGGCGCTGCCGGTGCCGCATCGACGACGGCGGCCGGCGCGGGCGCCGGCGGAGCCGCGGGCTCACCCTTGCGCAGTGCCAGCACGAGCGCGGCGCCGATCAGGATGGCCGCACCAGCGCCGACAACGATCTTGAGGGAGGCGTTCACAGGCTGCCCTCGCTGGCGTCCGGCGCCTGGCCGATGTGGCGCACGCGCAGCGTGCTCACGTTGCCGGCGGCATCACGCACGCGCGCCCAGTTGTTGCCGATGGCGAGCACGCGGGTGCCGTCCTCCAGGCGCGAGCCCTGGCGGACCGGCGTGCCATTGATGACGGCAGTGGAGCGTCCGCCCGCGGTGACCACCAGTGACAGGGACGCCGGCGCGACCGGCAGCACCGCGGCGGCAGCGGCGGCGCCTGCGCCGCCGGGCAGGCTGCCGGGCGCGGCCTGTTCGGGAACGGCGATCAGCCCGGCGCTTTCGAAGCGCGGTTGCGGTCGCAGCGTGCTGGCCATGTCCAGCACCTGCCGGTTGCGCTGGATCGAGGCGCGCAGCCGTGCGGTTTCCGGGCTTTCCTCGGCGTTGTTGCCCATGAACAACACCGCCGGTTTGGCCACGACCATCGATGCCAACCAGCCGGAGACCCCCAGCCAGCAGCACAGGGCCGTCATTGCGATGTATTTCTTCTTCACGTGGTGGGCTCCGTGGCGGTGTCGGTGCCGGCCGGGGTGGGGCGCTTGAGCAGGTAGGAGAAGACGCCGCCACCGGCGCGCGTGGCACCGCCGGACTGCGGATCCAGCGGCTCGGGATCGAAGCCCTCGCGGCGCAACCGCTCGACGAAGGTGGCGATCTGCATGCCTGGCGTGCCGCGGTCGGCGTCGACCATGCCGTCCACGCGCAGGGTGCGCGGCGCGGCGGTGGCCTGCCCCGGTGCGGGTTGTTCCACGCGCACGCGCAGGACGCGTACCTCGTCCTGCGCGGCCAGGCGTATCGACTCCAGCCCGGTGACCGGATCCAACCCGTCGGTGAGGGTCTTGGCCTTGTTGACGAACTGCATGGCGGCGTCGAACCCCGGCGGCATGGCGGCCTTGCCGGACAGCTGGCGGGCCTGCTCCTCGAGCGAGGTGATTTCCTGGCTGATCGTTTCGCTGCGCTCGTTGGCGTCGTGCGCGGCAAGCATCCAGCGGGTGCCAAGCGTGCCGAGCGCGATGGCGATCAGCAGCGAGGCCGCCGACGCCAGCGGCAGCGCCCATTCGGCCAGGTAGGCCGCACGGCTGGCGGTGGGGTTGACCGCATCGCGCGGCGACGCCTGTGCGGCCATCCACGCGATGCCACTGGACCACGCCTGGCCCTCCGCATCGTGGTAGACCTGCATCGGCACCTGCTTGACCTGGCAGCCGGTGTTGACCGCGAAGATCTCGGCCAGCTGCTGGTTGGCCGGGGCCTGGCCCGGTTCGGTCGCCGGCACGAACAACGAGCACCAGCGGAACTGCAGCGGTTCGCTTTCCTCGTCGTTGCGCGACAGGTCGTCGGCCACCTGCTGGGCCAGCGCGCCGGCGGTCATCGACAGGTCCGAGGCGTCCTCGCTGTAGGCCATCGAGGCGCGGTGGATGATGTCGTGCTTGCGCAGCGCCAGCACGCTCATCTGCCGTCCGCTGTGCACGACCAGGCCATCGCCGGCCTTGAGCGTGCGCCACATCAGCGAGGTGAGCGGCACCACCAGGCAATGGTCCGGCTGCGCCTCGGCCCAGGCATAGGTCTGCTGCCAGGTATCCAGCGGCACCGCCGTGAACAGGGTCTGGTAGCCCGCCCCCATCGAGCGGTTCTTGTGGATCAGGATCTTGCCTTCGCCGTCGATCAGGCCATCGGCGCGCAGGCGCTTCTCGATCAGCGCGACGGCGTGCGCCGAACTGCCTTCCAGCGACATCACGCCGCTGTTGCCGCCTTCGAATTCGGCGAACAGCCAGGCCGGCCCTTCCAGGCGCGGACGGGTGTCGCTGACGGTCACGCGGTCCTGGTCGAAGGTCAGCCAGCGCCCGGGCAACTGGACGATGTTCTGCATGCTCATGGCTGCGCGCCTCCCGGCGTGCTCTGGGGCGGCAGCGGGCCACCGGCGGTGCGGAACAGCAGGCTGCCGCGCAGGGTCAGCGACAACGGCGCCGGCGGGCGGTCGGACACCGTGGTGGGCAGGTGGAACAGTCCTTCGGTCGGGTCGGTCACCGACAGCTCGAACACGTCCGCACCGAAGATGCGATCGGGGCTGGGAGCAATGCCGCCCAGCAGGGCGTCGGCATCCATGCGCGAGAGCTGGGTCTGGTTGAGGTTGATCAGGCGCTCGCCCCAGCCGGTGGGCTCCATCCCCAACCCTTCCAGTTGCTCCAGCAGCTGGCGGGCGGAGCCGGCGTTGTCGACCTTCAGTTGCGCCTCCTGCTGGGCCATCCGCGCCTGCGACAGCAGCTCGTTGCGGGTGCTGAGCTGGTCGTAGGCACGGGCCAGGCTGCTGCGTGCGGAGATGAACCACACGGCCGTGGCCACGAGTGCCAGCAACGTCACCGCGAAGATCATCAGGGAGAGACGTCGGGACCGGCGCAGCCGGCCCAGCAGGGAGGCGATGTCCATGGATTTACTGGTTCATCTTGTAATGGGCGACCAGCGTGATGACCTGGTCGGTGTCATCACCGCCACCGGCGACGTTGGAGTTGGCCGCGCCGGCCGAGCCGGCCTTGTTGGTGTTGTTGCCCTTCCACTCCATGCTCTCGGCGTCGGCGTTGCTGCCCACGCTGCGCTTGTTCAGGCCCACCTGGCGGAACGCGCCGGATTGCGGGTCGGGCTTGCCGTCGATCATCTGGTCCAGCGAGCGGGCCAGGTCCGGGGTCAGGCCGGAGATGACCATCACGTTGCCGGCGCCGGAGGCGGTCTCGGCCGGGTTCCACTGGAAGCAGACCTGGATTTCCTGCGGGTTGCCGTTGGTGTCCAGGTAGACGTAGCGGTCCTCGAAGCCCTCGCCGCGGCCCGGCGGCAGGCTGATGCCGGCGCCACGCATGAAGTCGCGCAGCTTGTCGCCGTCCTGCGAGGCGGCGGTCACCGGCTGGTCGCTCTTGGTCGAGGCCGAGCCATTGCAGATCGCGCCCTTGCTGGCGGTGTTGTTGGCCATGTCGATGTCGTACTCCTTGCCGGCGACCATCAGGCGCGGCGCGGCCTGGTTGTCACCCACCGGAGCACCGAAGCGCTGGTGGTAGCTGTTGTAGGCCACCACCCATTGGTCGACGAACTTCTGCTTGATGCGCGTGTATTCGGCGTTGCGCTGCACGTCGCGGCCGATCATGACCGCGCCGATGATCACGCCGATGATGACCAGGACCACGGCCATCTCGACCAGAGTGAAGCCGCCCTGATGGCGCTTGGATCGCATTTGCATTGGAAGAGCCCCTTTTGGAAGAACCGGATGCCGCCGTGGCCATGCAGGGCGACGGGTTTGTTTCGGAGGAGCTAGATACGGTGCGGGCGTAAGACGTGCGTAAGACAGCGCGGTGGGCTACTTTCGCCGGACCATCCCACCGGAGCCCGCCGATGCTGCGTCCCATCCTGTTCCTGGCGGTCTCATCCGTCTCGTTGTGCGCGGCGTCCGCCGCCGACCGTGTCACCGGTCACGCATTCGCCACGCGCTCGGAAGTCATCGCGCCGCATGCCATGGCAGCCACCTCGCAACCGCTGGCCACCCAGATCGCGCTGGACGTGATGAAGGGCGGCGGTTCGGCGGTGGACGCGGCCATCGCCGCCAATGCCGCGCTGGGCTTGATGGAGCCCACCGGCAACGGCGTGGGTGGCGACCTGTTCGCCATCGTCTGGGATCCGAAGACGCAGCGCCTGTACGGCTACAACGGTTCCGGGCGCTCGCCGCGTTCGCTGACGCTGGCCGAGTTCCAGCGCCGCGGGTTGAAGGAAGTCCCCGCCACCGGGCCGCTGCCGGTATCGGTGCCCGGTGCGGTCGATGGCTGGTTCGCGCTCCACGAGCGCTTTGGCCGCAAGCCGATGGCCGACAACCTGGCCCCGGCCATCCGCTACGCGCGCGACGGCCATCCGGTGGCCGAGGTGATCGCCTACTACTGGGACCGCTCGGTACCACGGCTGTCGCAGTACCCCGGTTTCACCGAGCAGTTCACGGTCAATGGCCACGCCCCGCGCAAGGGCGAGATGTGGCGCAACCCCAATCTCGCCCACACCCTGCAGCAGATCGCCGACGGTGGCCGCGATGCGTTCTACAAGGGCGACATCGCCCGCACCATCGGCGACTACTTCAAGGCCAATGGCGGCTTCCTCAGCTACGAGGACATGGCTGCACACCATGGCGAATGGGTCGAGCCGGTGAGCAGCAACTACCGGGGTTACGACGTGTGGGAGCTGCCGCCCAACAGCCAGGGCATCGCCGCGCTGCAGATCCTCAACATCCTGGAAGGCTACGACTTCTCGAAGATCCCGTTCGGATCACCCGAGCATATCCACCTGTTCGTCGAGGCCAAGAAACTGGCTTTCGCCGACCGTGCGCGCTTCTACGCCGATCCGGCGTTCGCGCCGGCACCGGTGGCACGCCTGGTGTCCAAGGACTATGCGGCGCAGCGGCGTGCGCTGATCTCGATGGACAAGGCGCTGAAGGAAGCCCAGCCGGGCACGCCGAAGCAACTGGAGCAGGGCGACACCATCTACATGACCGTGGCCGATGCCGACGGCATGATGGTGTCGTTGATCCAGTCCAACTACCGCGGCATGGGCAGCGGCATGGCCCCGCCGGGGCTGGGTTTCATCCTGCAGGATCGCGGCGAGATGTTCGTGCTGCAGAAGGACCATCCCAACGGCTACGCGCCGGGCAAGCGGCCGTTCCAGACCATCATCCCGGCGTTCATCACCAAGGACGGCAAGCCGTTTGCCAGCTTCGGCGTGATGGGCGGGGCGATGCAGCCGCAGGGGCACGCCCAGATCGTGATGAACCTGGTGGACTTCGGCATGAACCTGCAGGAAGCCGGTGATGCGCCGCGCATCCAGCACGAAGGCTCCACCGAACCGACCGGGCAGGGCACGGCGATGAGCGACGGTGGGGAAGTGAACCTGGAGACCGGCTTCAGTTGGGAAACCGTGCGCAGCCTGATGCGCAGGGGACACCGGGTGACGTTCGCCGATGGTCCGTATGGCGGCTACCAGGCGATCATGCGGGACCCCGAAACCGGCGTGTACTACGGCGCTTCCGAGAGCCGCAAGGACGGGCAGGCGGCCGGGTACTGAGCTGGGCTGTTCGGGGAAGCAGAAGCACCCCTCCCCGCCCCTGCCCTTCGCCTGCGGCGAAAGGGAGGGGGAGGAGCTTAAGAGCCAAGAGCTGAAAGCTCCCTGTGTCGCCTGCGCTCCGCTTCTGCTCCTGCTTCGCCCCCTCCCTTTCGCCACAGGCGAAGGGGAGGGCCAGGGGAGGGGTAAGTAAGGAAGCGAGCCCGGGCCTCAATCCCCGCCCACGTTCCGAGCGGCTTCCTCGCGTGCATCCTCCTGCGCGGCCTGCTCGCGTTCGATCCAGGCCTCGATCAGGTGCCGTCCGCGCTGCGCCAGCCGCCGCTGGCGGTTGGCCTCGGCGTCCAGCACGCGGTACAGCGACACCATCACCAGCACCATCAGCAGCGCGAACGGCAGCGCGGCGATGGTGATCATGCCCTGCAGCGCTTCCAGCCCGCCGGCCAGCAGCAGCACCGCGGCGATCAGCGCCACCGCCACGCCCCACACCAGCTTGCGCGACAGCGGCGGGTCGCCGGCCTCGTCGGTGGACATGCTGGCCAACACCAGCACCGCAGAGTCGGCCGAGGTGACGAAGAAGATCATCAGCAGCACCAGTGCCAGGCACGACAGCAGCAGCGAGCCGGGCAGGCTGTCGAACAGGGTGAACAGCACCGTCTCGTAGCCGTTGCCCAGCGCCTGCACCAGGTCGGCGTGGCCGAACAGCTGCGACCACAGCGCGGTGCCACCGAACACCGAGAACCACAGGAAGCCGAGCACGGTCGGTGCCAGTACCACCCCGACCACGAACTCGCGCACGCTGCGACCACGTGACACCCGCGCGATGAAGGCGCCGACGAACGGCGCCCAGGCAATCCACCAGGCCCAGTAGAAGATGGTCCAGTCGGCCACCCAGGTGCTGCCGGAGAATGGCGACATGCGCAGGCTCATCGTCACCAGCTGGTTGAGGTAGGAGCCCAGCGTGGTGGTGAAGGTGTCGAAGATGAAGCCGGTGGGGCCCAGCACCAGCACCGCGGCCAACAGCAGCGCGGCCAGAGCCAGGTTGAAGTTGGACAGCCACTTGATGCCGCGCTCCACGCCGCTGGTGGTGGAGATCATGTACAGCACGAAGGCGACCGCGATCACCGTCATCTGCAGCGGGACATCGGCGGTGATGCCGAACACGCGCTGCAGGCCGGCCGAGATCTGGATGGTGCCGAAGCCCAGCGTGGTGGCGACGCCGATCGCGGTGGCCACCACCGCGGCGATGTTCACCAGCTTGCCGAACGCGCCGCGGTGATGGCGGCCGATCACCGGTTGCAGCATGTCGCTGATCAGCCCCCGGCCATTGCGGTTGTACTGGAACCAGGCCATCGCCAGCCCGATCAGCGCGTAGATCGCCCACGGGTGCAGGCCCCAGTGGAAGAACGCGTAGCGCATCGAGGCACGCGCCGCGTCCATGCCTTGTGGCGGCAGCCCTTCCGGCGGGGTGACGAAGTGCGAGATCGGCTCGGCCGCGCCCCAGAACACCAGGCCGATGCCCATGCCGGCGGCGAACAGCATCGACAGCCAGCTGGCGCGCGAGAAGTCCGGCTCGGCGTCCTCGCCGCCGATGCGCAGGTTGCCGAAGCGGCCGAACGCCAGGTACAGCAGGAAGGTCAGGGTGAGGAACACGATCAACAGGTACATCCAGCCCGCGCCGCGCACGACGTGCGTCAGCGTGGCCTGGACCACGTCGTTGAAGGGGCCGGGCGCAATGCCGGCCAGGAGCACCAGTACGGCGACCAGTGCGATGGAAACACGAAACACCATGAAGGAGCGTCTCCGATCAAGAGCGATTGAGGGGAGCGAGCCGGGGCTTGCAGCGAGGGCCGGCGCCAGGGCCGGGCAGGGAAAGGTGGACGAGCACCGTGGCGCGGCCAGCAGGGCATCGCACCGGGGCGGGATCTTACTGAACGGCACGTCACGATTCCGTTAGCAGGCGATGACGCGGCGCACCGGGCCAGGTGGCACCGCTTTGTGGTCTAATGCCGCCCGAAGCGGGGGTACCGCGGCCATCGGGCCACGGTTGAGACATACCCTTCGAACCTGATCCGGCTCATACCGGCGTAGGGAAGCTTCGTGTGCCACGGCATGCGTTCCGTTCACAGGGGACAACCGCCATCGGCGTGCGCCTTCGCTTCGTTCCGTCATGCGAATCCCTCGCATGGCCCGCACCTCCCGGTGCGGCTCGACCAGGACGAATGCCGATGAACGCCCAGCCCAGCCTGCAGCAGCAGGCCCAGCAACTCTCCGAATCCGTGACCCAGCCGATCCCCGGCTCGCGCAAGATCTTCGTGCCCGGTTCGCGGACCGACCTGCAGGTGCCGATGCGCGAGATCGCACAGACGCGCACGCCCACGTTGTTCGGCGGCGAGGAGAACCCCCCGATCACGGTGTACGACACCTCCGGCCCGTACACCGATCCGCAGGCGCGCATCGACCTGGCCGCCGGGCTGGCGCCACTGCGCGCACGCTGGATCCAGGAGCGTGGCGATACCGGGCAGCTGCCGGGCCTGAGCTCGACGTTCGGGCGTTCGCGCGAAGGCGATGCCATGCTCGATGCCGTGCGTTTCCCGGCACGCGTGCTGCCGCGTCGTGCCATTGGCGGTGCCAACGTCACCCAGATGCACTACGCGCGCCGCGGCATCATCACCCCGGAGATGGAGTTCGTCGCCATCCGCGAGAACCAGCGGTTGGAGGCGGTGCGTGATGCCGGCCTGCTCGCGCAGCACCCGGGGCAGAGCTTCGGCGCCGCCATCCAGAAGGTCATCACCCCGGAATTCGTGCGTGACGAGATCGCGCGTGGGCGCGCCGTGCTGCCCAACAACATCAACCACCCGGAAAGCGAGCCGATGATCATCGGCCGCAACTTCCTGACCAAGATCAACGCCAACATCGGCAACAGCGCGGTGTCCTCGGGCATCGCCGAGGAGGTGGAAAAGCTGGTGTGGGCGATCCGCTGGGGGGGCGACACGGTGATGGACCTGTCCACCGGCAAGCACATCCATGAAACCCGCGAGTGGATCATCCGCAACTCGCCGGTGCCGATCGGTACCGTGCCGATCTACCAGGCATTGGAAAAGGTGGATGGCCGCGCCGAAGAACTCAACTGGGAGATCTTCCGCGACACCCTGATCGAGCAGGCCGAGCAGGGCGTGGATTACTTCACCATCCATGCCGGCGTGTTGTTGCGGCACGTGCCGCTGACCGCCAGGCGCGTCACCGGCATCGTCTCGCGCGGTGGTTCGATCATGGCCAAGTGGTGCCTGGCGCATCACAAGGAGAACTTCCTCTACACGCACTTCGAGGACATCTGCGAGATCATGAAGGCCTATGACGTGTCCTTCAGCCTCGGTGATGGCCTGCGCCCGGGCTGCATCGCCGATGCCAACGACGCGGCGCAGTTCGGCGAGCTGGAAGCGTTGGGCGAATTGACCAGAATCGCCTGGAAGCATGACGTGCAGACCATCATCGAAGGTCCGGGCCACGTACCGATGCACCTGATCAAGCAGAACATGGACAAGCAGCTGCACGAGTGCGGCGAAGCGCCGTTCTACACGCTCGGCCCGCTGACCACCGACATCGCGCCGGGCTACGACCACATCACCAGCGCCATCGGCGCGGCGATGATCGGTTGGTACGGCACGGCGATGCTGTGCTACGTGACGCCCAAGGAACACCTGGGCCTGCCCAACCGCCAGGACGTGCGCGACGGCATCATGGCCTACAAGATCGCC
>NZ_JAYFUH010000035.1:0-3179 GCF_034961085.1 Stenotrophomonas capsici | reverse complement strand
TGGTGCTCGCAGTGGCTTTCGTACTCGATGTCGCGCAGCACGATCATCTCGTCGTAGCCGGCCACTTCCTCGAAGGTACGTGCCAGGTACTCGCGCGGGTCGTCCTGGTAGCCCTTGAACCAGTCGCCGTAGGCCTCGGCCACCCGACGCGGGGTATCCAGCAGGCCTTCGCGGGCGGGATCTTCACCGGCCCAGCGCAGCAGGGTGCGCACGGCGTCTTCGGCCTGGGCCTGGGTGACGGGCGGGTTCTTGGAATCGGTCATTACAGACAGCGCTTGGATTACGGGGTGGACATGCTACCAGCCGGGCCCCGGAGGGGGCAGCACGGCGGGTTCACGGGGGCGGGGGCCTCCCTGTTCATGGCCTGCGTTCAGGTTCAGCCGCCCTCAGGGCCGCTGCCGGGCCGTTTCGGTATCCCGCTCCAGCGCCTTCAGCAGGCTGGGTTCGGCCGAGCTGGCGATATCGGCGATGCGCCACTGGCCCTGCGAACGGCTGAGGGTGAGGTCCAGTGCCAGCGGTGCGACTGGATCGGCCAGATGGGCGGTGGCACGCAGCCGGCCGCCGTCCAGCGGGGTGAGGGTGAAGGCCAGCTGGCGCAGGTCCTGCGCGGTGTCCTGGCATTGGCACAGCGGGTCGGCGTCGAGGTAGCCGACCTCGCCGTCATTGGCCTGGCTGTTGGCCTCCATCGCCGCCAGCAGCGCCGGGGCGTAGACCTGGTCGTCGGGCAGCACGTCCTCCAGCGGCACGTCCGGGTAGTACGTGGCGTAGACGTGGGCCAGGAAGGCGCGGGCCTGGTCGAGGTCGGCGGCAGTACCCGCGGCGGCGGGCGCGGCTGCCGGTTGCGGGGCGTTGGCCGGCGGGGCGTTGCAGCCGGCCAGGGCCAGGGCGAGGGCCCACGTCCATGTGTTCTTCATCGTGCGGTCCTGATGGGTGGGGATGGCTTGGCGGGAGCTTACCCCTCCCCGCCCTCCCCTGCGCCTTCGGCGCCAGGGAGGGGGCGGTTCATGCGGCCGGGTCAATCACGCTGGAGCAGCTCCGACCAGCAACCGCTCCGCTAGGCCCGACCAGCGGCTGGCATGCCGGGCCAGGGCCGCCTCGATCACCTCGGCGCTGCCGGACAGGTGCAGCCCATGCCGGGCACGGGTGATGCCGGTGTACAGCAGCTCGCGGCTGAGCACGCGGTTGTCGCGGCGTGGCAGCTGCAACCAGACCTGGTCGAACTCCGAGCCCTGCGCCTTGTGCACGGTCATCGCGAAGGCACTCTCGTGCGCTGGCAAGGCGGCCGGGTGGAAGGCGCGCGGCGAGTACGGATCATCGCCGGGGAACCAGGCGGTGGTGCCACGGCTGCCGCCATCGCTCAGGCAGATGCCGATGTCGCCGTTGAACAGACGGTGGCGGTAGCTGTTCTCGGTGATGATCAACATCCGCCCATGGAAGTAACCCGGCCCGGCACTGCCGCGGCGGGACGCGCCCGCCAGGCGTTCCTCGATGCGCGCGTTGAGGCCACGCGCGCCCTGCGGGCCTTCGCGCACCGCGGTGAGCAGGCGCAGGCGGCCGGTCAGGGCCAGCGCCTCGGCCGGGCTGCTGGCGGTGGCCAGGGACTCCCAGTACTGCTGCAGCGGACCCCGCCACGCCGCCAGCGGATCAACCTCGCCTTCATGGAAGTGCACGCCGGCCAGGGTCTTCCCGCGCAGCAGTGCCAGCGCCTGTGCGGCATCGCCCTCGCGCATCGCGGTGGCCAGCGGTGCCAGCTGCAGGGCATCGCTCTGGCGATAACCGCGTTGCAGCTGCACGCGGGCACCGGCGAAGGCGTTCGGGGTGGTTTCGATGGCCTCGGTGGGCAGGCTGCCGAGCAGTGGCTGCAGCGCATGCGCATCGGCCGCGGCGATGCGCTGGCCGTCGCCGGCAGCGCGCAGGATGGCGCTGAGCACGTCACCGGCTTCCACCGATGGCAGCTGGTCGGGATCACCCAGCAGCACCAGCCGGGTGCCGTCGGCCACTGCTTCGACCAGCTTGGTCATCAGCGGCAGGTCGATCATCGAGGCCTCGTCGACCACCACCACCTCGTACGGCAGCGGGTTGTCGGCGTGGTGGCGGAAACGCGGCGAATCGGGAATCACGCCGAGCAGGCGATGCAGGGTGGTGCCGGTGGTCGGCAACTGCTCGCACAAGGCGGCATCGACACCGGCACCGGGCAACACCTGCAGGGCGTTGCGCAGGCTTTCGGCCATGCGTTCGGCGGCGCGGCCGGTCGGGGCGGCCAGGGCCACGCGCGGCGCCGGCTTGCCTTCGGCCTGGGCCTGCGCGGCCAGCAGCACCAGCAGGCGGGTGATGGTGGTGGTCTTGCCGGTGCCCGGGCCACCGGTGACCAGCAGCAGGTTGTGGCGCAGGGCGACGGCGGCGGCACGGGCCTGGAGGTTGCCGGCGAGGGGTTTGTTGCCCTCATCCGCCCTTCGGGCACCTTCTCCCGCTTGCGGGAGAAGGGAGGACTGACGCTCAACGTGCTGCGCTTGGCGCCCTCTCCCGCCTGCGGGAGAGGGCTGGGGTGAGGGCATCCCAAACAAATCCCCCTGCGTTGCCACCAACGGCAGCACCTCGCCCGGGAACAACCGCGTGAACAGCGCCGCCACACCGCCCAGCGCCGCCAAGGGCGGGCGCACGCCACCGATCCGTTGCAGCCCCAGCGCCAGGCGCCGCTCGTACTCGCGGTAACGCCGCAGGTAGAGCAGGCCGTTCTCCCAGACCAGCAGCGACTGCGCGCTGGCCTCGCGCGCATCGGCCGTCGACACGATCCACGGCGAGGCCGCCAACTGTGCGCTCCACTGCGCCGGGTCCGGCCACTCCACGCCCACGTCGACCAGCCGCTGCGGCTGGCGTGGATCGAAGCCGGCATGGCCCTGCGATATCGCCAGCGATGCCAGCGCGGCGGCGGCCAGCACCGCATCCGGTGTGTCCGGGTCCAGCCGGCGCAGGCTCTGCGCCAGTGCGTGGTCCAGCGCGCGCAGGGCACCGGCGTTGTTCAAGGCCTTGAGCAGGCTCATGCCTCGCCCTCCAGGCGCGCCAACAGCGCCGCATGGCCTTCGCGGCCACCGGCAAACAGTTCATCCACCGCATGCACCAGTTCCGGCGCGAAACGGTGCGCGTACAACCCCGGCGACGGCGTGCGGCTGGCGTCCAGG
>NZ_JAYFUH010000034.1:0-23962 GCF_034961085.1 Stenotrophomonas capsici | reverse complement strand
CAGATTGCGGTGTTGCATTGGCTGTCCGGTGATCGCCGTGCCGCCCTGGCTACGTGCCGAAATGTCGTGCGTGATGCCATCGCCGCGCTTGATGGTGCAGCGGGGCTGTCGGCGCGTACCGAGGCAGCGACCGCTGCCCATGCGGCGGTACTGGCCCAGCGATTGGGCGACCACGCGCCGGCAAGGCAGTTGATCGCCCGGCTCGATACGGCGCCACAGCTCGCCGCGATGCAACCGGTGAGCGGGTTCCTGCAGGTGCTCCGGGCGCGCGAGGCACTGGCTGCCGGGAAGAACACGCAGGCGTTGGAAGGGCTATTGTCCCTGCATGGGCAGCATGAATCCTTCCAGTTGCGGGTTGCCCTGATGGAGGCCTATGCGACCCAGGGTAACGCCGATGCGGCCCTGCGCCAGGCACAGTGGCTGACCTCAAACCGGGGCTGGGCATACGCTGAGTTCGGAGGCTGTGGCTGGTGTGGTCAAAGCCTGAACGTCGCCGACGCAAATCTGGCCCGGCTCCGCAGGATCGAACTGCTGGACCAACTCGGGCGCCGCGTCGAAGCGCGCAGTGAGCTTGAGCGCTTCGATGGCGACTGGAAGACCCGGGCACTGCCCGACTACTTGCGGACCCGTCGCGAGGCCTTGCTTTCCACGTTCAATTGAATGGGGATCATCGCCAGGCCTTGGGTGAGCATGCGGCGTATTTCCGCGCGTGCCTTGGCGATGCGCTCCTTGGTTGCCAGATGCTGCACGGTCAGGCTCGCGCGGAGGAAAGCCAGCTCGGCGTCGACATTCCCCTGCGTCGGCGCGTGGCCGATCTGTACCAGGGCCGCTGCCGGGTCCTTCCGGAACGCACGACGGAACGCATTGTCCGTACTCAGCAGGTCAAGCAGGCGATCGGCAATGGCAGGTTCAAGTGCGACGGGTGCGACCGGAGTGCTGGGTTTCTTCGTCGCCATGTTGTGTCCTTTGCGGGCTTCTGCTCGATTTCCAGGCAGGGAGCGGAGCGCTGCGTGGTGCAGGCTGCAACTCCCCATTCAGTGATCGCACAACTATACGTTCGATGAGGGGAAAGTGTGAAGGTAAGGCGTTGTTCGATCCTGCATCTGGAGCCCCGGGAAAGGGTTGAGTTCAACCTGGCTGGATTGTTGGCCGGGAGCGATGGACTGGTCCGGCGGCAACATTGGGTGGCATTGGCGCCGCATCTCGGCCATGAGGTGGGCATTGATGAGGCAGAGTGCATGCTGCTCGGCAGGATCAGTCCGGAGGCATGGACCGAGGCAGCCGCGTTCGCCGGGGACATGAGGCCACTGCTGCGTTCCTTGCTGCACAAAGGGCTGGTGATCGCGCGACACCGCCGCCATGCGGCGTTCCGTCAGCAGGATGAGGCGATGCGGGAGGGGTATTGGCATCCGCTGGCAGCCACGTTCCATGCGTTCACGCGATGGGACGATGCTGATGCGGTGCAAGCCATGCAGGAGACCGGTACGACCACTGCCGCTGAACTGAGGCAGCAGCTCGGTCCGCCGCCTTCTGAAGCAATCAGCCGCGTGGAGGAGAGCGAGCAGGTCAGGCTGCCGACGGAAGCGGACAACGCGTTCGACCAGCTGCTGGCGCGACGGGTGACGTGCCGCAACTTTGACACTGCACGGCCACTTCCGCTTGTCTTGCTGTCGCAGCTGCTTGGTCGCGTATTCGGTGTCCGTGCGACAGAACGGGTGACTGATGACACTGTGTTCCTCAAGAAGAGCAGCCCTTCCGGAGGCGGGTTGCAACCGGTCGAAGCCTACCTGCTGATCCGCAATGTCCAGGGGCTGGCTGACGGTGCCTATCATTACCAGCCGATGGCGCATGCGCTGGAGCCGCTGCCTGGCCTGACCAGGCCAGTGGCGGCACTGATGTTGGATGCGCTGGCGCAACAGCATTGGTTCGCCGATGCACATGTGCTGGTTGCCCTGGCCCCGCGCTATGCCCGCAACTTCTGGAAGTATCGGCATCATGCCAAGGCCTATCGCGCCGTGGTGCTGGAGGCCGGACATTTGTCACAGACGCTGTATCTATCGGCCACCGACGCCGGTCTGGGCGCCTACGTCACTTGTGCGATCAATGAAGGCCTGCTCGAGCAGGCCTTTGGCCTGGACCCGATGACGGAGGGCGTACTGGCCGTCTGTGGCTTTGGGTGGCGAAGCACCGAGATGGTAACGATGGAGCTTGATCCGGCGGAGCAGATCTGGCGGGCACCGGGCGTCGATGCCTGAGCTGTCACCGGCCCCCCATGGCCTGCCGCGTGGCTCTCATGACAGATCAGGAAGCCGTGCCCGCCTCGAAATCCACCAGCACCGCGCCGTCGCCCACCTGGTCGCCGGCCTTGGCACGGAAGCCCTGCACCAGACCATCGGCGGGCGCCTGCAGCGTGTGCTCCATCTTCATCGCCTCCATCACCAGCAGCGGCGTGCCGCGGGTGACGGTGCTGCCGGGCGCGACCAGCAGCGTGACCACGCGGCCGGGCATCGGTGCGAGCAGGCTGCCGCCATGGTCGGAGGTGTCGGCGGCATCGGCGACCGGGTCGTGCACGGTGAAGCGCAGTTGGCGGACATCGCCGAAGACGTGCAGCGCGTTGCCATCGCGCACGCTGTCGCCGCGGTGCAGCCGGTCGCCGATCTGCAGCGCATAGCCGGCATCGTGGGTGCGGCCCTGGACCTGCAGCAGCCCGTCGCCGTCGTGTACCTGCCAACCGCCGGCCATGCGCCGCACCCGCAGCGTGCGTTGCTGTTGCAGGTGTTCCAGCGTGACCGCACGTGCGGCCGGGCCGGTCAGGCGCCAGCCGTCGGCGATATCCCATGCTGACGCATCGGCACGCGCCTGACCTTGTTCACCGGCAACCAGCACCGCGGCCACCGCCCAGTCGGCCGGCGTGGCGGCGTTGTGCTGGATGTCCAGCGCCTCGCGCTCGCGCTCGATCAGCGCGGTGTCCAGGTTGGCATGGCGGAACGAATCGGTCATCACCAGCCGGCGCAGGAACGCGGCGTTGGTGGTCACCCCGACCACCTGGCAGTCCAGCAATGCACGTTGCATGCGCTGCAGGGCGCGGTCGCGGTCCATGTCCCAGACGATCAGCTTGGCGATCATCGGGTCGTAGTACGGGGTGATCGCATCGCCTTGCTCGACGCCGGCGTCCACGCGCACGTGGGCAGTGGCCTGCGGCAGGCGCAGGTGGCGCAACGTGCCGGTGGACGGCAGGAAACCGCGGTCGGCGTCTTCGGCGTACAACCGGGCTTCCAGCGCATGGCCGTGAATCTGCAGTTGCTCCTGCGCCCTGGGCAACGGCTCGCCGAAGGCGACGCGCAGCTGCCATTCGACCAGGTCGGTGCCGGTGATCAGCTCGGTAACCGGGTGCTCGACCTGCAGGCGGGTGTTCATTTCCATGAAATAGAAATCGCCATCCGGCCCGGCGATGAACTCCACCGTGCCAGCGCCCACGTAACCCACCGCACGTGCGGCGTCGGTGGCGGCTTTGCCCATCGCGGCGCGGCGCTCGGGCGTCATGCCGGGAGCGGGGGCTTCTTCCAGCACCTTCTGGTGGCGGCGCTGCACCGAGCAGTCGCGCTCGAACAGATACACCACGTTGCCCTGGCTGTCGCCGAACACCTGGATTTCAATGTGGCGCGGGCGCTCGACGTACTTCTCCACCAATACATGCGCATTGCCGAATGCCGCCTGCGCCTCACGCTGGCAGCTGGCCAGGGCGGCCTCGAAATCCGCGCTGGCCTCGACCTTGCGCATGCCCTTGCCACCGCCACCGGCACTGGCCTTGATCAGCACCGGATAGCCGATGGCGTCGGCCTGCGCACGCAGGAAGTCCGGTTCCTGTCGCTCGCCGTGGTACCCGGGCGTCAACGGCACCTGCGCGGCCTGCATCAGCGCCTTGGCCGCGCTCTTGTCGCCCATCGCGTCGATGGCGCTGGCCGGTGGGCCGATGAACACCACGCCTGCGTCCGCGCAAGCACGCGCAAAGCCGGCGTTCTCGGACAGGAAGCCGTAGCCCGGGTGGATGGCCTGCGCGCCGGTGCGGCGCGCCGCCTCGAGAATCGCATCGGCGCGCAGATAACTTTCCGCCGCCGGCGCGGCGCCGATATGCACCGCCTCGTCGGCCAGCCGCACATGTCGCGCGTTGCGGTCTGCATCGGAGTACACCGCCACCGTGGCGATGCCGAGGCGCCGGCAGGTGCTGATGACGCGGCAGGCGATTTCACCGCGGTTGGCGATCAGGATCTTGTTGAACATGGAAGGTCTCCGGTCGCCGTTACATGCGGAACACGCCAAAACGCGTGTCCTGCGTAGGTGCGTTGAGGCTGGCGGCAAGCGCCAGGCCGAGGATGCGTCGCGTGTCGGCGGGGTCGATCACGCCGTCATCCCACAACCGCGCACTGGCGTAGTAGGGATGCCCCTGCTGCTCGAACTGGTCGCGGATCGGCTGCTTGAATGCATCCTCCTCGTCCGTCGACCACTGCCCGCCCTTGGCCTCGATGCCATCACGCTTCACCGTCGCCAACACGCTGGCCGCCTGTTCGCCGCCCATCACCCCGATCCGTGCGTTCGGCCACATCCACAGGAAGTGCGGCGAATACGCCCGGCCGCACATGCCGTAATTGCCGGCGCCAAACGAACCACCGATCACCACCGTGTACTTGGGCACGCGCGCGTTGGCCACGGCCATCACCAGCTTGGCGCCGTCTTTTGCGATGCCGCCGTGTTCGTACTTGCGGCCGACCATGAAGCCGGTGATGTTCTGCAGGAACACCAGCGGGATGTTGCGCTGGCAGCACAGCTCGATGAAGTGCGCGCCCTTCAGCGCCGACTCCGAGAACAGGATGCCGTTGTTGGCGATGATGCCGACCGGATGGCCATGCACGTGCGCGAACCCGGTGACCAGCGTGTTGCCGTAGCGCGGCTTGAATTCGTCGAAGCGCGAGCCATCGACCACGCGCATGATCACTTCGCGCACGTCATAGGGCTTGCGCGTATCGCTGGGGATCACGCCGTACAGCTCATGCGCGTCGAACAGCGGTGCTTCATCGTCCTGCAGCGCAACGCCTGGCGTGGGCTTGCGCCAATTGAGGCTGGCGATGATGGCACGCACCCGCGCCAGCGCCTGCAGGTCGTTGTCGGCCATGTGGTCGGCGACGCCGGAAATGCGTGTGTGCACATCGGCACCGCCCAGTTCCTCGGCGCTGACCACTTCACCGGTGGCGGCCTTCACCAGCGGCGGACCACCGAGGAAGATGGTGCCCTGTTCCTTGACGATGACCGTCTCGTCGCTCATCGCCGGCACATACGCGCCGCCGGCAGTGCAGCTGCCCATCACGCAGGCGATCTGCGGGATGCCCTGCGCCGACAGGTTGGCCTGGTTGTAGAAGATGCGGCCGAAATGGTCGCGGTCCGGGAACACCTCGTCCTGCAGCGGCAGGAACGCGCCGCCGGAGTCGACCAGATAGATGCAGGGCAGGCGGTTCTGCTGCGCGATCTCCTGCGCGCGCAGGTGCTTCTTCACCGTGACCGGGTAGTAGGTGCCGCCCTTGACGGTGGCATCGTTGGCCACGATCAGGCACTCCACCCCGGACACGCGGCCGATGCCGGTGACCATGCCGGCGCCAGGCACCGGGTCGTCGTACATGCCATGCGCGGCCAGCGGCGCGACTTCCAGGAACGGGCTGCCGGGGTCGAGCAGCGCATCGATGCGTTCGCGCACCAGCAGCTTGCCGCGCGCGGTGTGCTTGGCCCGCGCCGCGTCGCTGCCGCCACGCGCGGTGGCTTCCAGCGTGGCGCGCAGATCGTCAACCTGCGCCTGCATGGCAGCACGGTTGGCTTCGAAGCTGTCGCTGCCGGGTTGCAGTTGAGTGGTGAGGATGGTCATGGCGGCGGAATCCTGGAGGTTCTGGAACATGCCTGTGCTCGCGAAGGCCGGAGCAGGGCTGTTGCATCCCTTCTCCCTTTCAAGGGAGAAGGTGCCCCGAAGGGGCGGATGAGGGGTGCTCTTCGGACGTTGAGTCCGCGTGCTCGGAGTTTCCCCTCACCCCAACCCCTCTCCTGTGAACGTGAGAGGGGCTCAAGCGGCATCATGCGGTCTTCTGGAACAACTCACGCCCGATCAGCATGCGGCGGATCTCCGACGTGCCGGCGCCGATCTCGTACAACTTGGCATCACGCCACAAACGGCCGGCCGGGTACTCGTTGATGTAGCCATTGCCGCCGAGGATCTGGATCGCCTCGCCAGCGGCCCAGGTTGCCTTCTCGGCCGAGTACAGGATCGCGCCGGCGGCGTCCTGGCGCGTGGTGCGGCCCTGGTCGCAGGCCTTGGCCACCGCATAGACGTATGCCCGGCAAGCATTGAAGCCGACGTACATGTCGGCCAGCTTGGCCTGGATCAGCTGGAACGTACCGATGGCTTCACCAAATTGCTTGCGCTCGTGCACGTATGGCAGCACTACGTCCAGCGCCGCGGCCATCAGGCCCAGGGGGCCACCGGACAGCACCACGCGCTCGTAGTCCAGCCCGGACATCAGCACCTTCACGCCGCCGCCCACCTCACCCAGCACGTTCTCCACCGGCACTTCGCAGTCCTGGAACACCAGCTCGCAGGTGTTGGACGAACGCATGCCCAGCTTGTCCAGCTTCTGCGCGGTGGAGAAGCCCTTCATGCCCTTCTCGATGATGAAGGCGGTGATGCCACGTGAACCGGCATCCGGGTCGGTCTTGGCATAGACCACCAGCACGTCCGCATCCGGGCCGTTGGTGATCCACATCTTGTTGCCGTTGAGCACGTAGTGGTCGCCGCGCTTGTCGGCGCGCAGCTTCATCGACACCACGTCCGAGCCGGCACCCGGCTCGCTCATCGCCAGTGCGCCGACGTGTTCGCCGCTGCACAGCCTGGGCAGGTATTTCTGCTTCTGTGCCTGGCTGGCGTTCTTGCGCAGCTGGTTGAGGCACAGGTTGGAATGCGCGCCGTAGGACAGGCCGATGCCGCCGGAGGCGCGCGAGATTTCCTCCATCGCCACCACATGCGCCAGGTAGCCCATGCCGGTGCCGCCGTACTCCTCTTCCACGGTCATGCCGAGCAGGCCCTGCTCGCCAAGCTGGCGCCAGAGCGGGTTGGGGAAGTGATTGGTGGCGTCGGCTTCCGCGGCCAACGGGGCGATGTGCGCGGCGGCGAACTGGGCCACGCTTTCGCGCAGCATGTCGATCTCTTCGCCGAGATCGAAGGACAGGGTGGGGACGTGCATGGGGCGGCTCCAGTACAACCAGGCGAGGGGGCGCTCCGGGGTGGGGGTGACGGCTGCGGCCGTCCGCACGGGCGTTTGCGCGCAGCCTAGCCGGTCTTCGTGAAAAAGTGAATACAAATTCAAAAATTGAACTTAGAATCACTCCATGGCCTACAAACGCTCGGAACTGATGGAAAAGCGCCTCGCCGGCAACCGCGAGGCGATCCTGGCGGCCGCCCGGCGACTGGTCGCGGCCGGCGGCTACCGCAATGCACCGGTCACTGCCGTGGCGGCCGAGGCCGGAGTCTCCACCGGGTTGATCTACCGCCACTTCCCGTCCAAGGCGGAGCTGTTCGTCGAGGTGCTGACCGCGGCGGTGGAACATGAGCTGGAGATCCTGTCGGCGATTGCCGGGCAAGCGCGCCCGGCGCCACAACGCCTGCACGCGGCGGTGGCTTCGTTCGTGCGGCGCGCGATGGCCGGGCCATGGCTGGCCTATGCCTTCATCGCCGAGCCGGTGGATCCGGAAGTGGAGGCCGAGCGCATCCGTTGCCGGCGCCTGTTCGGTGACGTGTTCAAGCGAATCCTTGCCGACGGCGTGCATGCCGGCGAGTTGCCGCCGCAGGACCTGGACGTGAGCGCGGCCTGCATCGTCGGTGCCTTCACCGAGGCACTGGTCGGGCCCGTTGCCCCCAGCCGCGATGGCCTGCGCGATGGCGAACATCTGGTCGATGCGATCGGTGCGCTATGCCTGCGTGCAGCCGGTGCCGCAGCGCCGCGTTGAGGCCGGCGGGATGGTGCGTTGCCGCATTCATTGAGGCCGCCAACCCGTTGCAGGCGCGGCCCAACGCTGGTCTATACTCGCCGGCAGCCATAGTCCTTCGACTACTCGCCTGGGGTATTGAGACGTGCGGAATTACGACCTCGAGTTTCTCAAGCGCTTTTCCATCGTCATCGTCATTCTGGCCGTCATCACGGTTGGCCTGATCATCTTCGCTTACTTCCTGCAGCACTCCATCCCCGCCGAAGTCTCGCCCACCGTGGCCAAGCGCGTTGAACAGCGCATCGCGCCGATCGGTGCGGTGTATGCGGGTGCGACCGGTGCCTCGGCCCAGGCCGCGGCTGCAGCGGCCGCCGCCGCGGCGGCTTCGGCCAGCGGTGCCTATGGCGGCACCCTCGACGGCAAGACGATCTTCGACAACCTGTGCACCGCCTGCCATACCACCGGCGTGGGCAAGGCGCCGACGCTGGACCACGCGCACTGGGACAGCCGTCTGGCGCAGGGCAAGGACACCCTCTACAAGCACGCCATCGAGGGCTACACCGGCCCGGACGGCGGCATCATGCCGCCGAAGGGCGGCAATGCCGGGCTCAGCGAGGAGCAGATCCACGCCGCCGTGGACTGGATGCTCGACAACCTGAAGTAAGCCGCCAGATTCGGTGGCTTGCGGTCACATCGGCTGCTGCACAATATCCGGCGCCGCCCTCGACGGGCGGCGCTTTTTGTTTGCCCGCCGCCGCCAACCGGAGTTGCCCATGCGCCGTACCCCCACCCTTCTCGCCCTGGCACTGGCTTTGGCCTGCGCCGGTCCCGCGCTGGCCGCCCCGCCGGCGGTGTTGCCGATCGGCAAGGTCCAGGGCAACGGCGCGCGCAGCGCCCATGAAGGCAAGACCGTCACCATCGAGGCGGCCGTGAGCGCTGACCTGCGCGAAGGCCTGGGTGGCATCTTTGTGCAGGACGCCGGCGATGGCGATGCGGGGACTTCCGACGGTTTGTTCGTGCAGCTGCCCAAGGACCAGGCGGTGCAGCCCGGGCAGTGGCTGCGTATCACCGGTACCGTGCAGGAGCTGCCGGCCGGCAAGAGCGACAACCGCCTGACCACCCTGCAGGCCGACAAGGTCACCGCCATCGCCGCACGCCCGGCCCCGGCGGTGACCGTGCTGCAGGACGTGCCGGCCAACTGGGAAGCCCTGGAAGGCATGCAGGTCCGCATCGCCGTGCCGCTGACCCTGGCCGGCCAGGATGGCCTGTCGCGTTACGGTGAGCTGACCGCGGCCTTCGGTGGCCGCCTGTGGCAGCCCAGCGAAGTGGCCGCCGCTGGCAGCCCGGAGCAGGCGGCGGTGATCGCCGACAACGCCCGCCGTCGCATCCGCCTGGACGATGGCAGCAGCCAGCGTGATCCGCGCAGCGTGCCGTACCTGGCCGAAGGCACGCTGCTGCGCACCGGCGCGCAGCTCACCGACGTGCAGGGCATCGTCGACCAGCGTTTTGATGGTGACATCCGCCTGCAGCTGACCGCACCGCTGACCGTCGCCGAGGCGCAGCGTCCGCAGCAGCCGCCGACGGTGGCCGGCGGCCTGCGCATCGCGGCGTTCAACCTGGAGAACTACTTCAACGGTGACGGCAAGGGCGGCGGCTATCCGACCCTGCGTGGCGCCAGGACCGCCGAGCAGCAGGCGGCCCAGCAGGCCAAGCTGGTGACCACCATTCGCAGTCTCAACGCCGACGTGGCGGCGCTGATGGAACTGGAGAACGACGGCTACGGCCCCGGTTCGGCGATCGACCAGCTGGTGCGTGCGATCAACGAAGGGCAGGGCAGGGACGGCGACTGGGCGTTCGTCGATGCCGGCCACGGGCCGGGCGACAACCCGATCCGCGTTGGCATCATCTACCGTCGCTCGAAGGTGAGCCCGGTCGGCAGGCCGGCGGTGCTGGAGCGCGAGCCGTTCGGCGAGCGCAGCCGCGTGCCGATGGCGCAGGCGTTCCGCATGGGCCGCAAGGGCACGCCGTTCGTGGTGGTAGCCAACCACTTCAAGTCCAAGGGCTGCTCGGAAGCCAGCGGTGCCGATGCCGACCGCAATGATGGGCAGGGCTGCTGGAACGCCACCCGCGTGGAATCGGCGCGCCTGCTCAATGCCTGGCTGCAGGAAGACCCGACCGGCAGTGGCAGCAAGGACGCCGTGCTGCTGGGCGACTTCAATGCCTATGCGATGGAAGACCCGATCCGCCAGCTCGCCGCCGACGGCTGGCAGGACGCCTTCAAGCTGGCCGGCGTGCAGCAGCCTTACAGCTATGTCTACAACGGCCTGACCGGTCGGCTGGACCACGCGCTGCTGAGCCCGGGCATGGCGGCGCGCCTGAAGGGGGCGGCGGAGTGGCATACCAACGCCGATGAAGCCGACGAGGCCGGTTACCAGGGCCGCAACGTCCCGGGCCCATGGCGCAGTTCGGACCATGATCCGCTGCTGCTGGGCTTCGAGCCGTAAGTTCCCGTACGCGAAGACCGCCCTCCCTTGAGGCAAAGGCAGGAAAAGGCTTCGCCCCCTCCCTTGAGGCAAAGGGAGGAAAAGGCTTTGCCCCCTCCCTTGCGCCGAAGGCGCAGGGGAGGGCCGGGGAGGGTTGCCGTTGCCGTTGCGATTGCGGTTGAAGCCTCACCGCGGAAAGAGGCACTACAGCGTCCCGCGCGCGATCAAGCCAATCGCCGCCACCGCCAGCAGCAGGCCCACGCGGTTGAGCACGCTGGTCTTCTCGCCGAACACCCACACGCCCACCAGTGCGCCCAGGCACACCACGCCGATGTTCATCCCGGCGAAGATCGTCGCCGGGCTGTGCGGCAATGCCTGGTGCGCACGCACGTAGAACAGGATGTTGCCGAAGTTGATCGCACCCAGCAGCAGGCCATAGGCCAGATTGCGGGCATCCAATCGCGAGGCGCCGGTGAAGTGGCGTTGCAGCTGCCAGGCCAGCATCAGCACGAAGGCGATGCCAAAGCTCACCAGCAGCGCCGAGGTCGACGGGGTGCCGGCGGCGGCGACCTGCTTGAGCAGGATGTCCACCAGCGCGAAGCCGGCCCACACGCCCAGCAGCCAGCCCCAGCTCGAACCGGTCGGCGTCGTCGCATCGCCGTTGCGTGCGCTCACCCCGACGATGGCCAGTAGCCCCAGCGCCAACCCGGCCAGCTTCCAGCCGTTGGCCTGTTCGCCGAACCACACGAACGCCGCGGTCAATGACAGCAGCAGCGACAGCCGCTGCGCCACGTCGCTGCGCACGATGCCGGCCTGCCGCACCGCCCGCGCCAGCACCAGGAAAATGCCGGGCAGCGCCACCGCCAGACCCAGCAGGGCCAGCCATGGCGTGTGCCCGCCCTGCAGCGATTGCAGGGAAGGCTTGAGCACCAGCAGCGACAACACGCTGGCGGCCAGGTAGTTCCAGGTCACGGCCTGGGCGATGTCGATGCCGCGGCGTGGCGCCAGTTTCAGCAACACCGACACCAGCACGCTGCAGGCCACGCTCAGGAACAGGAAATGCATTGTTTCGGCTACCGTGAAGACCACGGCGGTGATGCCGCCGGTCGGGGCCGGTATTATGGCTGCATGCAAACGCCCCCATTCCCCCACGAATCGGCGACGCTGACCCTGGAAGGCCCGGCCGGGCCGCTGGAGGTTGCCGTCGACCTGCCCGATGGCGACGCCGCGCCGCGGCCGGTCATCGCCGTCATCTGCCACCCGCTCTCGATCGAAGGCGGCAGCATGCACAACAAGGTGGTCACCATGGTCTCGCGCGCGCTGCGCGACCTGGGCATCACCACCGTGCGTTTCAACTTCCGCAGCGTCGGTGCATCGGCCGGCGTCTACGACAATGGCGAAGGCGAAGGCGATGACCTGCGCGCGGTGGCGCACTGGGTGCGCAGCCAGCGGCCGGACGCCACGCTGTGGCTGGCCGGTTTCAGTTTTGGCGCCTACGTGTCGTTGCGTGCGGCCGGTGCGCTGCAGCCGCAGGCCCTGATCTCGATCGCCCCGCCGGTGGGCCGCAGGACCTGGGATTTCAGTCAGGTGCAGCCGCCGTCGAACTGGCTGGTGGTGCAGGGCGAGGCCGACGAAGTGGTCGACGCGCAGGCGGTCTACCAGTGGCTGGCGTCGCTGGACAACCCGCCGCAGCTGGTGCGCATGCCCGACACCTCGCATTTCTTCCATCGCAAGCTGATCGACCTGCGTGGCGCGATCCAGCATGAAGTGCGGCGCTGGCTGCCCGACAGCAGCAGCTGACCGCATGGACGCACTGACCCCCTCACAACGCTACGCCGCCGGCGTGGCCCGTGGCGACTGGCGCGATGACCCGGCCCAGCATGCGGCGCTGGCCGAGCTGGACCGCATCCATGAGGCGCTGGTGGATTCTGCGCAGGACGGCTGGCTGGACCGCCTGTCCGCCTTCTGGAAGAAGCCCGAGCCGGTCAAGGGCCTGTATTTCTGGGGTGGCGTGGGCCGCGGCAAGACCTTCCTGGTCGACCTGTTCTACGACGGCCTGCCGATCGAGCAGAAGTACCGCACCCACTTCCACCGCTTCATGCGTGGCATCCACGAGCGCCTGCGCGAGCACCAGGGCCAGAGCGACCCGCTGGCCAAGATCGCCCAGGAGTGGCGCAACAACCTGCGCGTGCTGGTGCTGGACGAGTTCTTCGTCACCGACATCGGCGATGCGATGTTGCTGGCGCGCCTGCTGGAGCGCCTGTTCGCCGAGGGCGTGACGCTGGTGACCACCTCCAATACCGCGGTGGAGAACCTGTACCTCAACGGCCTGCAGCGCGAGGGCTTCCTGCCGGCGATCGCGCTGCTGCAGAAGTACTGCGTGGAGCTGTACGCCGAAGGCACCGAGGACTACCGCATGCGTGCGCTGACCCGCTCGCCGGTGTACCGCGCGCCGCTGGAGGATGACAGCGATGCATGGCTGCTGGGCCGCTGGAAGGAACTGAGCGGCAGCGACGACCCGCGCAGCGGCAACATCGCCATCGAAGGCCGCAAGATCCCGGTGCGAGGGCGCGGCAAGAGCATCGTCTGGTTCGACTTCCCGGCGTTGTGCGAGGGGCCGCGTGGCCCGTCGGACTACATCGAGATCGCGCGCGAGTTCAACACCGTGCTGCTCGGCGGCATCCCGCATTTCGACCGGATGAACGAAGACGCGGCGCGCCGTTTCGTCAACCTGATCGACGAGTTGTACGACCGCCAGGTCAACCTGGTCTGCACCGCGCAGGATCCGCCGCCGCTGTTGTATTCGGGCACCCGCCTGGCCGGCGCCTTCGAGCGCACTGCCAGCCGCCTGATCGAGATGCAGAGCGCCGAGTACCTCGGTACCCCGCACCGTCATTGAGGGCACCGCCGGGAGTGCCGGGCCACGCTCGGCGCTACGGCGCACCACCGCTTAACCCCGTTCCGTATCCCCGGCCGTTCCTGTATCCGCACGCCACACCGGCACAGGAGCCAACGCCATGAAGCACACCCTCGCATCGAAGCGGTCCCCGGCCCGTACCGCGGCCTTGGCCGCGGCCGTCACCCTGCTGGCCGGCTTGCCGGTGCTGGCCACCGTGCGCACCGCCGGGCCACCGTCGTCCGTGGTGGAAGGCGACCTGCAGGCACCGGGCGTGCAGCGCGTGCGCGAAACACGCGCCAACTTCCAGCCACCGGCAGGCAGCACCTGCAGCGACACCCCGGTACTGAGCGAAGTGCCTGACCCCGATCGTGGCCAGGTCCAGCACACCCGCCGCAGCCGCCACGCCATCGCCGAGAGCGAAGCGGCGATGGTGTCCGAGGCGGTCATGCCGCCGTCGCCCCCGGCACCGCCGGCGCCCGTGCCGCGCCCGGCCCCGGCGGCCGATGCGGCTTACCGGACCTCGGCAAAGGCGATGGCGCCGGCCGGTCGCGCCAGTGAGGTCGCGGTGCGCCAGCAGTCGCAGGTGCCGGTGACGGCCGGCGTGGTCGACGACAACGCCGACTTCGGGGCGTTCCAGCAGTTCCTGCAGCGTCATGGCGAGTCCGCGCAGCTGGGCCGCGACATCCGCGTGCGCCAGCGCCTGCAGGTGGTGGATACCCGGGGCCGCCCGGTGCCGGATGCGGAGGTGTCGGTCGTTGCCGGCAATGGCGCGCGGATGTGGGCGCGTACCGATGCCGGTGGCCAGGTGTGGGTGCACCCCAATGCCTTCGATGACCGCGATACGCCGCGCTACCAGGTGCAGGTGCGCCGTGGCGGCCGGAGCGTGGAGGCGACCCTGCAGCGTGGGCAGAAGAACGCGCTGCAGGTGGTGATGCCCGACGCCGCGCCGCCGGCCCGTGCGCGGCTGGACCTGGTGTTCATGGTCGATGCCACCGGTTCGATGGGCGATGAGATCGACAAGCTGCGCGGCTCGCTGCAGGGCATCGTGCGCGACATCAGCCGGTTGCCGTCCAACCCGGACATCTGCCTGGGGCTGGTGACCTACCGCGACCGCGGTGATGAGTACTTCGTGCGCGGCTGGGACCTGACCGGCAATGTCGGCGCGTTCCAGCAGGTGCTCGACGGCGTGCAGGCCAATGGCGGCGGCGACTATCCCGAGGCCATGAACGAGGCCTTCAACCATGCGGTGCAGTCGTTGAGCTGGCGCGGCCCGTCGACCACCCGCGTGCTGGTGTCCTTGGCCGATGCGCCGCCGCACATGGACTACGCGCCCCCGCGCTATGACCAGACCGCGTTGGCGGCGCTGGGCAAGGGCATCAAGGTGTTCAGCGTGGCCGCGTCCGGCCAGGACACCACCGGCGAGATCGTGCAACGCCAGATCGCGCAGTACACCGGCGGGCGTTTCATCTTCCTGACCTACAAGGACGCCGCCGACCCGGCCAGCGGTGCCGGCACCCAGACCACGCACGACGTGAGCAACTATTCGGTCGACACGCTGGACCAACTGGTGGTGCGCCTGGTCCGCGAGGAGCTGGCGCGGTTGCCCAAGGGCTGATCCGGAGGCGTCGCTGCGCTGCGACGGGCGCGGCTTCGGCTGCCAAGCCAATGGCAGGCACCTCGGTCGCGCTTACGGCAGCGGGATGCTGTTGCCGGCTTCCCGCTCGTGCACGGCGGCGGTGGCATCGCCGGTGACGCGCATCATCTGCAGCGGCTGGCCGTTGTAGCGGAATTCCAGCGCCGATTGCAGTCGGTCCAGCGCCAGTACCTGGTTGCAGAGCGACTGCGCATGCCGTTCCAGCACCTGCGTGCGCGCTTCCAGGCGTTGTTCCATTTCGGCATCGAGCTTGTCGGCGCGCTTGTCCAGGCGGTCCGAGCCGCCGGTGAACACCGTCCACAACACGCTGCGCGCCATCGAGCCGGCCAGCGATTCGGCGGCGGCTTCCACGCGTTGCTCGAAGCCCTCGTCGAAGGCGTCCTGTTCCCAGCGCCCGCGGCCGATGGTATGCGCCACGAAGTCCTCGGCCTCGCGCCGCAGCTTGCGTACCTTGCGCGAGTTGGCGTCGCCGGTCAGCGTCTCGTACACCGCGTCCAGCGCATCGAAGGTGATGCCCACCGACTCGGTGGCGATCCCGGTGACCGCTGGCATCAACTGGCGCACGCCGTTTTCCAGCGCCCGCAGGCGCTGGGCATCGGCCGCCGAGACCGGCTGCATCCGGCCATCGATGCTCAGCTCGCCGTCGTGGAAGACGATCTCGCGCAGCGCCTGCGTGTCGCGTCGCAGCCAGATGCCGCCGCCATCGACCAGCACGTCGTAGTCGGTTTCCACGCCACATTGGTCGGCCGAGAGAGAGGGGGCGTTCACCGTGGCGGCGTGGCCCGCGACGGGGAGCAGGAGCAGCAGCGTGGCGAGGGCAGCGGTGCGCATGGCGATGTCGTCCTTGGGATGGCGTCAGCTTCGCGACTTGGCGGCAGGTTGGCCCCGGTCGAAAGTCACGCCTGACGGCGGGACGTGATTTTCACACCATCAGAACAACTGATTTCCGCACAAAAAAATCCGTCAAACCCCTTGACTGCGCAGTCGATTCAGACAGTTCGGATCGTGATTATCCGGACAGTTGCGGCGCAGCCCTTGTGCCACAAGGCTTGGCGAATTTTCACAACATTTCGTGTTGACCCTGTCATACACCCCCACTATCTTGTGGGTCGTCGGTTCCGGCGGGTTTGCTCCCCGCTGGATTCAAAGGGAAGCCGGTGACGCCTTCAGGCCAGTCCGGCACTGCCCCGCAGCGGTAATTGGGAACGACCCCGCCACACAGCACTGAGGCAGCGGCCTTGGGAAGCGGCGGAGTAGGAGAAGGCCCCCGCCTTCATGCCCATGAGTCCGAAGACCTGCCGACAGCCGCGCGAAGCACACCGCGCGGTGCCGGCTGCGGTGTCTTCGAGGGGAAGACGGCTGGTGACGTGGTGCTGCTGACGCCGACCTCCGGGTCGATGCCGTCGCGGCCGCTGCGACGCCGCCCTTCCATGCTCACGACCCGCACCGGCCCCGGTTCCTGCGAGGGCAGGCACCCCGTGCACAACGCCATGAAGGACACACCGTCGTGACCACTTCCGCTACCGAAGTCGCCCCGGCCGAGGCCGGCTTTGAACTGACCCCGCCGCCCACCGCCACCGCCATGAGCGTGACCAAGCGCAATGGCAACACCGAGCCGGTGGACCTGAACAAGATCGTCCGCGCGATCCAGCGCTGCTGCGAGGGGCTGCATTCGGTCGACCCGATGCGCGTGGCCACCCGCACCATCTCCGGCCTGTACAACGGCGCCACCACCCAGGAACTGGACGAGCTGTCCATCCGCACCGCCGCGTTGCTGATCGGCGAGGAGCCGGAGTACGGCCGCCTGGCCGCGCGCCTGCTGGCCAACTTCATCGCCAAGGAAGTGTCCGGCCAGGAAATCCACGCGTTCTCGCAGTCGGTGGGGCGCGGCCACGAAGTGGGCCTGATCAACGACCGCCTGCTGAACTTCGTGCAGATCAACGCGCGCAAGCTCAACGATGCGATCAACCCCGAGTACGACCTGAACTTCGATTACTTCGGCCTGCGCACGCTGTACGACCGCTACCTGCTGCGCCACCCGCATTCGCGCAAGGTCATCGAGACCCCGCAGCAGTTCTTCCTGCGCATCTCCAGCGCGCTGAGCGAGGACGTGCCCGAGGCACTGGCGCTGTACCAGCGCCTGGGCAGCCTGGACTACCTGCCGTCCAGCCCGACCCTGTTCAACGCCGGCACCAGCCACGAGCAGCTGTCCTCGTGCTTCCTGCTGGACTCGCCGCAGGATTCGCTCGAGTCCATCTACGCCAAGTACGGCGACATCGCCCAGCTGTCCAAGTTCAGCGGCGGCATCGGCGTGAGCTACACCCGCGTGCGTGCGCGCGGCTCGCTGATCCGGTCCACCAACGGCCACTCCAACGGCATCGTGCCGTGGCTGAAGACGCTGGACTCCTCGGTCGCGGCGGTCAACCAGGGGGGCAAGCGCAAGGGCGCGGCCTGCGTGTACCTGGAAACCTGGCACGCCGACATCGAGGACTTCCTGGAGCTGCGTGACAACGCCGGCGACGAATCGCGCCGCACCCACAACCTCAACCTGGCCAACTGGGTGCCGGACCTGTTCATGCAGCGCGTGGAGGCCGACCAGGAATGGTCGCTGTTCGACCCGCGCGTGGTGCCGGAATTCACCGACCTGTACGGCCCGGCCTTCGAGCAGGCCTACCTGCAGGCCGAGGCGCAGGGCAAGGCCGTGCGCACCATCAACGCCCGCAAGCTGTATGGCCGGATGATGCGCACCCTGGCCGAGACCGGCAACGGCTGGATGACCTTCAAGGACAAGTGCAACCTGGCCAGCAACCAGACCCTGCGCCCGGGCAACGTCATCCACCTGTCCAACCTGTGCACCGAGATCCTGGAGGTCTGCTCCAACGACGAGACCGCGGTGTGCAACCTGGGCTCGATCAACCTGGGCAACCACTTCGACGAGCACGGTGACTTCGATTTCGAGAAGCTGGCCGAGACCGTGCGCCTGGCCGTGCGCCAGCTCGACCGTGTGATCGACCTGAACTTCTACCCGATCGAGACCGCCCGCCGCGGCAACCTGCGCTGGCGCCCGGTCGGCCTGGGCTGCATGGGCCTGCAGGACGTGTTCTTCCGCAAGCGCCTGGCCTTTGATTCGGAGCCGGCCCGCGCGCTGTCCAGGAAGATCGCCGAGACCATCTACTTTCACGCGCTGGAAACCTCGTGCGAGCTGGCCACCGAGCGTGGCAGGCACCCCTCGTTCAACGACACCCGCGCCGCCCACGGCGAGCTGCAGTTCGACGCCTGGAACGTGGTGCCGGAAGACACCGCGCGCTGGGACGACCTGCGCGCGCGCATCAAGCAGCACGGCCTGCGCAACTCGCTGATCATCGCCATCGCCCCGACCGCCACCATCGCTTCCATCGCCGGTTGCTACGAGTGCGTCGAGCCGCAGGTGTCCAACCTGTTCAAGCGCGAGACGCTGTCCGGCGACTTCCTGCAGATCAACCGCTACCTGGTCGGCGAGCTGAAGCAGCTGGGCCTGTGGACCGACGAAATGCGCGATGCGATCAAGCTCGCCGATGGCTCGATCCGCAACCTGCAGCAGATCCCGGAAACGCTGCGCGAGGTGTACCGCACCGCGTGGGAGCTGCCGATGCGCTCGCTGATCGACATGGCCGCCGACCGCGGCGCGTTCATCGACCAGTCCGCCTCGCTCAACCTGTTCATGGAAAGCCCGAACATCGGCGCGATGTCGTCCATGTACATGTACGCGTGGAAGAAGGGCATCAAGACCACCTACTACCTGCGTTCGCGCCCGGCGACCAAGATCGCCAAGACCACGGTCAGCGCCTACACGCCGGTGGAAGCCGTCGCCTGCTCGCTGGAAAACCCGGAAGCCTGCGAAGCCTGCCAGTAAGCACCGCTCAAGCCCCTCTCCCGCTTGCGGGGTGAGAGGGGCCATTTTGCGAACCACCGGTTCGCGGCCCATCGAACGCCCTTGCACCCGTGCAGGGGCCGGGGCGCGAAGCGGGGGTTGGGGTGAGGGCACTGCTGAGCAAGCAGCCCTGAACCTCGAAGAGCCAACCCTCATCCGGCGCCATGCGCCAGCTTCTCCCTGCGGAGAAGCGCAAACGAGAGTCCCCATGTCCAAGAAACCCAACCAGATGCTGCTCGACCCCGGCTTCGAGCTGACCCTGCGCCCGATGCGTTACCCGGACTTCTACGAGATGTACCGCAACGCCATCAAGAACAGCTGGACGGTGGAGGAGATCAATTTCCAGATCGACATCACCGACCTGCACCACAAGATGACGCCGGCCGACCGCCACCTGATCCACCGCCTGGTCGCGTTTTTCGCCACCGGTGACTCGATCGTCTCCAACAACCTGGTGCTGAACCTGTACCAGCACCTCAATGCGCCGGAAGCGCGCATGTACCTGTCGCGCCAGTTGTACGAGGAAGCGCTGCACGTGCAGTTCTACCTGACCCTGCTGGACAACTACCTGCCGGACCCGGAAGAGAGGTTCAAGGCGTTCGCCGCGGTGGAGAACATCGATTCGATCAAGAAGAAGGCCGACTTCTGCTTCAAGTGGATCGACTCCATCCAGGGCCTGAAGCGGATCGAGACGCGCGAGGAGCGCCGCCAGTTCCTGCTCAACCAGATCTGCTTCGCCGCGTGCATCGAGGGCCTGTTCTTCTTCGCCGCGTTCGCCTACGTGTACTACTTCCGTTCGCGTGGCCTGCTGCCGGGCCTGGCCTCGGGCACCAACTGGGTGTTCCGCGACGAGAGCTGCCACATGGAGTTCGCCTTCGAGTGCGTGCGCACCATCCGTGCCGAGGAGCCGGACCTGTTCGACGCCAGGATGGAACAGCAGGTCTACGAAATGCTGGAGGAAGCCATCGAGTGCGAAGTGCAGTTCGCCGAGGACGTGCTGTCCGGCGGCGTGGCCGGCATCTCCACCCGCGACATGCGCCAGTACCTGCAGCACTGCGCCGACCAGCACTTCGCCAAGCTGGGCATGGCCAAGAAGTACAACGTGCGCAACCCGCTGCCGTTCATGGAGCTGCAGGACGTGCAGGAGCTGACCAACTTCTTCGAGCGCCGCGTCTCGGCCTACCAGGTCGGCGTGCAGGGCGAGGTGTCCTTCGACGAAGCGTTCTGATCGTCGCGCATCGGCTATACCCGACACCCCGGTGCGAACGCCCGGGGTGTTCCTGTTTTCGGATTGCAGTCGGGGACGAAGCCAGGATCGCCGCGTAGGAGCGGCCTTGGCCGCGAAGCCGATGTGGCTCGCCATCATCATGCCTCCTGTCCACGCATGGTCCTGTCACGCGTGTGTCACGGCGTTTCATTGCCGGATCCCGGGGGACGGGGCGTCGTTGGCGTTTCTCGCTTCGCGCCCGAGGGGGCTCCTGCGCGGCGTGATCGGCGTACACCAGCCGCACAGCCTGTGCGGCGTATCATCCCGGCATTCCCCCATTGCCGACGTCCCATGACTCCGATCCCGCAGACCGATCCGCCCGTTGAAGTACGCATGGCCGAGATCGTTTTCCCGAACCACACCAACCACATGGGCACGCTGTTCGGTGGCCAGGCGCTGGCATGGATGGACAAGGCGGCCTTCCTCGCTGCCGCCCGCTATTCGCGCCGCACCGTGGTCACCGCGCGCTCGGACCAGGTCGACTTCAAGCTGCCGATCCGCATCGGCCAGATGGTGGAAACGATCGGCCGCGTGGTGCGCGTGGGCCGCAGCTCGATGCACGTGGAAGTGGAGCTGGTGACCGAGGACCTGCTCACCGGTGCCCGCGAGCTGTGCACCAAGGGTACCTTCGTGATGATCGCGCTCGACGCCGAGGGTCATCCGACCAGCGTGCCGTCCCTGCCGCCGCTGTGACCCGGTTGCGATGACCACCTCGTCCCCACCGCCGCTGGGTGGCCTGTCCCCCGCACTGGTGGCCGAACTGCCGGAGTTCATCGCCCGGCACCGGCGCCTGCTGGTGGTGACCGGCGCCGGCTGCAGCACCGACTCGGGCATCCCCGATTACCGCGATGCCGACGGCCAGTGGAAACGCACCCCGCCGGTGACGTTCCAGGCCTTCATGGGCGAGGCGGCGACGCGGCAGCGTTACTGGGCCCGCAGCCTGCTCGGTTGGCCACGCTTCGGCCTGGCCCGGCCCAACACCACCCACCACGCGCTGGCGGCACTGGAAGCCGATGGCCGGGTGGAACTGCTGCTCACCCAGAACGTGGACTGCCTGCACCAGCGTGCCGGTAGCCAGACCGTGATCGACCTGCACGGGCGGCTGGACCGGGTGCGCTGCATGGCCTGCGAAGCGCGTTCGTCGCGTGAACGGCTGCAGGTGCGCCTGCTCGCCGCCAACCCGGGCTGGGACCGGCTCGACGCCGGCATGGCGCCGGACGGCGATGCCGACCTGGAAACCGACTTCAGTGCCTTCCAGGTGCCGGACTGCGAGCACTGCGGCGGCCTGCTCAAGCCGGACGTGGTGTTCTTCGGCGAGAACGTGCCGCGCGAACGCGTAGCGGCGGTGCAGGCGCACCTGCAGCAGTCCGATGCAGTGCTGGTGGTGGGGTCATCGTTGATGGTCTATTCCGGGTTCCGTTTCGTCGATGCCGCGGCCAAGGCCGGCCTGCCGATCGCGGCGGTGAACCTGGGCCGCACCCGCGCCGATCACCTGCTGTCGCTGAAGGTTCAGATGCCCTGCGCGCAGGCGCTGGGGTTCCTGCTCGACGGGACCAAGACGCAGTGATCCACCACGCCGGTTGAATCGGGTCCGGCGGGGGCGTGCAATGTGCGCTCCCCACTTTTTGCGGATCTTCCCGTGAGCCACCTGTTCTCGCCCCTGTCGCTGGGCCCGCTGTCGCTTTCCAACCGCATCGTCATCGCGCCGATGTGCCAGTACTCGGCCGAGGATGGCCAGGCCAGTGATTGGCACACCATCCACCTGGGCCAGCTGGCACAGTCCGGTGCCGGCCTGCTGATCCTCGAAGCCACCGCCGTGCTGCCGGAAGGGCGCATCAGCTGGGCCGACCTGGGCCTGTGGGACGAGGCCACCGAAGCTGCGCTGGGCAAGGTGTTGGCCTCGGTACGGCGCTGGTCGAAGATGCCGATCGGCGTGCAGCTGGCCCACGCCGGGCGCAAGGCGTCCACCGCCCGGCCGTGGGACGGGGGCCGGGCGATCGCGCCGGACCAGGAACATGGCTGGCAGGTGCTGGCCCCCTCGGCTTTGCCGTTCCTGGAGGGTGAGCCGACCCCGCAGGCACTGGATGCCGCCGGCATCGATGAGGTGGTCGAGGCGTTCGCCGCGGCGGCCCGCCGTTCGGTGCGCCTGGGCCTGGACCTGATCGAACTGCATGCCGCGCACGGTTACCTGCTGCACCAGTTCCTGTCGCCGTTGAGCAACCACCGCACCGATGAATACGGCGGTTCGCTGGAGAACCGCATGCGCCTGCTGCTGCGGGTGTTCGATGCAGTGCGTGCGGCGGTGCCGGCCACGGTCGCCGTGGGCGTGCGCATCTCGGCAACCGACTGGGTCGATGGCGGCTGGGACGTCGAGCAGAGCATCGCGTTGGCCAAGGCACTGGAAGCACGCGGCAACCATTTCCTGCATGTTTCCAGCGGCGGACTGGACCCGCGCCAGCAGATCCCGGTGGGCCCGGGCTACCAGGTGCCGGCCGCCGAGGCGATCAAGGCGCAGATCGGCACGCCGGTGATCGCGGTGGGCCTGATCACCGAGCCGGCCCAGGCCGAGGCGATCCTGGTCGAAGGCCGTGCCGACGCCATCGGCCTCGCCCGCGGGATCCTCTACGACCCGCGCTGGCCGTGGCACGCCGCCGCCGCCCTGGGCACGCATATCAGCGCCTCGCCGCAGTACCTGCGCTGCGAGCCGCATGAAGCCCGCGGCCTGTTCGACGTCGGCCGCTGCGATTGACCCCGGCCGGACGCAGCCATGCCGCGCCCGGCTTTGCCAACGCATCCGCGCCGGGCGTGGCCCGGCACTACGGGTGGTCGATGTCCACCCGCCACGCGGGGGGCAGGGCATCGACCACATGCTGCAGCAGCGCCCTGATCTTCGGCGTGAGGTCGCGCCGGTCGCTGACGCACAGGAACAACCGCATCGGTGCCGGAGCAGCACGGGCCTCGTCGCCGCCCGGGGCGGTGAACAGCGGTTGCAGCTCACCGCGCGCCAGGTAGGGCGCGGCGACGAAGGCGGCCAGGCGGGTGATGCCGCCCCCGTTGGCAGCCATCGCCGCGAGCGCGTCGATGTCGTCGCTGACCAGCGCCGGCTGCACGTCGGCGTCGAAATGCAGGCCGTCGCGGGTGAAGCCCCAGCGCAGGTAGCGCCCGTCCAGCGGATGGCGGAACAACAGGCAACGGTGCTCGCGCAGGTCGTCCGGCGAGCGCGGTGTTCCCGCATCGGCAAGATAGGCCGGTGACGCGCAGAACACGAACGGCACCTGCGCGACGGGCCGCGCCACCAGGCCTTCCTCCAACTGGGTTTCGATGCGGAAGCTCACGTCCACGTCCTCGTGTGCATGGTCGACGCTGCGGTCGGTCAGCAACAGCTCGATCGCCAGGCGGGGATAGCGCTGCTGCAGCGCTGGCAACAGGGGCGCGAGGACATGCCGGCCGAAGGCGGCGCTGCTGGCGATGCGCAGCCGGCCGGCCGGCGTGGCATCCGGGTCGGTGACGGCTGCCTGTGCACGCTGCAGGTCGCGCTCGATATGGCGCACCTGCGCCAGGTACAGCGCGCCACGTTCGGTGAGGGCCAGCTGGCGGGTGGTGCGGTTGAGCAGGCGCACGCCCAGGTGGGCTTCCAGGCGGGCGATGTTCTGGCCCACCGCGGCCGGGCTGATGCCCAGGGTGCGTGCGGCGGCGGCCAGGCTGCCGGCATCGGCGGTGCGGATGAAAC
>NZ_JAYFUH010000033.1:4720-7184 GCF_034961085.1 Stenotrophomonas capsici | reverse complement strand
CGAGGAAACCCTCAGTGATGCCGAGAAGGCGCGCCGCGAGCGCCAGCGCATCGCCGCGCTGAGCGGCATCGTCGACTACCAGTGGTCGCCGGACGCGAAGAGCCTGCTGTTCCCGCTGGGCGGCGAGCTGTACCTGTACGACCTGGGCAAGCAGGGCCGCGAGGCGGTGCGCCAGCTCACCCATGGCGAAGGCTTCACCACCGACGCCAAGCTCTCGCCCAAGGGCGGCTTCGTCAGCTTCGTGCGCGAGCGCAACCTGTGGGTGATCGACCTGGCCAGCGGCAAGCAGATGCAGTTGACGCGCGATGGCAGCGCCGTCATCGGCAACGGCGTGGCCGAGTTCGTCGCCGACGAGGAAATGGACCGCCACACCGGCTACTGGTGGGCACCGGATGATTCGGCCATCGCCTTTGCCCGCATCGACGAATCGCCGGTACCGGTGCAGAAGCGTTACGAGATGTACGCCGACCGCGTGGAGATGATCGAGCAGCGTTACCCGGCTGCCGGCGACAGGAACGTGCTGGTGAAGCTGGGCGTGGTCGCACCGCGTGACGGCGCGGCAGCGGCCTGGGTCGACCTGGGCAAGGAACAGGACATCTACCTGGCGCGCGTCAACTGGCGTGATCCGCAGCACCTCACCTTCCAGCGCCAGAGCCGTGACCAGAAGACGCTGGAACTGATCGAGGCCAACCTGGCCGATGGCAGGCAGCGCACGCTGGCCACCGAGACCAGCAGGACCTGGGTGCCGCTGACCAACAGCCTGCGCTTCCTCAAGGATGGTCGCTTCCTGTGGTCGTCCGAGCGCAGCGGCTTCCAGCACCTGTACCTGGCCAGCGCCGACGGCAAGCAGCTGACCGCGCTGACCTCGGGCAACTGGCCGGTGGACGAGCTGCTGGCCGTGGACGAGGACGCCGGCAAGGCCTACTTCCGCGCCGGCGTCGAATCGTCGCTGCGCAGCGAGATCTACGCCGTGCCGCTGGCCGGCGGCACGCCGGTCAAGCTCTCGCACGCGCCGGGCATGCACAGCGCCGCGTTCGCCAACAATGCCAGCGTGTACGTGGACAGCTGGTCCAACAGCACCACGCCGCCGCAGATCGAGCTGTACCGGGCCAATGGCGAAAAGATCGCCACGCTGCTGGACAATGACCTGGCCGACCCCAAGCACCCCTACGCCCGGTACGTGGAAGCGCAGCGCCCGGTCGAGTACGGCACGCTGACCGCCGCCGACGGCAAGACCCCGCTGCACTACAGCCTGATCAAACCGGAAGGCTTCGACCCGTCCAAGCGATACCCGGTGGCGGTGTACGTGTACGGCGGCCCCGCCTCGCAGACCGTGACCGACAGCTGGCCGGGCCGTGGCGACCACCTGTTCAACCAGTACCTGGCCCAGCACGGCTACGTGGTGTTCTCGCTGGACAACCGCGGCACGCCGCGCCGTGGCCGTGATTTCGGCGGTGCGCTGTACGGCGTGCAGGGCACGGTGGAGGTGGCCGACCAGCTCAAGGGCGTGGAGTGGCTGAAGGCGCAACCGTGGGTGGACGGCAGCCGGATCGGCGTGCAGGGCTGGTCCAACGGTGGCTACATGACCCTGATGCTGCTGGCCAAGGCGTCGGACCAGTACGCCTGCGGCGTGGCCGGTGCGCCGGTCACCGACTGGGGCCTGTATGACACGCACTACACCGAGCGTTACATGAACCTGCCGGCCGCCAACCCGGCCGGCTACACCGAGGGCCGCGTGCTCACCCACATCGACGGGTTGACCTCGCCGCTGCTGCTGATCCACGGCATGGCCGACGACAACGTGCTGTTCACCAATTCGACCAGCCTGATGAGCGCGCTGCAGAAGCGTGGCCAGCCGTTCGAACTGATGACCTACCCGGGTGCCAAGCATGGCCTGTCCGGTGCCAACGCACTGCACCGCTACCGCATCGCCGAGAACTTCCTGGGGCGTTGCCTGAAGCCCTGACCCCTCCCCAACCCTCCCCTTGTGACGCAAAGGGAGGGAGCAGTTCTGCTTGATCGGGAAGAGTGCGGTGACGCCGGCTTTTACCCCCTCCCTTTGCGCCAGCAAGGGGAGGGCGGGGGAGGGGTAGCGCTCCAACGCCCTGCCGCCCCTGACTTCCCACCCTTGCCGCAAAACTCCGGCCTGACGTAGCTTCCCGGCATCCACACCGGAGTTACCCCATGAAGCCGCTGGTCCTTGCTCTCGCCCTTGCCCTGGCTGCCCCTCTGCCGCTCAGCGTCGCCGCCGCACCTGCGGCCAAGTCCGCCCCCGCTTGGGTCACCCACAGCAACGAATTGGCGCAGATCCTGCTGCAGGCGCAGGCGCCGTTCCAGCCGGAGATGGCCAGCTTCTTCGGCGTGCCGGGTTACGACGACAAGGCGGTGGACCTGGGGCCGGACAATGCCGCGCGCTACCGCCAGGCACTGGGCAGTGCACGCGAGCGGCTGCGCGAGAAGCTCC
>NZ_JAYFUH010000033.1:0-4700 GCF_034961085.1 Stenotrophomonas capsici | reverse complement strand
TGCCGCAAAACTCCGGCCTGACGTAGCTTCCCGGCATCCACACCGGAGTTACCCCATGAAGCCGCTGGTCCTTGCTCTCGCCCTTGCCCTGGCTGCCCCTCTGCCGCTCAGCGTCGCCGCCGCACCTGCGGCCAAGTCCGCCCCCGCTTGGGTCACCCACAGCAACGAATTGGCGCAGATCCTGCTGCAGGCGCAGGCGCCGTTCCAGCCGGAGATGGCCAGCTTCTTCGGCGTGCCGGGTTACGACGACAAGGCGGTGGACCTGGGGCCGGACAATGCCGCGCGCTACCGCCAGGCACTGGGCAGTGCACGCGAGCGGCTGCGCGAGAAGCTCCAGCTCGAGCGTGACCCCAACGTGCGCCAGGACCTGGAGATCATGATCGCCACGGCCGAGCGCAACATCGAGGGCAGCACGCTCAACGAGCAGCACCTGATGCCGTGGGCGGACGTGCCGCAGACCGTCTTCAGCGGCCTCAACGGGCTGCTCTCCGACCAGGTGCCGGCCGAGCGTCGCGCCAAGGCACTGGACCGCCTGAAGGCTTACGTCGGGCAGGCACCGGGCACGCAGCCGCTGGCCACACTGGCGCGCCAGCGCTATGCCGAGAAGAGCGGCACGCCGAACCTGCTGCAACCGACGAAGATCGAGGTCGAGCAGGCCATCGCCAACGTCGATACCTACATCGACGGCATCGGCAAGCTGTTCGCCAAGTACAAGATCGAAGGCGCCGATGCGGCGCTGGCCGAACTGTCCACGCAGATGAAGGACTACATCGCCTGGACGCAGAAGGAGGTGCTGCCGCAGGCACGCACCGACAACCGCCTGCCGGCCGAGCTGTATGCCTTCCAGCTCAAGGAAGTGGGCGTGGATATCGACCCGGCGCTGCTGGTGCGCCGTGCCCAGCTCGAATACATGGAGACCCGTGCGGCGATGCGCCAGCTGGCACCGCTGGTGGCCAAGGACAAGGGCCTGAAGGTCGCCGACCCGAACGACTACGTGGCGGTGATCCGCGCGCTGAAGCAGGACACCATCGGCAACGACCAGCTCGAATCGCACTACCGCGGCGTGATCGACGCGATCGACCCGATCATCCGCAGGCAGGGCATCGTCGACGTGCCACAGCGGCCGTTGCAGATGCGGTTGGGCAGCGAGGCCGAAAGCGCCGCTTCCCCGGCCCCGCATTACCTTCCGGCGCCGCTGGTCGGCAATACCGGGCAGCAGGGCACCTTCGTGCTGCCGTTGGGCAACCCGGCGTCAGGCGGGAAGGCGCAGTACGACGATTTCAACTTTGGTTCGGCGGCGTGGACGCTGAGCGCGCATGAAGGCCGCCCCGGCCACGACCTGCAGTTCGCGGCGATGGTCGAGCGGGGCATCTCGCTGGCGCGCACGTTGTTCGCGTTCAACTCGGTCAACGTCGAGGGCTGGGCGTTGTACGCCGAAGCCGAGATGGTGCCGTTCGAGCCGCTGGACGGGCAGATGATCGCGCTGCAGTTCCGCCTGCTGCGTGCGGCCCGCGCCATGCTCGACCCGATGCTCAACCTCGGCCAGACCGACCGCGAACAGGCCCGCCGGGTGCTGGTCGAGGGCGTGGGCCTGTCCGAGGCGATGGCCACCCAGGAACTGGACCGCTACACCGTGCGTTCGCCGGGCCAGGCCTGCAGCTACTTCTATGGCTATACCCGCATCCTGGAGTTGCGCATGCAGACCGAGCTGGCGTTGGGCGACAAGTTCGACCGGCTGGCGTTCAACAACTTCCTGCTCGACCAGGGCCTGTTGCCGCCAGACCAGCTGGCCACGGCGGTCAACGAGGTCTTCATTCCGGCCCAGCGCCGGAAGTGAAAAAGGGCGCCGCAAGGCGCCCTTCTTTCTTGTAGGGGTGGCCTGGGCCGCGAAGCCCCCATGGCAGATGTCTATGGGTTTTCGCGGCTGAAGCCGCTCCCACCGGCGCTGGCTTACTTGCCGGCGCCGGGTGGCACCCAGATCGCCACGCCGGCAGCGCGCTTCTGCTGGGTGGGGATGCCCACGCTCAGGCCACCGGCGCTGTGCCGGCCGTAGCTGCCGGCGCCGACCGACATGCCCACCGGCGAGCCGCCGGCGCCCACGCCCATCAGGATCACGCCGTTGGCGCCCAGGGCGGCGGCCTCGCGCTTGAGGCGGGCGATGGCCGCGTCGGTCTGGCCCTGGGTGCCGAAGCCGACCGCGCTGGAGGACTCCAGCTGGGCGATCTCGACGGCGCCGGCCGGGGGGCTGGAATAGATCTGTACCGTGGCCGGATCCACCGGCGTGCGTGCCTGGCCGAGCATGACCTTGGACGTGCTGGCGCAGCCGCCGGTGGCCAGGGCCAGGCCCAATGCGATGGCGAGCGGGAATTTCATGGCTTCACTCCCCGGTGATCGGTGTTTGCGGATGATCCACGGCCGTGACTGAATCGGCCGCGAACTGGTTGCCGCGACGGCGGCCACTTGAACACGGGCATTTCCGGGCTATCTTGCAGTGAGTTTCTGATGGAGGAAAGGACATGGGACTGATCAGCCTTATCTGGGGTATCGCGGCATTGCTGTGGATGGTGCTGGCCTTCATCCCGCTGCTGGGCTGGGGGAACTGGTTCCTGATCCCGTTCGCCGCGGTGGGCGCGATCATCGCCGCCATCGGCCTGCTGTTCACCCACGCCACCAAGCGTGGCCGCGCCAAGACCGGCCTGGTGCTCAACGCCATCGTCATCATCGTCGGCGTGATCCGGCTGAGCATTGGCGGCGGCATCATCTGAAGCCCCGCCGACCGGGGGAACGGCCGTGGCCGGGCAGGGGGCGTAAAATAACGGGGTTGGCCGGGGTGTTTCCCGGCCGTCAGGGCCAGCGACAGGCGTAATCCCCCGATGATCATCCGACCCCGCCCCCACGGCTGGCAGCTGCTGTACATCCTGCGCGGCTCGATCGTGCCGGCCATCGCGCCCAAGGTGCTGGCCATCGGCGCGTTGGCGGTGGCCGTGGCGGCATTCGAGCGGTACTGGCACCCATTCGGCCGTGACGGCGTCACCGTGGTGCCGTTCACCCTGCTTGGCCTGGTGCTGTCGATCTTCCTGAGTTTCCGCAACAGCGCCTGCCACGAGCGCTGGTGGGAGGGCCGCAAGCAATGGGGGCAGCTGGTCATCGAGTCGCGCAGCTTCGCGCGCGAGGCGGCCGCGCTGCTGGCCCGCCAGCCGGCACTGCAGGCGCGCACCTCGCACCTGCTGATCGGTTTCGCCCATGCCCTGGCCGCCCGCCTGCGCGGCGGCGACGAGGCCGCGGCGACCGCACCGTGGCTGGCCCCGGACCAGGCCCCGGTGCTGGAACGACGCAACCTCCCGGATGGCGTGCTGGCGCAGTTGGGGCGCGAACTGGCGGTGCCGCTGCACGCCGGCCAGCTGGACCCGTACCTATACGCGCAGTTCGAAACACGCCTGCACGCGATGTCCGGCGTGCAGGCCGCCTGCGAGCGCATCGCCGGCACCCCGTTGCCGTTTGCCTACACCCTGCTGCTGCACCGCTGCGCGTGGCTGTTCTGCGTGCTGCTGCCATTCGGCCTGGCTGGTGCGCTGGGCTGGGCCACGCCGGTGGTGTCGATGCTGCTGGCCTATGCCTTTTTCGGCCTGGACCAGCTGGGCGAGGAAATGGAAGAGCCGTTCGGCCTGGAGCCCAACGACCTGCCGCTCGATGCGATGGTGCGTACCATCGAGATCGATGTGCTGGACGCGCTCGGCCATCGGCCGCTGCCCGAGCCTCTGCAGCCGCAGGGCTACCTGCTGCACTGAATCATTGCCATTGGAACCAAGGAGTACCGCGATGGGCCACCCCCTTTACCGTCCGCGCCGCATGCGCCATGACGCGTTTTCGCGCCGCCTGATGCGCGAGCACACGCTGACCACCGACGACCTGATCTGGCCGGTGTTCGTGCACGAGCTGGACGGCCGCGCGCCGGTCGGCTCGATGCCGGGCGTGGACCGCATGTCCATCGACGAGTTGCTGCGCGAGGCCGAGCAGGCGCTGGAGCTGGGCGTGCCGGTGATCGACCTGTTCCCGGTGATCGACCCCTCGCGCAAGTCGCTGGACGCGGCCGAGGCCTGGAACGAGGACGGCCTGGCCCAGCGCGCCGTGCGCGCGCTGAAGCAGCGCTTCCCCGAGCTGGGGGTGATGACCGACGTGGCGCTGGACCCGTACACCACCCACGGCCAGGACGGCATCATCGACGAGCGCGGCTACGTGCTCAACGACATCACCGTCGAGGCGCTGGTGAAGCAGTCGGTCTCGCATGCGCAGGCTGGCGTGGACATCGTCTCGCCATCGGACATGATGGATGGCCGCATCGGCGCCATCCGCCGCGCGCTGGACGCCGCCGGTCACATCAACTGCCGGATCATGGCCTATTCGGCCAAGTACGCCTCGGCCTTCTATGGCCCGTTCCGCGATGCGGTGGGCAGCTCCGGCAACCTGGGCAAGGCCGACAAGAAGACCTACCAGATGGACCCGGCCAACAGCGACGAGGCCATGCGCGAGATCGCGCTGGACCTGGAGGAAGGCGCGGACATGGTCATGGTCAAGCCGGGCATGCCGTACCTGGATATCGTGCGCCGGGTGAAGCAGGAGTTCGGCGTGCCGACCTTCGCGTACCACGTCAGCGGTGAGTACGCGATGCTCAAGGCCGCCGCGCTCAACGGCTGGCTGGA
>NZ_JAYFUH010000032.1:0-11337 GCF_034961085.1 Stenotrophomonas capsici | reverse complement strand
ATGGCGGTAAGGACGCCGGCGGCACCGCCGCCGATGATGGCCACATCACACGGCCCGGGGGTATCAAGAACGCTCATCCGCCCGATTGTAGGCGATGCCATCCCCCTGCCTGATGCCCTGCCGGCATGTGTTCATGGGCGATGCGCTGGCGGGCTTTCACACGCCTGAAACACAGAACCCGCCTTGCGGCGGGTCCTGGGTGGAACGGTAGACCAGGCAATCCGGGCGGATTACTTGATCTTGCCTTCCTTGTACATCACGTGCTTGCGCACCACCGGATCGTACTTCAGGAATTCCATCTTCCCCGGGGTGTTCTTCTTGTTCTTGTCGGTCGTGTAGAAGTGGCCAGTGCCGGCCGAGGAAATCATACGGACCTTATCGCGCTTACCTGCCATGATCGTTTACTCCTCAGACCTTTTCGCCGCGGGCACGCAGCTCAGCCAGAACGGAATCGATGCCGTTCTTGTCGATGGTGCGCAGTGCATGCGCGGAAACACGAAGCTTGACCCAGCGGTTCTCGCTGGCGACCCAGAAACGACGCTCGTGCAGGTTCGGCTGGAAACGACGACGGGTCTTGTTGTTGGCGTGCGAGACGTTGTTACCCGTCTGCACTCGCTTGCCGGAAACTTGGCATACGCGGGACATTGCGCACCTCGGTAATGTTGGTGACTTCCTTAGCCAGGAAGACGGCGGCCCCGGCGGTTGCCCGCCACGTGTCATGGGAATCAAAGGGTTACGCTGACAAGGGTGGGCGAATGACACGTTCCCGACCACCAATCCGGAGGTTTCCGGACACAGCGAGCCGGTAATTATGCCGCGCCAAGGCCCCAAGTGCAAATCACCGGCCGCAGCGGGGCCTATTGGGGGGCGAAGTCCAGCGTCCGGCGCCAGCGCAGCGGCGTGCCGGCCCGGCCCGGGTCCGGCGGGAACAGGTTCAGGTAGCCGGCGGCGATGGCGCGGTCACGCAGGCGTTCACCCACGCCCTCGGCCACTTCCACCTCCACATGGGTGACCTTGCCTTGCGGGTCGACGTCCATCGCCCAGACCAGCCGGCCCGACCATTGTTCCGGCGGGATCGAGGCATCGTAGTTCGGGCGGCCGGCGACGTAGGGAATGCCACGCTCCTGGAACAACGGCGAGTCCTCCAGGCTTGGATCGACACGGATCGTCGCGGTGTTGGTGCCGCCGTCACCGAGGAGGACATGCGCCGTCCAGTCTCCCGGCCTGCCACCGATGCCCAGGTCGGCCCGGTAGCACCGTTTGGCACCGCGGTAGTCGTCATAGCGGTGCAGGGACACCCGCTTGCCGTCGGCATCGCGCAGCTCCAGCTGCAGGCCGCCGACATCGTCGGTCGTGGCATTGGCGGCCACGCAGATCTGGTGCTCGTGATCGCCCGTCATGACGAACTGCCGCGTCTGCTGGCGGGCAATCGCGTCAGCCGGTGTCCTGGACCACAGGAACTCGATGTAGATGGGGCTGTCCTGCGCGGCGGCCGGGCCACACAGCCACAACAGAACCGGCACGGCAAGATGGTGCATACGCATGGACCCGCTCCCTGGATGTACCGCCCGACGCTAGCCAGCCCGGCGCACGCACATCAAGTCAGGCCGCACGTGCCTGCGCACCACGCAGCTCACGCCACGCTGCCCGCGCCACCTTCCAGGCCGAGCGCAGGAACAGCAGCAGCAAGGCCACGGCGATCAGCAGGTCCGGCCAACCGGCACCGAACGCCCACACCGCCAGCGCGGCCAGGATCACGGCACTGCCTTCGTACACATCATTCAGCGAACACGCCCAGGCCGAGGCCAGGTTGATGTCGCCCTGCCGGTACGGCCACAGCAGGCGCAGGCACAGCAGGTTGGCGACCAGATTCAGCAGCGCGGCGATGCCCATGCTTTCAAACAGCGGCAGGTGCGGATGGGCCAGCTTCCAGCCGATGCCCACGGCCACCGCGATGGCCGCGCACAGGATGAACACCGCCTTGAGCAGGGCCACGCGCGCCTTGGCGGCGAGGCTGGCACCGACCACCGCCAGGCTCAGCGCATAGGTCAGCGCGTCGCCGAGATTGTCCAGGCTGCCGGACAGCAATGAGGCCGAGCCGCTGTGCCAGGCCGCGCCCATCATCATCACGAACGTCAGCAGGTTGATGACCAGCACCTGCACCAGCACCCGCCGTTGGCGGGCGTGCATGCGTTCGACTTCCAGGGTTTTGCCGCAGCCGCAACACTCGCTCATGGGGGGCTCAAGGTTTTCGTCGCGGCTATTGTCGCGCTGGAGCGGATCGTTTGCAGGAGGTTGTAGGTCCTTTGGGCTCCGTGGCGCTTGGTAAGCGCTGCGCATCCGGAATGTTCCGTGCTCCCAGTGCATTGCGAGCCAGGAGCGCCCCTCACCCCAACCCCCGCTCCACGCCCCGGCCCCTGCGCTGGTGCAAGGACGTTCGACGGGCCGCGAACCGGTGGTTCGCAAGCGGCCCCTCTTACCCCGCTAGCGGGAGAGGGGCTCAAAGCATGCCCGCGAGCACTCAGTCCTTGCGATGCAGCCAGCGGTACAGCACCGGCAGCAACAGCAGGGTCAGCAGCGTCGAGGAGACGATGCCACCGATCACCACCGTGGCCAGCGGGCGCTGCACTTCCGAGCCGGCGCCGACGTTGAATGCCATCGGCACGAAGCCCAGCGAGGCAACCAGCGCGGTCATCAGCACCGGACGCAGGCGGCCCAGCGCGCCTTCGCGCACCGCCACGTCCAGCGGACGGCCCTGTTCGCGCAGGTGGCGCACGAAGCTGATCATCACCAGCCCGTTGAGGACCGCCACGCCGGACAGGGCGATGAAGCCGATGCCGGCCGAGATCGACAAAGGAATGCCGCGCAGCGCCAGGGCCAGCACGCCACCGGTCAGTGCCAACGGCACGCCGCTGAACACGATGGCTGCGTCCTTGCCTGAGCCGAAAGCCCAGAACAGCAGCGCGAAGATCAGCACCAGCGTCACCGGTACCACCACCGCCAGGCGCTGGCTGGCCGAGATCAGCTGTTCGAAGCTGCCCCCGTACTCCACCCAGTAGCCGGCCGGCACCTTCACCTGCGCATCCACCGCCGCCTGCAGGTCGGCGACGAAACTGCCCAGGTCGCGGTCGCGTACGTTGGCGGTGACCACGATGCGGCGCTTGCCGTTGTCGCGGTTGATCTGGTTCGGCCCTTCGCTGCTCTCGATGCGCGCCAGCTCACGCAGCGGCACGGTGCGTGCATCGCCACTGCGCCAACCACCGCCACGGCTGGACTCGTCGGCGCTGTTCTGCGCCAACGCCGGCTCCAGCGAAACCGGCAGGTCGGCCAGCGCGGCCGGGTCCTGGCGCAGCGCCTCGGGCAGGCGCACGACGATGTCGAAGCGGCGGTCGCCCTCGAACAACTGCCCGGCCACGCGCCCGCCCACCGCAGTGGACACGGTGGCCTGCAGCTGGCCCGGGTTGAGGCCGTAACCGGCCAACGCACTGCGGTCGGGGGTGACGGTGAGCAATGGCAGGCCACTGGTTTCCTCCAGCCGCACGTCGGCCGCACCCGGCACCTTCGCCGCGACCTCGGCAATGCGTTGGCCCACCTGCGCCAGCGTCTGCATGTCATCACCGAACAGCATCACCGCCACATCGGCACGCACGCCGGAGATCAACTCGTTCATGCGCATCTGGATCGGCTGGGTGAACTCATAGTTGTTGCCCGGCAGTTCCTCCACCGCCGCCTCGAGTTCGGCCAACAGCTGCACGCGCGGCTTGCGTGGGTCCGGCCACTGCTTGCGAGGCTTCATCATGATGAAGGTATCGGCCACCGACGGCGGCATCGGGTCGGAGGCCACTTCCGGCGTACCGATCTTGGAGAACACCTTGTCCACCTCGGCGAACTGCAGCAGGCGCATTTCCACCTGCTTCTGCATGTTCACCGACTGGGTCAGGCTGGTGCCGGGAATGCGCATGGCATGCATCGCCACGTCACCTTCGTCCAGGTTGGGCACGAACTCGCTGCCCAACCGGGTGGCCAGCAGGCCGCACAGCACCACCAGCAACGCCGCACCACCGACGATCCAGCGCCCGCGCCGCAGCACCGCGTCCAGCAACGGCTCGTAACGGCGCCGCAGCCAGGCCATCAGGCGGTTCTCCTTCTCCTCCACGCGCCCACCCAGGAACAACGCGATCGCGGCGGGCACGAAGGTCAGGGCCAGCAGCATCGCGCCGGTCAGGGCCAGCACCACGGTGATCGCCATCGGGTGGAACATTTTCCCCTCCACGCCGGTGAGCGCGAAGATCGGCAGGTACACCGCGGTGATGATGCCCAGGCCGAACAGGCTGGGGCGGATCACCTCGGCGGTGGCGCTGGCGGTCTCGGCGAAGCGTTCCTCCAGCGTCATCGCCCGGCCCAGGGCATGCGCGCGTTCGCCGAAACGACGCAGGCAGTTCTCGATGATGATCACCGCGCCGTCGACGATCAGGCCGAAGTCCAGCGCCCCCAGGCTCATCAGGTTGGCCGACACGCCGCCGCGCGCCATGCCGGTCAGGGTGAACAGCATCGACAGCGGGATCACCGCCGCGGTGATCAGCGCCGCGCGGAAGTTGCCGAGCAGCAGGAACAGCACCACGATCACCAACAGCGCGCCTTCCAGCAGGTTCTTGGCCACGGTCTGGATGGTGCGGTCCACCAGCGCGGTGCGGTCATAGCTGGCGGTGACGGTGACGCCTTCGGGCAGGCTGCGTTGTGCCTGTTCCAGCTTGGCGGCGGCGGCCTGCGCCACCTCGCGGCTGTTGGCCCCGACCAGCATCACCACGGTGCCCATCACCACCTCGTGGCCGTTCTGGGTGGCCGCGCCGCTGCGCAGCTCCGGGCCCTCGGCGACCTCGGCCACGTCGTGCACGTGGATCGGCACGCCTTCGCGGCGGGCCAGCACGATGTTGCCGATCTCCTCCACGCCGCTCACCTGCCCGGGCACGCGCACCAGGAACTGCTGGCCGTTGCGCTCGATGTAGCCGGCGCCGACGTTCTGGTTGTTGCCCTCCACCGCTTCGGCGACGTCGTCGAGGGTGAAGCCCAACGCGCGCAGCTTGGCCGGGTCCGGAGTGATGTGGATCTGCCGCTGGTAACCACCGATGGTGTTGACCTCGGTGACGCCCGGCACATTGCGCAGCTGTGGGCGAACCACCCAGTCCTGCAGCGTGCGCAGGTCGGTGGCGGTGTACGCGGTGCCGTCCGGCTTGCGCGCCTCGGGATCGGCGTCGATGGTGTACATGAAGATCTCGCCCAGGCCGGTGGCAATCGGCCCCAGCTGCGGATCCAGCCCTTCAGGCAGCTGTGATTTCACCTGCTGCAGGCGTTCGGCCACCTGCTGGCGGGCGAAGTACAGGTCGGTGCCGTCCTTGAACACCACCGTCACCTGCGACAGGCCGTAACGCGACAGTGAACGCACCTGCTCGAGTTTCGGCAGGCCGGCCATCACCGTTTCCACCGGATAGGTGATGCGCTGTTCGGCCTCCAGCGGTGAGTAGCCTTCGGCTGCGGTGTTGATCTGCACCTGGACGTTGGTGATGTCGGGCGTGGCGTCGATCGGCAGGCGGGTGAAGCTCCAGATGCCGATGGCGATCAGGGCCAGCGTCAGCACCATCATCAACCAGCGGTGCGCGATGGCGGCGCGAATGATGCGCTCAAGCATGGCGCGGCCCTCCGTGGATGCGTTGGCGGCAATCAATGTTCATGCGACGCCCCCGCCTTGCCGATATCGGCCTTGACCACGTAACTCTGCTCGACCACGACCTGCTCGCCGGCGCGCAAGCCGTCCTTGACCTCGACCTTGGCGGCATCCCGCGCGCCAAGCGTCACCTCGCGCGCGGTGTAGGTCTCGCCCTCGCGCACGAACACCACATCGTGCCCATCCATGCTCTGCAGCGCCGACAGCGGCACCACGACGGCGGCCGGCTGCATCGCCACCACGATGCGCGCCTTCACCGCCGCGCCCGGGCGCCACAAGCCATCCTCGTTGCGCACGACCGCGCGTGCCACCGTGCTCTGGCTGGCGGTGGCGGTACCCGGCAGCACGCGTTCGAGCGTGGTGGCCTGGCTGACGCCATCGGTCATGCGGGTGACGGTGACCGGCACGCCGGCGGTGATGTGCTGGGTGTCGGCACCGAAGATGTGCAGGTCCACCCACAACTCGGACAGGTCGCCGATCTCGAACAGCGGCGTGCCCTCGCCCGCCACCGCGCCGACCTGCGCCTGCCGCGACAGCACCACGCCGCTGATCGGCGCACTGACGCCGTAGGTGGTCAGGCTCAGGTTGCTGTCGATGCTGGCCAGCGCCTGGCCGGCGCTGACGCGGTCACCCACGTTGGCCCGCAGCGCGCGGATCGGGCCAGGGAAGCGCGCCATCACCTGCGCCACGCGGCCGTCGACTGGCGTGAGCAGGCCCTGCACCTCATGCTCGTCGGCGATGGTGCCGGATTGTGCCGGCGCGCTGACGATGCCGGCCTGCTGTGCCATCGCCGCCTTGATGGTGGTGCGTTCGGCTTCTTCCTCGCCTTCCTCATGGGCGTGGCCGGCTTCGTCGTGGCCGGCCTCTTGCGCGGTGGCGGACACCGCTGCCTCGGGCTTGCCGCCGCAGGCACTCAACGACAGCGCCAGCAGCACCAGTGCGGCGGTGGAAATCAACGGGGTGCGGCTCATCGTGCGTTCTCCAGGGCAACGGTGGCGTCATCGGCGAGCATCGACTGGCCGGTGAGACGCTGGATTTCAATCAGGGCAGTCTGTGCGGCGATGGCCGAATCGAGCTGGCGCTGGCGCGCCTCGATGCGCATGGCCTGCAACTGCGCCCATTCCATGTAGCTGGCCGCGCCGGCACGCCAGGCCTGTTCGGCGGCACGTTCGGCCTTCTGCAGCTGCGGCAGCACGTCGCGCTGCAGGCGTTCCACCTCCAGCCGTGCACCGGCATAGCGGCCATGTGCTTCGGCCAGCGTGGCGTACAGCTGTTGCAGGCGCGCCTTGCGCTCATAGGGCAGCAGCGCGAGGTTGGCCTCGGCTTCGCGGATTTCCGGCGCGGCGCGGCGTGCGCTGCCGAGCGGGATGCTGAAACCCCCGACCAGCGACGTGGCGCTGTCGGCGCGGCTGTTGCGCACCCCGACCTGCCAGTTCCAGTCCGGGCGCGCGGCAGTACGTGCCAGCTGCAGCTGGGCATCGCGGACGCGCTCCTCGCCCAGCAACTCGGCCAGCTCCGGTGCACGCTGCAGTTCGTCGGCCAACACGTCGAAGTCACGTGCCGCCGGCAGGCGCAGGGCATTGCCACTGACCGACGCGAAACCCGCCTGGCGTGCGCCCCACAAGGCGGCCAGGGCCAGGCGCGCCGAGGCGGCCTCCTGGGTGGCGCGGTCGCGGTCCAGCTCGGCCTGCGCCAGCATCGCCTGCGCGGTGAACAGCACCGATTCCGGTGATGCACCGGCCTGCAGCCGCACGCGCGCGGCATTCACCGCACGACGGCGCTGCTCGATGTCGGTCAGGGCGATGTCCAGCGCGGACTGCGCGCGCGCCACGTCGAGGTAGCGACGGGCGGTTTCTGCCAGCAGGTCCAGCCGCGCGGTGGCACGCTGCGGGGCCAGAGCGTCGAGGTTGGACTGCGCCAGCAGGCGGCGCGCGTCGAGCTTGCCGCCGCGCTCCAGCACGCCGGACAGGCTGACGGTGGTTTCCAGCCCCTTCAGGCCGCGGTTGTCGCCGCTGCCGAGCAGGTTCTCGACATCGGCGCCGAACTGCAGCGGCGGGCGCAGCGAAGCGGCGTCCCGGCGTGCTTCCAGCACGGGACGTTGTGCATCGACCAATTGCAGGTCGGGGTGGTCAACGGCGACGCGGGCAATGGCCGCGTCCAGGCTCAACGGAACAGCAGACGCCGGTGCCTGCGCGTACACGCGCGGCACCAGCGCAAAGGCGGCTATCGCCGCCAGGCGCATCCACATGGGGAATCTCCAGATAGCAGTTGCAGACGTGGGAGCCGGCCAATGAGCCGGGACGTCAGGCGGCTATCGGGGGACGGAACAGGCTCTCGGCCGGCTGCGAGGCGCACTGCGGCACCTGCGCCAGCGGTGCGGACTGCACCGGCGGGAACGACAGCGACCACGCCGGCGCGAGGGTCGGCAGCACGCCGCCATGGCCGTGGCAGTCCACGCAGTGCACCAGGGCATGCAGCAGCGCGTTGGCGGCATCCTCGGCATCGGGCGCCTTGGCCAGCGCCGCGTCGTCGTGTTCATGCACGTCGGCGCCGATATCGGCATGCGACAGCATGTGGATGTCGGTCAATGCCGAGGCCAGCGAGGTACCGAACACGCCAAAACCCACCAGCGCCAGCATCAGCAGGCGCAGCAGGAACAGGCGGCGGTGGCGCAGGGACTGCAGCATCGGCGCAGCCTACCGGTGGTGGGGGCCGTTACACAATCGCAGGGGTCAAAAGCGGCCCTCATCCGGCGCTACGCGCCACCTTCTCCGGCTTTCGGGAGAAGGGACGGGTTGGCCGCGAACTGAAGCAATACCTGCAATTGCAGTACCCCAACCCTTCTCCCGCGTGCGGGAGAAGGTGGCGCGCAGCGCCGGATGAGGGCGCCTTTGCTTCGGCCTTACTTGGCGTTCTTGCGTTGCTCAATATAGGCACGCACCTGCTGCTCCAGCACCGGCAGCGGCACCGAACCCAGGCGCAGGATGGTGTCGTGGAAGCCCTTGACGTCGAAGCGGCTGCCCAGCGCCTGCTCGGCCTCGGCACGCAGGCGCACGATGGTGATCTCGCCCAGCTTGTAGCTCAATGCCTGCGCCGGCCAGGAGATGTAGCGGTCGACCTCGGTGGTCACCTCGTGCTCGCTCAGCGCGGTGTGGTCACGCAGGTAGGCGATGGCATGCTCGCGGGTCCAGCCGTAGTGATGCACGCCGGTGTCGATCACCAGCCGGCAGGCACGCCACATCTCGTAGGTCAGGCGACCGAAGTCCTCGTACGGGGTCTGGTAGATGCCCATCTCCACGCCGAGCTTCTCGGTGTACAGGCCCCAGCCCTCGCCGTAGGCGGAGATGTAGTTGTTGCGGCGGAACTCCGGCAGGTCGGTCTGCTCGGCAGCCAATGCACCCTGCAGCGCGTGGCCCGGGTCGGACTCATGCAGGGTCAACGCCGGCAGGTTGTACAGCGGGCGTGCCGGCAGGTTGTAGGTGTTGAGCCAGTAGGTGCCCATGCCGCCGCGGCCGGCGGTCCAGAACGGGGCGATGTCCGGCGGCACCGGCACGATGGTGAAGCGCGCGCGCGGCAGCGTCATGTAGCGGCCGATCACGCCGTCCACGCGCTTGGAGATCCACGCCGCGCGCCACAGCAGTTCGTCCGGGGTCTTGGCGTAGAACTGCGGGTCGGTGCGCAGGAACTGGAGGAAATCGGCGAAGCGGGTGTCCGGGCTTTTGCCGGTGAAGCCGACCTTGTCGATGATGGCGTTCATCTCGCCCTGGATGCGCTTCACCTCGGCCAGGCCCTGCGCATGGATCTCCTGCGGGCTCATGTCCAGCGTGGTGTATTCGCGGATCTGCTGGCGGTAGAACTCCTTGCCGCCGGGCATCTTCTCGGCGGCAAGGGTGGTGCGCGACTGCGGCACGTACTCTTCGCGGAAGAAGGTCAACAGCTTGCCGAACGCCGGTACCACGCTGCCGCTGATGGCCTGCCGGGCATCGGCCTGCAGGCTGGCCTGCTCGGCGGCGGGGATGCTGGACGGCATCTTCTGCAACGGTTCGTACAGTGGCGACTGGGTCGGGTCCTTCAGCCCGGCCACGGTCGAGATCGATACGTCGCGGCCTTCAAGCACCGCGCGCGGCACGCTGAAGCCGCGCGCCAGGCCGGCGCGCATGTTGACCATCTGCTGGTCGAAGTAGCGCGGCACGTCGTTCAGGCGCGCGATGTAGGCGCGGTACTCGGCGGCGGTCTTCATCTCGCGCCGGGCCATGAAGCTCAGGTTCGACCAGAACGAGGAGTCCGAGTTGAACGGCATCTCATAGGTGCCGTGGCGCACTTCGTCGGCCAGGTTCTCCACCTGGTACCTATAGATGGCGTAGTTGACCTGGTTTTCGGCCGAGAGCGTGGCCGGGTCGATGCCCTCCAGCTGCTTGAGCACCTCGTCCCACACCTTGAGCCGGGCCTGCTGGGCCTGCGCGCCGACATCGGGCAGGGTGGTGGCGTCGGCCGGGGCGTCACCGTCCTCGCTGGCCTCGCCGCCGCCGGTCTGCCGCCAGGCCCATTCCTTCTCGTAGATCGCCTGGAACCGGGCATCGGCCGCCTGCGTCGCCAGCGTGGACGGCGCGGCAGGCTGGGCGGCAAGGGCAGGCACGGCGCTCAGGCCGAGGGCAAGCAGGAGGGCGGCGGTCAACGGTGATTTCACGATCAGGATTCCCCGGATGAAGACAGTTCACCCCGGATCATCGCATTGAAGCCGCTGCCCGACCTAGACCGATTCAGGCGGCAAAAGCGCCGGAATCGCGCCGCCGTCAGTGCCCTGCCTTGTCCCGTTTCCAGCCGCGGTGCTTGATGTCCAGGCGCAGGCTGTACAGCGCGGTGAAGGCCGGGAACAGGTTCTGGATGACGCCGACCGCGTCCTGCTTGGCCGAGAACACGAAGTAGCTCAGCGTCATCAGGCTGCCCAGCACGCTCATGTACCAGAACAGGCGCGGGATCACCGGCTTGCCGGCGCGCCGCGAGGCGACGAACTGCACCAGCCAGCGTCCGCCGAACATCAACGCGCCGGTCAGGCCGATGAGCTTCCACGGCGACATGTGCACGCCGGTCCACTCCAGCCAGACCAGCGGCTGGTTCATGAAATCCATGCTCAGAGCTCCTCCACCGCCGTGCGTTTGGAGCGGGTGATCAGCCATGCCACGCCGCGCAGGTCACGGATGCCGACCATGGCACGGCCGAAGTTGTTGTACTTGGACACGCCCGCGGTGCGATGGCGGTGGCTGACCGGCACGCTCACGGTCTTCCAGCCGGCGCGCTGCATCAGCGCCGGCAGGTAGCGGTGCATGTGGTCGAAGTACGGCAGGTCGAGGAAGGCATCGCGGTCGAACAGCTTGATGCCGCAGCCGGTGTCGGGGGTGTCGTCGCGCAGCATGCGCGCGCGGATGGCATTGGCCCACTTGCTGGCCCAGCGCTTGGAGCCACTGTCCTGGCGGTTGACCCGCCAGCCGGCGAACAGCTTGACCCCGCCCTCGGCGGTATCGCGCGCGGCCAGCAGCCTGGGGATGTCGGCCGGGTCGTTCTGGCCGTCGCCGTCGAGGGTGGCGATCCACGGCGCGCGCGCGGCCTTGACCCCG
>NZ_JAYFUH010000031.1:0-18953 GCF_034961085.1 Stenotrophomonas capsici | reverse complement strand
ATCAACCCGTTTCAACCATCCGGCAAGAGTACCAGCCCGGCCGCAGTGCAACAGCACCTGCGGCCATGACGACTTCCCATAAGCAGAAAGCCCGGCCAAGGCCGGGCTTCTGTTTCATCCCTTGCAGGATGGAAGGTCGCGATTACTCGGCGACTTCTTCGGCAACGGCGGCCGGACGGTCGACCAGCTCGACGTAGGCCATCGGAGCGTTGTCGCCGGCACGGAAGCCGCACTTCAGCAGGCGCAGGTAGCCGCCCGGACGGGTGGCGTAGCGCGGGCCCAAGATGGTGAACAGGTTGCCGACGGCTTCCTTGTCACGCAGGCGGGCGAAGGCCAGGCGGCGGTTGGCGACGGAGTCGACCTTGGCCAGGGTGATCAGCGGCTCGGCAACGCGGCGCAGTTCCTTGGCCTTCGGCAGGGTGGTCTTGATCAGCTCGTGCTTGAACAGCGAGGCGGCCATGTTCTTGAACATCGCTTCGCGGTGGGCGCTGGTGCGGCTGAACTTACGGCCAGACTTCTGGTGACGCATGGGACAGATTCCTTAGATTGAATGATGAGACGTTGGACTTCGTTGTCGCCGTCGTGGCGTTGCTGCATGGACTGCGGATGGTCCTGGCCGCCCTATCCTTGGACGACCGGCGCAGCGGCCTTGTCAGCCGTCTACGCGGGTACTGCCTACAACATTCCCCCGCATGGTCACCCATGCGGGGGAACAGATGCTGCTATCAACCAAGCATGCCGTGAGCGGCGACACCGGCCGGCGGCCAGTTCTCCAGCTTCATGCCAAGCGACAGGCCACGCTGGGCCAGCACTTCCTTGATTTCGGTCAGCGACTTCTTGCCCAGGTTCGGGGTCTTGAGCAGTTCCACTTCGGTCTTTTGGATCAGATCACCGATGTAGTAGATGCTCTCGGCCTTCAGGCAGTTGGCCGAACGCACGGTCAGCTCCAGATCGTCGATCGGGCGCAGCAGCACCGGATCCACGCCGTTGTTGGCCGGCTTGGCCGCACCGCGATCGCGGTGGGTGAAGTCGCCGAACACCGACAGCTGATCGCTGAGGATGTCGGCCGCGGTGCGGACGGCCTCCTCGGCATCGATCGTGCCGTTGGTTTCGATATCGATGACCAGCTTGTCCAGGTCGGTACGCTGCTCGACGCGGGCCGCTTCCACCGAATAGGCGACGCGACGGACCGGCGAGAACGAAGCGTCCAGCACCAGACGACCGATCGCACGCGACTCTTCGTCCGGACGGCGGCGCGAGGCAGCCGGCTGGTAGCCGAAGCCACGCTCGATCTTCAGACGCATGTTGATCGCCGCGTCCTTGGTCAGGTGGCAGATCACGTGGTCGCCGTTGATCACTTCGACGTTATGGTCAACCTTGATGTCGGCAGCGGTCACGATGCCCGGGCCCTGCTTGGACAGGGAGAGCGTGGCGCTGTCGCCGGAATGCATGCGAATGGCCACGTCCTTCAGGTTCAGCAGGACTTCGAGCACGTCCTCCTGCAGGCCTTCCAGCGTGGTGTACTCGTGAAGCACGCCGTCGATCTCGACTTCGGTAATGGCGAAGCCCGGGATGGACGACAGCAGCACGCGACGCAGGGCGTTGCCCAGCGTATGCCCGTAACCACGCTCCAACGGTTCGATCACGACCTTGGCGCGGGTCTCGGTAAGGCGTTCGATCTGCGGACCGCGAGGACGCAGAACCTGGTTTGCGGTAACCGTCATGTTGCGGGTTCTCCTGCGAACCTCCGGTGCAACCCGGAGGTTCTCCATTGTGAATTACTTCGAATACAACTCGACGATCAGCGCTTCGTTGATATCCGCAGGCAGGTCGGCGCGATCCGGAACGGCCTTGAACACGCCGCTGAACTTCTTCGAATCGACTTCGACCCACGACGGGCTGAGGTCGTGCTGTTCAGCGACAACCAGGGCTTCCTGGACGCGCAGCTGCTTGGCAGCCTTCTCGGACAGGGCGATCGCGTCGCCAGCCTTGACCTGGTACGAAGCCAGGTTCACCGACTTGCCGTTGACCGTGACGCCACGGTGCGAGACCAGCTGACGGGCAGCCGGACGGGTCACAGCGAAGCCCATGCGGTAGACGACGTTGTCCAGACGGGTTTCCAGCAACTGCAGCAGGTTCTCGCCGGTGTTGCCCTTCTTGGTCGAGGCCTTCTTGTAGTAGTTGCGGAACTGACGCTCCAGCAGACCGTAGATACGCTTGACCTTCTGCTTTTCACGCAGCTGGGTGGCGTAGTCGGACAGCTTGCCCTTGCGGGCGGTCGCGCCGTGCTGGCCGGGCTTCTGCTCCAGCTTGCACTTGGAGTCCAACGCGCGGGCCGGGCTCTTCAGGGAGAGGTCGGCGCCTTCGCGGCGGGCGAGCTTACAGGTAGGACCGATATAACGAGCCATTTCTTATCGCTCCTTTAGACGCGACGCTTCTTCGGCGGACGGCACCCGTTGTGCGGGATAGGCGTCACGTCGATGATGTTGGTGATCTTGTAGCCGACGTTGTTCAACGAACGCACGGCCGACTCACGGCCCGGACCCGGACCCTTGATGCGGACTTCCAGCGACTTCAGGCCGTAGTCCAGCGCAGCCTTGCCAGCCTTTTCGGCGGCAACCTGGGCAGCGAACGGAGTCGACTTACGCGAGCCACGGAAACCGGCGCCACCGGAGGTCGCCCAGGACAGTGCATTGCCCTGGCGGTCGGTGATGGTCACGATGGTGTTGTTGAACGAAGCGTGGACGTGGGCAACGCCGTCGGTGACGACGCGCTTGATCTTCTTCTTGGTCTTAGCAGCAGCGGGCTTAGCCATTTTCTAGGGTCCCTTACTTCTTCAGAGCCTTGCGCGGACCCTTGCGGGTGCGAGCATTGGTCTTGGTGCGCTGGCCGCGCAGCGGCAGGCCGCGACGGTGACGCAGACCGCGGTAGCAGCCCAGGTCCATCAGACGCTTGATTGCGATGCCGACTTCACGACGCAGGTCGCCTTCGACGATGTACTTGCCCACTTCAAGGCGCAGACGGTCGATTTCCGGCTCCGACAGGTCGCGGATCTTGGTGGTCGAAGTAACGCCTGCGGCTTCGCAGACCTTCTTCGAGCGGGTACGGCCGATGCCGTAAATGCTTTGCAACCCGACCCAGACATGCTTCTGGGCTGGCAGGTTGACGCCTGCAATACGCGCCATGACGCGGTTCTCCAGCTGAGTGATGGCCGAATACGCACCGACAGGCGCGCCAATCCGGCAGGATGGATCAAAAAAGTGAACTAGCGATACTAACAAGGTCTTGGTTTGCTTGGAAGCCCGTGGAACACAAGGTTCCATGGACCCGGCATGGGGAGTGTGCCCATGCTCCGGCGCCGGATGTGCCTGGCAGGAAGGTTGCCCTTCAAGCCGCCCGCGCTACTCCCGCGCGGAACAACCACATCGCACCCCCACCCAAGACCGCTGCGGGGACCGCCCTTCTGTCTGGAAGACCTGCCCCGGGTACCGGGGCGGCCCTGACCGCTATGAAGCGGAAAGTATACCGGGTGAATCAGCCGCGTGCAAAACCGCCGCGGTTGCCGCCCTTCAGGTTGGCCTTCTTGAGCAGGCTCTCGTACTGGTGCGACATCAGGTGGGCCTGGATCTGGGCAATGAAGTCCATCACCACGACCACCACGATCAGCAGCGAGGTGCCGCCGAAGTAGAACGACGCATTGAGCTGCGTGCGCATGATTTCCGGCAGCAGGCAGACAATGACCAGGTACAGCGAGCCGGCGGCCGTCAGGCGGGTCAGCACGGCGTCGATGTACTCGGCGGTGGCCTTGCCCGGACGGATACCCGGGATCAGCGCACCCGACTTCTTGAGGTTGTCGGCGGTTTCCTGCGAGTTGAACACCAGCGCAGTGTAGAAGAACGCGAAACCGGTGATCAGCGCGGCGAACACGATCATGTGCAGCGGCTCGCCCGGACCCAGCGCGTTGGCGACCTTCTGCAGCCAGGTCGCGGAGCTGGCCTGGCCGGACCACATCGCCAGGGTGGCCGGGAAGGCCAGGATGCTGGAGGCGAAGATGGCCGGGATCACGCCCGCCATGTTCAGCTTCAGCGGCAGGAACGAGGTCTGGTTCATGTACGCATTACGGCCACCCTGACGGCGGGCGTAATTGACGGTGATGCGGCGCTGGCCGCGCTCGACGAACACCACGAAATAAGTGAAGGCCAGCACCACCAGGGCGATGATCAGCAGCGAGATGAAGCTCATGCTGCCGTCGCGGAACGCTTCCACGGTGTGGATCACGGCGGCCGGCAGGCCTGCCACGATGCCAGCGAAGATGATCAGCGACACACCGTTGCCGATGCCACGCTCGGTGACCTGCTCGCCCACCCACATCAGGAACATGGTGCCTGCGGTCAGCGCCACGATGGCGGTGAACACGAAGGCCAGGCCCGGGGCGTACACCACCGGAGCACCGCCCGGCGACAGCTGGTTCTGCAGCGCCAGCGCGATACTGCCGCCCTGCACCACCGCCAGCAGCACCGCGCCGATGCGCGAATACTGGGTGATCTTGCGACGACCGGACTCACCTTCCTTCTGCATCGCCTTGAGCGCGGGGAAGATGTGGACGGCCAGCTGCATCACGATCGATGCCGAGATGTACGGCATGACGTTCAGCGCGAAAATGCTGAAACGGTGCAGGGCGCCGCCCGAGAACATGTTGAACATGTCCACGATACCGCCGCCCTGCGCCTGCATCAGCGCAAGCATGGCATCGGGATTGACGCCCGGCACCGGCACGTAGCAGCCGATGCGATAGACGAGCAATGCCCCGAGTACGAACAGAAGACGCTGGCGAAGTTCCGTGAACTTGCCCATCCCGCCCGCGAGGTTACCGATGCCAGCTTGCGCCATGTTCCAGTTACTCCTGTACGCTGCCGCCGGCAGCTTCGATCGCAGCCTTGGCGCCGGCGGTAGCCGCAACACCCTTCAGGGTGAACGCCTTGGTCAGCTCGCCCTTCAGCACGACCTTGGCCTTCTTGGCAGTGGACGGGACCAGCTTGGCGGCACGCAGTGCCGCGAAGTCGATCTCACCCGCTTCCAGACGGTCCAGGTGGTAGGACAGCACTTCAGCGGTGTCCTTGGCCATCTTGGAACGGAAGCCGATCTTCGGCAGACGGCGCTGCATCGGGGTCTGGCCGCCTTCGAAGCCAGCCTTGATCTTGCCGCCACCCTTGCGGGCGAACGAACCCTTGTGGCCGCGGCCGGCAGTCTTGCCCAGGCCCGAGCCGATACCGCGACCGACGCGGGTACGCTCGGTGCGGGCGCCCGGTGCCGGGCTCAGTTCATTGAGACGCAGAGTCATGGTCGATTACTCCTCAACCTGGACGAGGTACTGAACCTTGTTGATCAGGCCGCGAACCTGCGGGCTGTCCTTCAGTTCACGCACATCGTTGAGCTTGTTCAGGCCCAGGGCACGCACCGACAGGCGGTGACGCGACTGGGTTCCACGCAGGCCGCGCACCAGGCGCACCTTCACGGTCTTGTTGGACTCATTAGCCATGGTTGAGTTCCTCCACCTTCTTGCCGCGCTTGGCCGCGATGCGAGCCGGCGACTGCGCAGCAGCCAGGCCCTTCACGGTGGCGCGCACCAGGTTGATCGGGTTACGCGAACCGGTGGCCTTGGCCAGCACGTTCTTCACGCCAACGGCTTCCAGCACGGCGCGCATGGCACCGCCGGCGATCACGCCGGTACCTTCGGAGGCCGGCTGCATGAACACGCGGGCTGCGCCGTGACCATCCTTGATGGTGTGCCACAGGGTGCCGTTGTTCAGGTCAACGTTGACCAGGTTCTTGCGCGCCTGCTCCATCGACTTCTGGATGGCGACCGGCACTTCGCGGGCCTTGCCATAACCAAAACCGACCTTGCCTTCGCCGTCGCCGACCACGGTCAGGGCTGTGAAGGTGAACTGGCGACCGCCCTTGACGGTCTTGCTGACGCGGTTGACCGCGACCAGCTTCTCGATCATGCCGTCGTCGACTTTCTCTTCGCGGTTACGGTCGCGATCGCGACCCCGCTGCTGACGTTCTTCTGCCATGTTGATTCCTTGATTGGTTGGGTATGTACGGCTCGGGGCCGCTTATGGTTGTGGTTTACAGCGGTGTTTCACCGGCAACTGCAGAAGAGTTGCCGGCGCCCGGTACGACCTGTACCGGCAGGCAGGCGGAAAGGGGCACACGGCCCCTTCCCTATTCCTTAGAACTGCAGGCCGCCTTCGCGGGCAGCTTCGGCCAGAGCCTTGATGCGGCCGTGGTAGCGGTAGCCCGAGCGGTCGAAAGCGACCTTCTCGATACCGGCAGCCTTGGCGCGCTCGGCGATGATCTTGCCGACCTTGGCAGCAGCGTCGCAGTTCTTGCCGTTCTTCAGGCCTTCCTTGACGTCGGCCTGGGCGGTGTTGGCCGAAGCCAGCACCTTGGAGCCGTCGGCAGTGAAGATCTGCGCGTACAGGTGCTGGCCGGTACGCAGCACCGACAGGCGAGCAACGCCCAGGGTACGGATGTGCGAGCGGGTCGACTTGGCGCGACGCAGACGGGCGATGTTCTTGTTCATGTTCTTTATCCTCGAAAGCTGAAAACCTAGGAATTAGGCCTTCTTGGCTTCCTTGCGAATGATGACTTCACCGGCGTACTTCACACCCTTGCCCTTGTAGGGCTCCGGCGGACGGTAACCGCGGATCTTGGCAGCGACTTCACCGACGACCTGCTTGTCGGCGCCCTGCACGACGATTTCCGTCTGCGTCGGGGTCGACAGGGTGATGCCTTCCGGCGCCACGAACACGACAGGATGCGAGAAACCCAGCGACAGGTTCAGGTCCTTGCCCTGCATGGCAGCGCGGTAACCCACGCCGACCAGCTCGAGCTTGCGCTCGAAACCTTCGGACACGCCCTGGACCATGTTGGCCAGGATGGCGCGCACGGTGCCGGTCAGGGCATCAAAGGAGATGTCCTTCGGGTTCAGGGTGATAACGCCGTTGTCGATGGAGATTTCAACGCCGGCGGCCTTGTTCAGCGACAGGGTGCCCTTCGGGCCCTTCACGCTGACGGATTCCGGCTGGATGTTCAGTTCAACGCCCTTGGGCAGGTTGATCGGCTTCTTGGCTACGCGGGACATAGTGGACTCCTTCCCTTAAGCCACAAAGCACAGGACTTCGCCGCCGACGCCCTGCTGGCGCGCCTGCGCATCAGTCATGATGCCCTTGGAGGTGGAAATGATGGCGATGCCCAGGCCGTTGAGGACCTTCGGCAGCTCGGACTTGCCACGGTACTGGCGCAGACCCGAACGCGAGAAGCGCTTCAGGGTAGCGATGACCGGCTTGCCCTCGAAGTACTTCAGGACGATTTCGAGCTCGGCCTTGTTGTTTTCCAGCTTGTTGACGCGCAGGTCGGCGATGTAACCCTCGTCCTTCAGGACCTGGGCAATTGCCACCTTGATCTTGGACGACGGGGCTTTCACCGTCTGCTTGCCAACCGCGGCCGCATTCTTGATGCGGACCAGCAGGTCGGCGATGGGATCAGTCATGCTCATGTAGATACCTTTGAGTGCACCGATATCCGCTTTCGCGAAAATCTCGTGTTTTCCTGGGATGGGCCAGGGCCCTTACCGCACCGGCCAGCCCATTTCGGGCAGGCAAGAAGCGGGATTATACGACAAAAAGTCCGACTTGCGTCGGACTCTTTGAATTACCGTCAGGTTGCCCTTCCGGTGACCTGGCCGGGCCTTGCGGCCCGGACCGGGTTGTTGCTTACCAGCTGGCCTTGCGCAGGCCCGGCACGTCGCCGCGCATGGTGGCTTCGCGCAGCTTGTTGCGGCCCAGGCCGAACTTGCTGTACACGCCACGCGGACGGCCCGACAACTCGCAACGGTTGCGCTGGCGGCTCGGCGACGAATCGCGCGGCAGCTTGGACAGCTTGGTTGCGGCTTCGATCTTCTCTTCGTAGGTCGCGTCAACGGAGGACACGATCTTCTTCAGAGCTGCACGCTTGTCGGCGTACTTCTTGGCCAGCTTTTCCCGCTTGATGTCGCGGTTGACCATGGAGGTCTTTGCCATTTCGGTATCCTCGACGAATCAGTTACGGAACGGGAACTTGAACGCTGCCAGCAGCGCCTTGGCTTCCGCGTCGGTCTTGGCGGTGGTCGTGATGGCGATATCCATACCGCGGATCGCGTCGACGGCGTCGAAGTCGATTTCCGGGAAGATGATCTGTTCCTTCACGCCCATGTTGTAGTTGCCACGACCGTCGAACGAACGACCCGACACGCCGCGGAAGTCACGCACGCGCGGCAGCGAGATGTTGATCAGGCGGTCCAGGAACTCGAACATGGTGTCACGACGCAGCGTGACCTTGCAGCCGATCGGCCAACCATCACGGATCTTGAACGAAGCCACCGAGACGCGCGACTTGGTGACCACCGGCTTCTGGCCGGTGATCTTGGTCATGTCGGCAACGGCGTTCTCAAGAACCTTCTTGTTGGTCGCAGCTTCGCCCACACCCATGTTCAGGGTGATCTTGACCAGGCGCGGCACTTCCATCGGATTGGTGTAGCCGAACTGCTTGGTCAGCGCCGGCACCACTTCTTCCTTGTAAAACTTTTCGAGACGGGAATTCATCAATTCATTCCTCAGGCGTCGAGCGCCTCACCGCTGGAGCGGAACACACGCAGTTTGCGTCCATCCTCCAGCACCTTGAAGCCAACGCGCTCGCCCTTGCCCGTTGCCGGGTTCAGGACATTGACGTTGGAGATATGGATCGAAGCTTCACGCTCGACCACGCCGCCGGCAACGCCTGCCTGCGGGTTCGGCTTGGTGTGGCGCTTGACGATGTTCACGTTGGCGACGACCACGCGGTCGCCGTCGACGCGGACGACTTCGCCCTGCTTGCCCTTGTCCTTGCCGGTGTTGACGACGACCTGGTCGCCCTTCTTGATACGGTTAGCCATGATTATCTCCTGGCGCTCACAGAACTTCGGGAGCGAGCGAGACGATCTTCATGAACTTCTCCGAACGAAGTTCACGGGTCACCGGCCCAAAGATGCGGGTGCCGATCGGCTCTTGCTTGTTGTTGAGCAGGACCGCGGCGTTGCCGTCGAAGCGGATCAGCGAGCCGTCGGCGCGACGCACACCCTTGCGGGTACGCACCACGACGGCGTCATACACTTCACCCTTCTTGACCTTGCCGCGCGGAATTGCGTCCTTCACGGTGACCTTGATGATGTCGCCGATGTGGGCATAACGGCGCTTGGAACCACCCAGCACCTTGATGCACATCAGTTCCTTGGCACCGGAGTTGTCCGCGGCGTCGAGGTAGCTCTGCATCTGGATCATGATTCAGATCTCCTTATTCAGCCGCACGCGTGATGACTTCCACCACGCGCCAGTTCTTGGTCTTGGACATCGGAGCAATCTCGGTCACGCGCACGATATCGCCTTCGTTGCAGGCGTTCTCGGCGTCGTGTGCGTGCAGCTTGGTCGAACGCTTGATGTACTTGCCGTACAGGGCGTGCTTGACCTGGCGCTCCACCAACACGGTGACCGTCTTGTCCATCTTGTTGCTGACGACACGGCCTTCGACCGTGCGCAGCGTCTTGCTTGCGTTATTTTCGCTCATAGCAGCCATCCTTACTTCGTGCTGCCGATCAGGTGCTTGACGCGAGCAATCTCGCGGCGCACCCGGCGGGTTTCATGGGTCTTCGGCAGCTGGCCGGTGACCTGCTGCATGCGGAGCGAGAACTGCTCCTTACGCAGGTCGGTCAGGTGGGCCTTGAGTTCGTCAGCCGACTTCTCGCGGAGTTGTTTGATGTCCATCAGCGCACCGTCCGGGTCACGAAAGTGGTGGTCACCGAGAGCTTGGCAGCGGCCAGGCGGAACGCCTCGCGTGCCACTTCCTCGGTAACGCCCTCGACTTCATAAATCATGCGGCCGGGCTGGATCTGAGCGACCCAGTATTCCACGCCACCCTTACCGGCACCCATTCGGACTTCGATGGGCTTCTTGGTGATGGGCTTGTCGGGGAACACGCGGATCCACATCTTGCCGCCGCGCTTGACGTAGCGGCTGATCGAGCGGCGAGCCGCTTCGATCTGACGCGCGGTCAGCTGACCGTGAGCGGTTGCCTTCAGGCCATACTCGCCAAAGCTGACGGCATTCGCGCTCCAGCTCAGGCCGTCGTTACGGCCCTTGAACATCTTGCGGTATTTGGTTCGCTTGGGTTGCAACATTGCCGTTACCTCGCTTCACGAGCCGGGCGCGACGGACGGTCGCCACGGTCGCCGCGATCGTTACGATCGTTGCGCGGGCTGTCGTCCTGCTTTTCCTGGCCAACCTGGGAGAAATCAAAGACTTCGCCCTTGTAGATCCAGACCTTGATGCCGATGATGCCGTAGGTGGTGCTGGCTTCAGCGAAACCGTAGTCGATGTCAGCGCGCAGGGTGTGCAGCGGCACGCGGCCTTCGCGGTACCACTCCGAACGGGCGATTTCGGCGCCGTTCAAGCGGCCAGCCACGTTGACCTTGATGCCCAGGGCACCCAGGCGCATCGCGTTGCCGACCGAACGCTTCATCGCGCGGCGGAACATGATGCGACGCTCCAGCTGCTGCGCGATCGACTCGGCAACCAGCTGTGCATCCAACTCAGGCTTGCGAACTTCGGTGACGTTGATGTGCGCCGGGACGCCCATCATCTCGCTCACTTCCTTACGCAGCTTTTCGATGTCCTCACCGCGCTTGCCGATCACCACGCCCGGGCGGGCGGTGTGGATCGTCACGCGTGCGGTCTTGGCCGGACGCTCGATCAGGATCTTCGAGATGCCGGCCTGAGCCAGCTTCTTGCGCAGCATTTCGCGCACTTTCAGGTCGGCTGCCAGGTAACCAGCGAACTCGGCCTTGTTGGCGTACCACTTGGAGTTCCAGTCCTTGGAAATACCGAGGCGGATACCAACCGGATGAACTTTATGACCCATGGTCTTTATCCTTTCCGCTTACTTGCCGGCGCCCACAACCACAGTGATGTGGCTGGTGCGCTTGAGGATGCGGGTACCGCGGCCTTTCGCCCGCGCCATGAAACGCTTCAGGGTGGGACCTTCATCAACCATGATGGTCTTGACCTTCAGCTCGTCGACGTCAGCGCCCTGGTTGTTTTCGGCATTTGCGATAGCCGACTCCACCACCTTCTTGATCAGGTGGGCAGCCTTCTTGTCCGAAAACTTCAGCAGGTTGACCGCACGCTCGGCCGGAAGGCCACGGACCTGGTCAGCGACCAGACGTGCCTTCTGCGGGGAGATGCGCGCGGTGCGCAGGATTGCTTTCGCTTCCATTGTCATCTCTCCTTACTTGCCCGACTTCTTGTCAGCGCCGTGACCCTTGAAGGTCCGGGTGACAGCGAATTCGCCGAGCTTGTGACCGACCATGTTCTCGTTGACGAGAACCGGGACGTGGTTCTTGCCGTTGTGCACGGCAATCGTGAATCCAACCATTTCCGGCAGGATCATGGAGCGGCGCGACCAGGTCTTGATCGGCTTCTTGCTGCCCGCAGCGGCCTCCACCTTCTTGACGAGGTGGTGATCGACGAACGGGCCCTTCTTGAGTGAACGTGCCATGGTCGATTAGCCCCTACGATCGCGGACGATGAACTGCTGAGTGCGCTTGTTATGGCGCGTCTTGTAACCCTTGGTCGGGACACCCCACGGGGTGACCGGATGCGGGTTACCCTGGCCGGCCTTGGCCTCACCACCACCGTGCGGGTGGTCAACCGGGTTCATGGCCGCACCGCGGACGGTCGGCTTGACGCCGCGCCAACGCTTGGCACCGGCCTTGCCCAGCTTCTCGAGGTTGTGCTCGTCGTTGCCGACTTCACCAATGGTGGCGCGGCATTCGACCGGCACCTTGCGCATTTCACCCGAGCGCAGGCGCAGGGTGGCGTAGATGCCTTCACGAGCAACCAGCTGCACGCCTGCACCAGCGGCACGGGCGATCTGGGCGCCCTTGCCCGGCTTCAGCTCGATCCCGTGGACGGTGGTACCGACCGGGATGTTGCGCAGCGGCAGGGTGTTGCCGGTCTTGATCGGGGCGTGAGCACCCGAGATGACCTGGTCACCCGCCTTGAGGCCCTTCGGGGCGATGATGTAGCGACGCTCGCCGTCGACGTAGCACAGCAGGGCGATGTGGGCAGTGCGGTTCGGATCGTATTCGATACGTTCCACGCGTGCCGGAATGCCTTCCTTGTTGCGCTTGAAGTCGATCAGACGGTAGTGCTGCTTGTGACCACCGCCCACGTGACGGGTGGTGATGCGACCGTGGTGGTTACGACCACCGGACTTGCTCTGCGGCTCCAGCAACGCTGCGTGCGGTGCGCCCTTGTGCAGATCGGGCGTGACCACGCGCACGGCCGAACGACGGCCTGCGGAGGTGGGCTTGAATTTCATCAATGGCATGGGATGTACCTCAGGCCTTGGCCGTTACATCGATGGACTGGCCATCGGCCAGACGCACGTACGCCTTGCGCCAATCGCCGCGACGGCCAGCGCGGTTACGGAAGGACTTGTTCTTGCCCTTGACGTTGACCACGTTGACGGCCTCGACCTTGACGTCGAACAGCTGCTCAACCGCGGCCTTTACATCGGCCTTGGTGGCTTCGTTCGAGATCTCGAAGACATACTGGTTGGAGAGTTCCTGCAGGCGCGCGGTCTTTTCGGAGACTCGCGGAGCGCGCAGCACGCTGAAGATTTTTTCGTTGCTGCTCATGCCAGCCACTCCTCGACCTTCTTGACCGCGTCAGCGGTGATGACGACCGTGTCGGCACCGACCAGAGCGACCGGATCCAGGCCCTGGACGTCACGCACCTGCACGTAGGGCAGATTGCGGGCCGACAGGTACAGATGCTCGGAAGCCTCTTCGGTGACGATCAGCGGACGCTTGCCCACTTCCAGGCCAGCCAGCTTGCCGATCAGACCCTTGGTGCTGGTCGCTTCCACGTCGAAGGACTCGACGATGGTCAGGCGGCCCTGGCGGTTCAGCTCGGACAGGATGGCGCACATGGCGGCGCGATACTGCTTGCGGTTGACCTTCTGCTCGAAGCTGCGCGGCTTGGCCGCGAAGGTGACACCACCGCCGACGAAGATCGGAGCGGTCAGGGCACCGTGACGTGCGCCACCACCCTTCTGCTTCTTCGACTTCTTGGTGGTACCAGCCACTTCAGAGCGCGTCTTCTGTGCCTTGGTGCCGGCGCGAGCGGCGTTGCGGTAAGCAACGACGACCTGGTGAACCAGATCTTCGCTGAAATCGCGGCCGAACACGGCTTCGGAGACCGAGACCTTGTTGTTGCTACCCGTGATAACGAGTTCCATCGTCATCTCTCCTTATGCCTTGCTCGCCGGACGCACGATCACGTCACCACCGGCTGCGCCAGGCACGGCGCCGCGGATGGCAATCAGACCACGCTCGACGTCGACCTTGACCACTTCCAGGTTCTGCGTGCTCTGCTGCACGGCACCCATGTGGCCGGACATCTTCTTGCCCGGGAAAACGCGACCCGGGGTCTGGCGCTGACCCAGCGAACCCGGCGCGCGATGCGACAGCGAGTTACCGTGGGTTGCATCGCCCATACGGAAGTTGTGGCGCTTGATGGTGCCCTGGAAGCCCTTACCCTTGGTGACGCCCTGGACGTCAACCGTCTGGCCGACTTCAAAGATGTCTGCCTTGATTTCGCCGCCGACGGTGAAATCACCGACCTGGGCGTCTTCAACGCGGAATTCCCACAGGCCGCGGCCCGCTTCCACCTTCGCCTTGGCGAAGTGGCCGGCTTCCGGCTTGTTGACCAGCGCAGCGCGACGGGCGCCGACGGTCACCTGCACGGCGCTGTAGCCGTCGGTTTCGACGGTCTTGATCTGCGCGATGCGGTTCGGGGTGGCTTCAATCAGGGTCACCGGGATGGAGCGACCATCTTCGGTGAAAACGCGGCTCATGCCGGCCTTGCGGCCCACGAAGCCCAACGAATACTTCTTCGTCATGGTCGTAGCCCTCAGGTCAGCTTGATCTGCACGTCGACGCCGGCAGCCAGTTCGAGCTTCATCAGCGCGTCCACGGTCTTGTCGTTGGGGTCGACGATGTCGAGCACGCGCTTGTGCGTGCGGGTCTCGTACTGGTCACGCGCGTCCTTGTCGACGTGCGGGGAGACGAGAATGGTGTAACGCTCGATCTTGGTCGGCAGGGGGATCGGGCCACGCACTTGCGCGCCGGTCCGCTTTGCCGTTTCAACGATCTCGCTGGCCGAACGGTCGATCAAGCGATGATCGAACGCCTTCAACCGAATCCGGATCTTTTGGTCCGCCATGACGGTGTTCCTATAGGTCTAAAGAGCGACGGGACTGGCCTCTGTGTGTACCAGCCCCCATGAAAACGACGGTCGGCGCCAAAGCACCTCCCGCCAACGAGAATCCCTTCAAAACAGCAAGGCGGCCCGGTTACCCGGCCCGCCCCAGACATCTTCAAACGCACAGAAAACACCCCGTATTACCGGAGTGCCCCATGCGACCTGTCCTTGTCTGGCGAATACGAGGTACGTCCTGTGCCTCATTTCGCTGGTTGCGAGGGCCATGAAAACCATGACCTTCGCGAGTGGTCGTGCATTCTGTCAGTATTTTCCGGCACTTGCAAGTCAAGCCCCGGCGACGTCACCAACGCTTCAGGTTCGGGCCAGCCAGGCGAGCCCCGCCCCTATTCGTGCGCAGCGGTCCCGGTGGCGCCCGCCTGCAGCAGGCTGTTGAACAGCAGCTTGAACGAGGCATGGGTCTGGGCCCGGAAGGTGATGTCGGTCCCGAAGAACGTCAACCGCCCTGCCCCCATCCCGGCTTCGGCCGCCAGCACGCCGCCCTGCAGGTGCTCTTGGCCCCAGGCCCAACCACTACGCAGCGGCCTGGGGCCGTCGAAGCGCAGCAGCGGCTGGATGTCGGCGCGGCCGGCGGGCAGATCCAGCACCGGCGCATTATCCCAGCGACCGTCGGAGAAATACACATCCAGCCGTGCCGGCAGCCCCCAATTCAGCGGCTGCGCCTTGTCCACCGCCACCTCCAGCACACTGCCGGGGATGTAGTACTCCCGCTGGCTCAATGGTTTGAGTTGGCCGGCAGCATCGGGCTTGCGCAGATGGCTGGCCACCGGCAGCCCCAGCTGCAGCGCCAGGCCGCTGGAAGAGCCGGTCGCGACCACGTGGCCGCCCTGCCCCATGAACTGGCGCAGCGCCGCCACCGCAGGCTCACCCTGCAGTTCGCCCAGCATGGAACGATACTCCGCCGGGATGGTCGCCGGATCCGGCGAAGCCGGCGTACGCCCGGCCTTGCCCTCGATGGCCAGCTCGGCCGGCAACGGCAACGCGCCACTGGGCAGCAGCAGGACGTCGAAGCGCTGGCGCAGGTCCCCGGCCAGGATCTGCTGCGGGTAGACCACTTCGTAGTCGAAGCCGAAGTTCTCCAGCACCAGCCGCGTCCAGCCGGACACCATCGAACCGCCGTAGCGGTCCCAAAGCGCGATCCGCGGCGCGCGCAGCGGTGCTTCAGCCACCACGTCGGCAGGCGCGACGGCGGCGGCCACGCCCGTCCCCCGCAGGGCCACCGCCAGTGCGTCAGCCTCGAGCCCGGCAACCAGGAAGGCGCCATCGCGCGACGGCACCCGGCTGACCCGGGCCCCGGCCTTCAGCAGGCGATTGACCGCAATGAACGCATTGTTGACCCGCGCATCCAGCAACCAACCGCGGGACGACGCCGGCACCGGCACATCGGCTGGCGCCTGCAACTGGCCGACGGGCAGCACCGCGAACGGACCATCGAAGGCCTCCAGCACCCGGTCGAAGGCCACGCCCATCTGGAAGGCCAGGGTCCAGCCCGCCGAATCGTACGGAGCGATCGGCGGCCCGCCTTCATACTCGAAGTCGTGCGGGTGGTCCTGTGGCTCGAACATGTCACGCACATGGGCACGGAACGCCTGGTCGGCACGCACCACGAACGAACCGGCCGGATACGACTTGCCGGCCACCACGAATGCACGCGATGCGCGCTGCACCTCCACGCCGGCCAGCTGCAGCGCGTTGACGAAGGCCACCGCGGTGGGCAGGTCGGCCTGGTCGGCCGGAATGATGTAGCCACGGGCATCACGCTGGTCCGGGCGCTGCAGCCACTGCGCCACCTGCCGCGGCCCCAGCCCGTCCTGCGGCGCGTCCGTTGTAGCGGCCTTGGCCTGCGCGGCCGCTTCGGCCAGCCGCGTCGGGCTTGCGGTCCAGGTGTCGGTGCTGCCGCGCGCGATGGCATTGCGCCCCATCCAGTAGATGTTCCACAGCAGCTGCTCGCGGTGACGCGAGGCGTAGTCAAGCAACGCCCAGTTCGCGGTCAGGCTGTAATCGATGGATTGGCGGAAATGCCAGGTCTGCGCCGTCACCGGCGCCGGCAGGTTGCTGTCCGGCAATTGCCGCTCCGGCAGATAGGGGATCTGCATCGGCGTCGGATTGCCGACAATCTCGGTCAGCACGCCCAGCATGTTGTGGAAGTACGGCATGGTGCGCAGCCCGCCGTTCCACCAGGTCGAGTACACGCTGCCGCCCTTGGACACCGCGCCAGGCTTGTTCTCCTGCAGGTAGCGCAGGTTCATCGCCGAACCCAGCGCCTCCAGCCCCACCGGGATCATCGGGTCGATGTTGTAGTTGTACGGGTCGCGATACGGCGGGATCACGATCACCGTTCCCTTCGGCGCGGCCTGGTGGTGGTTGTAGACGATCTGCGGGTACCACCGCGTGTACATGGCCAGGTTCATGTTGCGCGTTTCCTGCAGCGCCGCCATGTAGAAGTCGCGGTTGTTATCGTGCCCGGCGTATTTCTGGTAGAGCCGCTGCGGCTTGTCCAGCACCCGCTTGGCCGGCACCGGCTCGCGCATGTACCAGTCCGAATACAGCTCCTGGCCGTCGGGGTTGGCATGTACCAACAGCACGATGGTGTCATCGAGGATGCGGCGGGTCTCGGCATCATCACGACTGGCCAGCTGCCACACCGTCTCGATCAGCTGGTGCGGCCCGACCGTCTCGTTGGCATGCAGACCGCCGTCGATCCAGACCACTGCCTTGCCCTGCTCGGCCAGCGCACGCGCGGCCTGCGCGTCGTCACGCGCCCGCGCCAGCCGCTCGGAAATGCCGCGGTACTCCTCCAACCGTGCAAGATTGGCCGGCGAGGAGGCGATCAGCATCAACTGCGGGCGCCCTTCGGAACTCTTGCCCAGCTCCACCAGGCGGAACCGGTCCGAGCTGGCCGCCACCTTGCGGAAGTACGCCTCGGTCTGCGTGTAGTTGGCCAGCATGTAGTCGTCGCCGATGTCGAAACCGAAGTGTGACTTCGGCGATGGCACGGCCGCCTGCAGCGTACCTACGCCCGCCAGCGTCAGCCCGGCCACCAGCAGTGAACGCCGCAGCGTCTCGAAAAAGCCCATCCCAATTCCTCCCTAGCAATCATCGGACAGTACCACCGGCGTGTCCGGATGATCCGCTGCCCTGTCAGAGAGCAAGAGGAACAAAGGCGCAGCTTCCGCCATTCGCACGCCCAAGGCGGAGCAACCGGCGCGATGCCCACCCACTCATCCAGAGTCCCGCAGCACCCCTCGACATGCTGATGCCGGGCTCGCCTCCCCACCTGCGCATGCACCCCTGGACGAAAAAAAAGGGCGGCCCGAGGGCCGCCCTTCTCTCAACACCCGCCTCCGGAAGGAAGCGTGGCGCTATTACTTGATGATCTTCGAGACCACGCCGGCGCCGACGGTACGGCCGCCTTCGCGGATGGCGAAGCGCAGACCTTCGTCCATTGCCACCGGGTTGATCAGGGTGACAGCCATCTTCACGTTGTCGCCCGGCATCACCATCTCAACGCCTTCCGGCAGCTCGACCGCACCGGTGATGTCGGTGGTACGGAAGTAGAACTGCGGACGGTAGCCCTTGAAGAACGGGGTGTGACGGCCGCCTTCGTCCTTCGACAGCACGTACACTTCGGCGTCGAACTGGGTGTGCGGGGTGATCGAACCCGGCTTGGCCAGAACCTGGCCGCGCTCGACGTCGTCACGCTTGGTGCCACGCAGCAGCAGACCGGCGTTGTCACCTGCCTGACCCTGGTCCAGCAGCTTGCGGAACATTTCCACGCCGGTGACGGTGGTCTTCTGGGTCGGACGAATACCGACGATTTCGATTTCTTCGCCGACCTTGATCACGCCGCGCTCGATACGACCGGTCACCACGGTGCCGCGGCCCGAGATCGAGAACACGTCTTCCACCGGCATCAGGAACGGCTTGTCGACGTCACGCTCCGGGGTCGGGATCCAGCTGTCCAGCGCCTCGACCAGCTTCAGGATGGCCGGCACGCCGATGTCGCTCTGGTCGCCTTCCAGCGCCAGACGGGCCGAACCGTGCACGATCGGGGTGTCGTCGCCCGGGAAGTCGTACTTGCTCAGCAGCTCGCGCACTTCCATCTCGACCAGTTCCAGCAGCTCGGCATCGTCCACCATGTCGGCCTTGTTCAGGAACACGACAATGTACGGCACGCCGACCTGACGCGACAGCAGGATGTGCTCGCGGGTCTGCGGCATCGGGCCGTCAGCGGCCGAGCACACCAGGATCGCGCCGTCCATCTGGGCGGCACCGGTGATCATGTTCTTGACGTAGTCGGCGTGGCCCGGGCAGTCAACGTGGGCGTAGTGACGGCTCTCGGATTCGTACTCAACGTGCGCGGTCGAGATCGTGATACCACGAGCCTTCTCTTCCGGCGCGGCGTCGATGGACGAGTAGTCCTTGAACTCGCCGCCGAAGCGCTCTGCACCGATCTTGGTCAGCGCGGCGGTCAGGGTGGTCTTGCCATGGTCAACGTGGCCGATGGTGCCGACGTTGACGTGCGGCTTGGTACGT
>NZ_JAYFUH010000030.1:0-320 GCF_034961085.1 Stenotrophomonas capsici | reverse complement strand
TGAGGCGGGGTTGAACTTCCACTTGCGCGCCGCTTCCATGGCAGCACGGTCGAGGTCACGGTTGCGGCTGGACTTCTCGACGGCCACATTGGTGACGTTGCCGTTGGCATCGACATCAATGATCAGGATGACCTCGCCCTGGATACCGGCGCGGACAGCGGCCGGCGGGTAACGCGGCGGGTTCATGTTCTTGGACGAGATGTCCACGCTGGCCTGGATGTCGACCGGCGGGGCGGGCGGAGCCGGCGGGGCCGGCGGCGTCACCACGTCATTCGGGCGCGGTTCCGGCACGTCGATCACCGGGGCTTCCGGCGGCGGCG
>NZ_JAYFUH010000029.1:0-453 GCF_034961085.1 Stenotrophomonas capsici | reverse complement strand
GCAGGAGTACCGCGCCAGCGCCCTGCAGACCTGGAAGCTGGCTGGTGAACAGCTGGACCGCGCCCTGGCCGACCCGACCTGGACCGCGCTGCTGCCGGAGGAAGGGGGCACCCACCAGTCGGCCCGGCTGAAGCCGGCCGGGGTGGTGGACGTGGACGAGACCGTGCTGGACAACTCGCCGTTCCAGGCGCGCCAGGTGCACGACGAAGGCAGCTACAGCGACGCTGGCTGGGCGGCCTGGGTCAACGAGCAGAAGGCCGAGCCGGTGCCGGGCGCGGTGCGGTTCGCACAGCTGGCCGCGTCCAAGGGCGTGACCATGATCTACATCAGCAACCGCACCTCGGCGATGAAGGACGCCACCCTGGCCAACCTGCGCAAGGTGGGCTTCCCGGTGGCCGACGACAGCGTCTACCTGGGCCTGGGCACCGAGGTGCCGGGTTGCCGCCAGGTGGG
>NZ_JAYFUH010000028.1:0-439 GCF_034961085.1 Stenotrophomonas capsici | reverse complement strand
GAGCATTGAGCAGCTGGGCTTCAGCCCGGAGGAAGCGGCCGGCTGGAATGAACTGGTCGCCCGCCCGCACGGCATCGTGCTGGTCACCGGCCCGACCGGCTCGGGCAAGACCACCACGCTGTATTCCACGCTCAAGCGGCTGGCCACCCCGGACGTGACCGTGTGCACGGTGGAAGACCCGATCGAGATGATCGCGCCGGAGTTCAACCAGATGCAGGTGCAGGCCAACATCGACCTGGACTTCGCCGCCGGCGTGCGCACCCTGCTGCGCCAGGACCCGGACATCATCATGATCGGCGAGATCCGTGACCTGGAGACCGCGCAGATGGCGGTGCAGGCCTCGCTGACCGGCCACCTGGTGCTGTCCACCCTGCACACCAACGACGCGCCCTCGGCGATCACCCGCCTGCTCGACCTGGGCGTGCCGCACTACCTGATC
>NZ_JAYFUH010000027.1:0-540 GCF_034961085.1 Stenotrophomonas capsici | reverse complement strand
TTGGCAAGTTCCAGGAACGCGTAGCCACTGGCGGCGAACATGGTGGGAATACCCACCAGGAAGACGAACTCGGCCGCGGCGGCGCGGCGCGTCAGGCCCAGCAGCATGGCCAGGAAGATGGCCGCCGCCGAGCGCGAGGTGCCGGGGACCACGCCGGCCACCACCTGTGCCAGGCCGACGCCGATGGCCACCGTCCAGGTGACCGTCTCGCGGTCGGGCAGGCGTGCGGCGAAGCGTTCGGCGGCCAGCATCCAGACGCCACCGATGACCAGCGCCCACGCCACCGGGGTCACCGTTTCCGGCAGCTCCCAGCCGGCCAGGCGTACCGGCAGGCCGACCACGGCAGTGACCAGAAAGGCCACGCCCAGCTTCATGACGTAGTCGCGGTTCTCGCGCTGGCCCAGGCCGGTGGCCAGCGTCCACAACCGCTGCCGCAACGCCAGCGTCACCGCCAGGATGGCACCGGCCTGGATCACGATGTTGAAGAAGTCCGAGCGGCTGCCCAGCCAGTGCTGGGCGATCAGCAGATGGCCGGTGCTG
>NZ_JAYFUH010000026.1:0-487 GCF_034961085.1 Stenotrophomonas capsici | reverse complement strand
TGCTCGCCGCCGGCTTCCTGCTGTGCCTGAGCCTGGCGTGTGGCTTGGCCTGGGGCCTGTGGCGCGGCGTCATGGTGGGCATGGAGGCCGCGAAGAACGGCAATGGCATGCCGGCCGGCGAGGACTTGTCGGGCCTGCTGGGTGACCCGGGCGCGCTGGCGCAGATCCTGATCGCCCTGATATCCACCGGCGGCGCGGCACTGGTGCTGTACTTCTGGCGTCGTCGCGCCACGCCGGCCGAGCGCGCGCAATCGCACCGGAATGCCCGCCGCGGTACGACCTGGGGCTGGACGCTGCTGGTAGCGGCCTGCGTGTTCATTGGCAGCAGCCTGATCAGCTGGATCGGCAAGCAGTTCGGCATCGAGCCGGCCCCGACCAACCTGCCGCTGATGGAACAGGCACTGGCCAACTATCCCCTGCTGCTGGTGGTCTTCGCCGTGTTCCTGGCCCCGGCCTATGAGGAATTGCTGTTCCGGCGCGTCCTGTT
>NZ_JAYFUH010000024.1:0-436 GCF_034961085.1 Stenotrophomonas capsici | reverse complement strand
GTCTGCAGGGTTTCGCTCTTGCCGTCCAGCCACATCTCGTAGCGGGTAACGCCGACCAGCGCCACCTCGGTGTCGCTCAGACGACGGGTGGGGATGCCACCAGCCTCACAGGCGCGCACGGCTTCCAGGTAGGCGGCGCGTCGACCGGTCTGGCCATCGGTGAGCAGTTCGGCCGTCTGGTCCAGGTGGATCGGCGGCATGTTCTTGACCGCGCCCGGTTCGCCGCTGCCACTGGCGTCGCTGTTGCAGGCAACCAGCAGCGCAGCGGCGGCAACCAGCAGGGGGCAGCGCAGGCGCTGCAGGGAGGACGTATGGATCATAGGCGGGTGATTCCGAGCAGCACTTCCACCGAGTCCGGTGTGTCGATCAGGCGAGCCTGCCAGTACGGACTGAACAGGTTGCCCACTTCCAAGCGGTTGTCGCCGCGCTTGAACAG
>NZ_JAYFUH010000023.1:0-567 GCF_034961085.1 Stenotrophomonas capsici | reverse complement strand
GTTGAATTTCTGCAGCTAAAGTTATTGTCTTCGGACATGTAGTTTTAAGTGAAGAGTTTGATCCTGGCTCAGAGTGAACGCTGGCGGTAGGCCTAACACATGCAAGTCGAACGGCAGCACAGGAGAGCTTGCTCTCTGGGTGGCGAGTGGCGGACGGGTGAGGAATGCATCGGAATCTACTCTTTCGTGGGGGATAACGTAGGGAAACTTACGCTAATACCGCATACGACCTACGGGTGAAAGCCGGGGACCTTCGGGCCTGGCGCGAATGAATGAGCCGATGCCCGATTAGCTAGTTGGCGGGGTAAGAGCCCACCAAGGCGACGATCGGTAGCTGGTCTGAGAGGATGATCAGCCACACTGGAACTGAGACACGGTCCAGACTCCTACGGGAGGCAGCAGTGGGGAATATTGGACACTGGGCGCAAGCCTGATCCAGCCATACCGCGTGGGTGAAGAAGGCCTTCGGGTTGTAAAGCCCTTTTGTTGGGAAAGAAAAGCAATCGGTTAATACCCGGTTGTTCTGACGGTACCCAAAGAATAAGCACCGGCTAACTTCGTGCCAGC
>NZ_JAYFUH010000022.1:0-534 GCF_034961085.1 Stenotrophomonas capsici | reverse complement strand
GATAAGGGTCTGAGCTGGCCCCGTATCGCTGGCATCGCCTTTGTAATCGCACTGCACTTGGCAGCCCTGATGATGCTTCTGATCCCGGCCGTGGCCCCGAAGGCCGCTGCGGAGAAGGAACGCAACGTCATGGTGACGCTGGTTGACGCCCCGCCGCCGCCGCCGCCACCGCCGCCGCCGCCGCCGCCGCAGGACATCCCGCCGCCGCCGGTCAAGAACCTGGCGCCGCCGAAGCCCTCGCCGCTGCCGCCGCCGCCGGACGCCCCGGTGATCGACGTGCCGGAACCGCGCCCGAATGACGTGGTGACGCCGCCGGCCCCGCCGGCTCCGCCCGCCCCGCCGGTCGACATCCAGGCCAGCGTGGACATCTCGTCCAAGAACATGAACCCGCCGCGTTACCCGCCGGCCGCTTTCCGCGCCGGTATCCAGGGCGAGGTCATCCTGATCATTGATGTCGATGCCAACGGCAACGTCACCAATGTGGCCGTCGAGAAGTCCAGCCGCAACCGTGACCTCGACCGTGCTGCCATGGAA
>NZ_JAYFUH010000021.1:0-300 GCF_034961085.1 Stenotrophomonas capsici | reverse complement strand
TCGTGTTTGCAGAGTGCTGTGTTTTTGATAAACAGTCGCAGCGGCCTGGTTACTGCGACCCTCTTCAGCTATAGCTCGCATGAGCCACCAAAAAGGGTGCACCTTCTCCCGAAGTTACGGTGCCATGTTGCCTAGTTCCTTCACCCGAGTTCTCTCAAGCGCCTGAGACTTCTCATCCTACCCACCTGTGTCGGTTTACGGTACGGTCTGCGTAAGCTGAAGCTTAGGAGCTTTTCCTGGAAGCGTGGTATCAGTGACTTCGTCTAAAAGACTCGTCTCGGTGCTCGGTCTTAAAGGATC
>NZ_JAYFUH010000020.1:0-510 GCF_034961085.1 Stenotrophomonas capsici | reverse complement strand
TCCAGACACGCCGGTGCTTTCCGCCGTGGAACGGCAACGGGCGCGGGAGCGCGCGAAACCGCCTTGCCCGTTCCTGCTCGCCCGCTCCCCGCAAGAACATTTCCTGTTCCCCCTGCCCCATTCCCTGCTTCATGCTATGCATACCCCCCCCAGGCATTCGGCAGGAGCAACAGGCAATGGGCAAGACCCGGGTAGGCATCATCTTCGGCGGTCGTTCGGCCGAACACGAGGTCTCGCTGCAGTCGGCGAAGAACATCCTCGACGCGCTGGACAAGGAGCGGTTCGATGTCAGCCTGATCGGCATCGACAAGCAGGGCCATTGGCACGTCAGCGACCCGCAGCAGTTCCTGCTCAACGCCAACGACCCGGCGCGGATCGCGCTGAACCGTTCCGGCAATGCCGTGGCGGTGCTTCCGGGCCGCGAGCAGGCGCAGCTGGTACCCAGCGACCCGGCCTCGGCGCTGCAGCAGATCGACGTGGTGTTCCCGATCGTGCACGGCACCCTGGGCG
>NZ_JAYFUH010000019.1:0-612 GCF_034961085.1 Stenotrophomonas capsici | reverse complement strand
CATCGCCTTTGTAATCGCACTGCACTTGGCAGCCCTGATGATGCTTCTGATCCCGGCCGTGGCCCCGAAGGCCGCTGCGGAGAAGGAACGCAACGTCATGGTGACGCTGGTTGACGCCCCGCCGCCGCCGCCGCCACCGCCGCCGCCGCCGCCGCCGCAGGACATCCCGCCGCCGCCGGTCAAGAACCTGGCGCCGCCGAAGCCCTCGCCGCTGCCGCCGCCGCCGGAAGCCCCGGTGATCGACGTGCCGGACCCGCGCCCGAATGACGTGGTGACGCCGCCGGCCCCGCCGGCTCCGCCCGCCCCGCCGGTCGACATCCAGGCCAGCGTGGACATCTCGTCCAAGAACATGAACCCGCCGCGTTACCCGCCGGCCGCTTTCCGCGCCGGTATCCAGGGCGAGGTCATCCTGATCATTGATGTCGATGCCAACGGCAACGTCACCAATGTGGCCGTCGAGAAGTCCAGCCGCAACCGTGACCTCGACCGTGCTGCCATGGAAGCGGCGCGCAAGTGGAAGTTCAACCCCGCCTCAAGCGGTGGACAGAAGGCGGCTGGTCGCGTCCGCGTCCCGGTCAACTTTGCGCTGAGCTGATCCGTGTGGCGGCCAGG
>NZ_JAYFUH010000018.1:0-307 GCF_034961085.1 Stenotrophomonas capsici | reverse complement strand
TCCACCACAGGTACGACGACAGCGATAAGGATAAGGGTCTGAGCTGGCCCCGTATCGCTGGCATCGCCTTTGTAATCGCACTGCACTTGGCAGCCCTGATGATGCTTCTGATCCCGGCCGTGGCCCCGAAGGCCGCTGCGGAGAAGGAACGCAACGTCATGGTGACGCTGGTTGACGCCCCGCCGCCGCCGCCACCGCCGCCGCCGCCGCCGCCGCAGGACATCCCGCCGCCGCCGGTCAAGAACCTGGCGCCGCCGAAGCCCTCGCCGCTGCCGCCGCCGCCGGAAGCCCCGGTGATCGACGTGCC
>NZ_JAYFUH010000017.1:0-438 GCF_034961085.1 Stenotrophomonas capsici | reverse complement strand
GAAACAACCCAGACCCACAGCTAAGGTCCCAAATTTTGTGCTAAGTGGAAAACCATGTGGAAAGGCACAGACAGCCAGGAGGTTGGCTTAGAAGCAGCCACCCTTTAAAGAAAGCGTAATAGCTCACTGGTCGAGTCGGTCTGCGGGGACGATTTAACGGGGCTAAGCACAGAACCGAAGCTTGGGGTGCATAACTTTGTTATGCGCGGTAGAGGAGCGTTCCGTAAGCCTGTGAAGGTGAGTTGAGAAGCTTGCTGGAGGTATCGGAAGTGCGAATGCTGACATGAGTAACGATAATGCGGGTGAAAAACCCGCACGCCGAAAGCCCAAGGTTTCCTTGCGCAACGTTAATCGGCGCAGGGTGAGTCGGCCCCTAAGGCGAGGCAGAAATGCGTAGTCGATGGGAAGCAGGTTAATATTCCTGCACCTCGCGTAAGT
>NZ_JAYFUH010000016.1:0-384 GCF_034961085.1 Stenotrophomonas capsici | reverse complement strand
TCCGCGACGGCCTGGATGCGGCCGCCGAAGCCGGCATCACCGCGGTGATCCAGCCGGGCGGTTCGATGCGCGATGCCGAAGTGATCGCCGCGGCCGACGAACATGGCATCGCCATGGTGTTCACCGGCGTTCGCCACTTCCGTCACTGAGTACCGCGACGATGGCGACGGGGGTGGTTCTACGATCGGTTTCCCTGGGCGCCGTGCTCCTGCTGGCCGCCTGCCAGCAGGACACGCCCGCCCCCGCCCAGGCGGAGGCGAGGGTGCCGGTGCTGCGCCACGACGACGCTGTGCTGGCACTGCTGCAGGAGCGCTACGGCGCGCCTGCACAGCTGAAGGGACCCTGGGCGCAGCAGCTGACGGATCCGGACATGGATCACGTCCG
>NZ_JAYFUH010000015.1:0-416 GCF_034961085.1 Stenotrophomonas capsici | reverse complement strand
CTGCCCTGCATCGATGATGCCGGCGGCCAGCGCCGGGTCCAGCTCGGCCAGCAGCTCGCTGATGGCCGCGTTGTGCGAGATGTCCAGCAGCACCCGCAGCTTCAGGTCCGGGCGTTGCCGCGACAGCGCGCGCAACGCGTCGAAGCTGCCCAGGTGCGAGCCGAACAGCAGCACCCCGCGACCCTGGTCGATCTGCTCCAGCAGCTGCGCGGTGCCTTCCGTACGGATGTCGAACAGCCGTGTGCGCCCGGCCAGCAGGAACACCCGGTCCTGGATGGTCGCGGCGATGGTGTGGATGTGGCGGGCCACGTCCCAACGGTGCGCGGGCCGGCCCAGCGCCCGCTGCAGGTAGTCGCGCGAGGCGCGCCGTTCGCTGCCGCGCACGCAGAAGAAGTAGGCGGTGATCGGGTACAGGC
>NZ_JAYFUH010000014.1:0-591 GCF_034961085.1 Stenotrophomonas capsici | reverse complement strand
TCTGGCCTGCATGGCCTGTTGCAGCGTGCGCTGCGCGGGGCAAGCCAATTGCGTGGTGGCGACGTGGAGTCACTTGTGCTGCCCGATGCCGGTGGGTTGCCTTGTGGCGTGCTGACGGCGCATCGGCTGGTCCGCTGGTCACCGCAGGAACGGGGCACCTTGCGGATATTCGTGCGTGAGGTAAAGCAGGCCGCGCCGGGGCTTGAAGCGGTGTTGCGACAGCTGTTCGGCCTGACCGAGGCCGAGTCGCGGTTGGCAGCGGCACTCTACCGGGATGCGGACGTGGCCTCGGCGGCGAAGGCGTGCGGAGTGACCCCGGGAACCGCGCTGGGCCGGCTCAAGGTGATCTACGGCAAGACCGGGGAGCACGGCCACGCCGGTCTGGTGCGGCTGGTCGCGGCGGTTGCTGGCAGCGGCGCGGGCTGAACGGTGTCGCTCAGGCCGGCTCGTCCGGGATCAGCATGCTTTCCAGCTTGGTGATGCAGTCCTTGAGCTGCAGCTTGCGCCGCTTCAGCCGTTTGGCCTCCAGCTCGTCGTCCGGGTTGGCGGCAAGGCGGGTGATGCGATCGTCCAGGCCGCGGTGTTCACTCC
>NZ_JAYFUH010000013.1:0-472 GCF_034961085.1 Stenotrophomonas capsici | reverse complement strand
AGGCCGCGCCCGATGCGCTGGCCAGCTACTGGCGCGTGCTGCCCGGTGGCGGCAGCGCCGAGGTGCTGGCCGAGGCCGGTTTCGCCGATGCGGCCGGTGCCGACCAGTCGCTGCGTGAGTTCGCCCAGTCGCTGGGCGTGAAGTCGCTCTCGGACAACGCGCGCGCGCGGCTGGACCGGGTGCTGCCGGCGCTGCTGCATGCGGCCACCCGCTCGCCGCAGCCGGACGCCGCGCTGCGGCGCGTGCTGGGGCTGCTGCAGTCGATCCTGCGCCGCACCAGCTACCTGGCACTGCTGGACGAACAGCCCAGCGCGCTGACCCGCCTGGACAACGTGCTGGCGCGCAGCGCGCTGTTGTCCGAGCGGTTGGTGGCGTTCCCGCTGTTGCTGGACGAACTGCTGGACACGCGCGTGGCCGGGCCGATGCCCGGGGCGCAGGAAATGCAGGACGCCTGTTCGGCCGCGCTGGCCAT
>NZ_JAYFUH010000012.1:0-508 GCF_034961085.1 Stenotrophomonas capsici | reverse complement strand
CCCCCCACGTTCAAACCGGCATTCACGCCAAGGTAGCCGCGGGTGACGGCGGCGTTGCCGCGCATCTTCTGCTGGTAGACATTGAAGCTGTAACCCAGCGAGGCGGCGTTGATGCCGGCATCCCAGTTGGAGGGATCCACGTAGCCACGCGCGCGACGCAGCATGGCGGCCTGCGGGATGCTCACCTCCAAGCGCTGCGCGGCGAAGTCGAAGTGCACGCGCGCATCGGCGATGACGTCCTCGATGCGCTCGCAGGCGGCCGCCACGGCCAGGCGGTCGCGGATGGCAGGGTCCAGCAGCGACATGTCCGCGCCGAACCGGGCCAGCAGCGATTCATCGATGCAGGCCACCGCGTCGGGACCCGCCTCGAGGCTGCGGAACGTGACGTCCGCACGTGCGACGTAATCGCCGTTGACCTGCAGGTCGGCGCGATAGACACCGGGCAGCACCACGCTGCCCCGCTCGAAGCGGGAGATGTCCACGTTGCGGCCGCCACCGGCGACCAGGA
>NZ_JAYFUH010000011.1:0-355 GCF_034961085.1 Stenotrophomonas capsici | reverse complement strand
GGGTAACGCGGCGGGTTCATGTTCTTGGACGAGATGTCCACGCTGGCCTGGATGTCGACCGGCGGGGCGGGCGGAGCCGGCGGGGCCGGCGGCGTCACCACGTCATTCGGGCGCGGTTCCGGCACGTCGATCACCGGGGCTTCCGGCGGCGGCGGCAGCGGCGAGGGCTTCGGCGGCGCCAGGTTCTTGACCGGCGGCGGCGGGATGTCCTGCGGCGGCGGCGGCGGCGGTGGCGGCGGCGGCGGCGGGGCGTCAACCAGCGTCACCATGACGTTGCGTTCCTTCTCCGCAGCGGCCTTCGGGGCCACGGCCGGGATCAGAAGCATCATCAGGGCTGCCAAGTGCAGTGCGATTA
>NZ_JAYFUH010000010.1:0-476 GCF_034961085.1 Stenotrophomonas capsici | reverse complement strand
AGGGTGTCAAAAACCCGGCTGATGCCGACAAAATCATCAACCTGAAGTAAGCAGGAATAACGCCTGAACAGCTGTTTTTGAGATGCGCAGCTGGTCAGGATTGGTATAAGCTTGGAGGTTCCTGCGGTGTCATGCACCGCTGAATCTCAGGGGCGACAGTAATGCTTGCCCCGCCTCACTACAGAGCTCTTGGCGCATGACGGAACAATTGGTCTTCCACCACAGGTACGACGACAGCGATAAGGATAAGGGTCTGAGCTGGCCCCGTATCGCTGGCATCGCCTTTGTAATCGCACTGCACTTGGCAGCCCTGATGATGCTTCTGATCCCGGCCGGGGCCCCGAAGGCCGCTGCGGAGAAGGAACGCAACGTCATGGTGACGCTGGTTGACGCCCCGCCGCCGCCGCCGCCACCGCCGCCGCCGCCGCCGCCGCAGGACATCCCGCCGCCGCCGGTCAAGAACCTGGCGCCGCCGA
>NZ_JAYFUH010000009.1:0-472 GCF_034961085.1 Stenotrophomonas capsici | reverse complement strand
GTAGGACAGGTCGATCAGGCGATTGCGGTCGACGTATTGCTCCATCTTCACCAGCTGGCGCAGCTTGCGCTGGCTGAGCACCGGCGAGTTGAGGATGACGTGGTTCACCGTCTCCGGGCCGGCATGGAAGATGTTGGTCTCCTTGCCCAGCTGGGTGCTCAACGACATCGCGCACTCTTCGCGCAGCGGATCGATCGGCGGGTTGGTGACCTGCGCGAAGGCCTGGCGGAAGTAGTCGTACAACGGGCGCGTATTGCGGCTGAGCACGGCGATGGGCGTGTCATCGCCCATCGAGCCGGTGGCTTCCGGGCCGGTCTCGGCCAACGGCCGCAGCACCTGCTCCACTTCCTCGGACGTGAGCTGGAACAGCTTGTGGTAGCTGCGCAGGGTCGGCTCGTCGAACGGCTCCTCGGCCAGCGACGGGTCGATCAGCTCGGTCTGCAGGTAGGTCACGCCCTGGTGCAGCCACTGC
>NZ_JAYFUH010000008.1:0-901 GCF_034961085.1 Stenotrophomonas capsici | reverse complement strand
GTGCGGCTGGTCGCGGCGGTTGCTGGCAGCGGCGCGGGCTGAACGGTGTCGCTCAGGCCGGCTCGTCCGGGATCAGCATGCTTTCCAGCTTGGTGATGCAGTCCTTGAGCTGCAGCTTGCGCCGCTTCAGCCGTTTGGCCTCCAGCTCGTCGTCCGGGTTGGCGGCAAGGCGGGTGATGCGATCGTCCAGGCCGCGGTGTTCACTCCGCAGTACGGCGATGCGCTGGCTGATCTCGGCGGGCGTCATGGTCTCCACGGGGGCTGAGCATAACCGGTTGCCGTGTCCGGTGAGGAGGGGCGCCGCCGAGCCGGTAGAATGCCGGCAATGAGTGCCGTCATCCCCCTGCCCGATCCCGCCCCGCGTGCCCGCGACCCGCGCCTGGCCGAACGTGAACACCACAAGCTGGCCAAGCGCCTGCGCCGCCAGGTGGGCCAGGCCATCGCCGATTTCGGCATGATCGAGGCCGGCGACAAGGTGATGGTCTGCCTGTCCGGCGGCAAGGACAGCTACACCCTGCTGGACATCCTGCTGCAGCTGCAGAAGAAGGCGCCGGTGCCGTTCGAGCTGGTCGCGGTGAACCTGGACCAGAAGCAGCCGGGCTTTCCCGAGCACGTGCTGCCGGAGTACCTGGCCGGCCTCGGCGTGGCGTACCACATCATCGAGCAGGACACCTATTCGGTGGTCAGCCGGGTGATCCCGGAAGGCAAGACCATGTGTTCGCTGTGCTCGCGCATGCGTCGTGGCGCGCTGTACAACTACGCCGAGGCGAACGGCTTCACCAAGATCGCGCTGGGCCACCACCGCGACGACATCGTGGCCACGTTCTTCATGAACCTGTTCCACCATGCCAAGGCCGCCGGCATGCCGCCCAAGCTGCTCAGCGATGACGGCAAGCACGTG
>NZ_JAYFUH010000007.1:0-550 GCF_034961085.1 Stenotrophomonas capsici | reverse complement strand
GGGGTTTGGGAATAAAACCTTGGCGATGACCTACTCTCGCACAGCTTGAGCTGCACTACCATCGGCGCAGCTGCGTTTCACTTCCGAGTTCGGGATGGGATCGGGTGGTTCCACAGCGCTAATTTCACCAAGGAGACGGTTGGGACGTCGCCATCCAAGAAAACGGATGAGGCGCCAGTCTCGCAGAGGTCTTGTGACGTAGCGTGCACTTGGATCTATCGACATGTCATGTCGGCCAAGGCAACTTGAGGTTATATGGTCAAGCCGCACGGATCATTAGTATCAGTTAGCTCAATGCATTGCTGCACTTACACACCTGACCTATCAACCACGTAGTCTACATGGTTCCTTCAGGGGGCTTGAGCCCCGGGAAGTCTCATCTTGAGGCGCGCGTCCCGCTTAGATGCTTTCAGCGGTTATCGCTTCCGAACATAGCTACCCGGCAATGCCACTGGCGTGACAACCGGAACACCAGAGGTTCGTCCACTCCGGTCCTCTCGTACTAGGAGCAGCCCCTCTCAAACTTCCAACGCCCATGGCAGATAGGGAC
>NZ_JAYFUH010000006.1:0-1038 GCF_034961085.1 Stenotrophomonas capsici | reverse complement strand
AGCAGGGGGCAGCGCAGGCGCTGCAGGGAGGACGTATGGATCATAGGCGGGTGATTCCGAGCAGCACTTCCACCGAGTCCGGTGTGTCGATCAGGCGAGCCTGCCAGTACGGACTGAACAGGTTGCCCACTTCCAAGCGGTTGTCGCCGCGCTTGAACAGCGCGTAGTTCGGCGGGCGGTTGAAGTACACCTGGCCGGAGGCATAGGCCGAGATCTTGCCGCCGGCGGCCTTGTCTTCCATCGCCATCGGCGAACCGGCCGGGCCACCGATACCATCGATCGCGGCGCTGGTGCGTGCCTTGGCCACATCGGTCTCCACATGCACGGTGAAGATCGGGCCGGTGTTCTTGGCCGGGTCGGCGCGGCTGCCCGGCTCGGTATAGGGGCGCAGCCCCTGGCCGGACTTAACGTCGTCATAGTCACGCAGGCCCTGGTAACCGGTGAAGTACGCATCACGCTTCTTGCCATTGTCCAGGCTGACGTTCGGGTCACTGTCGACCATGCTGCTGGCAGCACGGTTCTCGCCGCGGATGTTGCCGTAAGGGCGATAGCGTCGGTTGTTGTTGAATTCCGATACCCAGCCACTGCCGTTGGCGAAGCCGGGCATGAAGCGCTGCTGCTGGTAACGCTGGACCGCTTGCGCACCGCCCCAGCCCAGCGGAATGTTGATGTCCTTCAACGGCCACGGCAGGTTCACTTCCAGGCCCATGGCATCGGCGGCTACCCAACGGTCGTAGTCGACCATGTCGGTGCCGCCGGACTGGTTGAACTTGATCAGGAACAGGTTCAGGTCATGATCGCTGCGGCTCCACGAGAACGGGTCGCGCGATTGCATCACCACGTTGCGGAAGCGATCGGCCCCTCTGCGATCCTGTGCCGAGCCGCCAGCGCCGCCGCCGCGCGAACGCGGAATACGGTAGCTCTGCAGGAAGTTGTTGTTGGCGGTGACCAACTGCGAGGTCAGCACGCCAGCGCCCACCGCGCTTAGCGCGGCATCGGCGGAATTTCGTTTGACGATGTCGCGGGCGACCAGTATTC
>NZ_JAYFUH010000005.1:1278-3157 GCF_034961085.1 Stenotrophomonas capsici | reverse complement strand
TGGGTTCATCCCCGGGAAGCGACGGCCAGTAGGTGGGCACCCCGGTGCCCGTGTCCATCAGCCCGAATACCGGCCTTGGCCGGGGGACCTGCCGTCCCTCGATTCGACCTGGAGCCTCCGCGGGGAGGCGGCCGGTACCGATGCCCTGCCTCGCCGCGGGCCGGTCCGCCGTGTCCCCGCCATGAATCCGGTTCGCCCGCGGGGGCGAAGGTCGCTGGCGTGGCGGACGTGGCTGCAAGGCCGCGCACGATGCGCGGTTCCTTCGTTCCTCAATGCCCAATGCAATGAGGACACTGACATGACTATCGTTACCAACCTGGGGTTCCCCCGGATCGGCGCGCGCCGCGAACTCAAGCACGCGCTGGAAAGCTATTGGCGCGGCGAGACCGATGCCGCGCAACTGCAGGCGACCGCCGCCGAACTACGTGCCCGCCACTGGCGGCTGCAACGCGATGCCGGCGTCGACGTACCGCCGAGCAACGACTTCAGCCTGTACGACCAGGTGCTCGACACCGCGGTGCTGTTTGATGCCATCCCGCAGCGTTACCGGGCACTGGCGCAGCGCGCGCCGCTGGACGGCTACTTCGCCATGGCACGCGGCCTGCAGCGCGACGGCGTGGACCTGCACGCGCTGGAGATGACCAAGTGGTTCGACACCAACTACCACTACCTGGTGCCCGAACTCACCCGGGACCAGGCCTTCACGCTGCATGCCGACAAGCCGTTGAGCGAGTACCGCGAAGCCCGGGCACTGGGCATCGAGACCCGGCCAGTGCTGCTGGGCCCGGTGAGCTTCCTGCGGCTGTCCAAGGCCACCGATGGCAGCGATACGCTGGCCCTGCTTGATCGCCTGCTGCCGGTGTACGCGCAGCTGCTGGCCGAACTGAAGGACGCCGGTGCGGCATGGGTGCAGCTGGACGAGCCGGTACTGGTGCAGGACCTGGACGACACTGCCCGCGCCGCCTTCGAGCGCGCCTACCGTTATCTGGCCGATGTACCACGCCCACAGCTGCTGCTGGCCACCTACTTCGGTGCGCTGGATGACAACCTCGCGCTGGCCACGTCGCTGCCGGTCGATGGCCTGCACGTGGACCTGGTGCGTGCGCCGGAGCAGCTCGACGCCGTGCTGCGTGCCCTGCCGGCCACGCGCATCCTGTCGCTGGGGCTGGTCAACGGCCGCAACATCTGGCGCGCCGCGCTGGACAATGCGCTGATCCTGGCGCGTTACGCCCTGGGCCATCGTGGACCGGACACGCTGTGGCTGGCACCCTCGTGCTCGCTGCTGCATTGCCCGGTGGACCTTGGCCAGGAGAAGAAGCTCGATGCCGAGCTGCGCAGTTGGCTGGCGTTCTCGCGGCAGAAGCTGCAGGAACTGCGCGTGCTGGCCGATGCCCTGGACGGCAAGGCCTCGGCGGAGGTGGCGCTGGACCAGGCACGTGCGGCCATCGAATCGCGCCGCCGCTCGCCACGTGTGCACAACGCGGCGGTGAAGGCACGCGTAGCCGCGCTGACCGCCACCGATGCCGCCCGCGCCACACCGCACGTACAGCGCCAGCTGCAGCAGGCACAGGCACTGCGCCTGCCCGCGTTCCCGACCACCACCATCGGCTCGTTCCCGCAGACCCAGGACGTGCGCCTGGCCCGCGCGCGGAACAAGTCCGGCAAGCTCTCCGATGCCGACTACGATGCCTTCCTGGCCGAGCAGACCGCGCATTGCGTGCGCGTGCAGGAACAGATCGGCCTGGACGTGCTGGTGCACGGCGAGTTCGAGCGCAACGACATGGTCGAGTACTTCGGCGAACAGCTCGATGGCTTCGCCTTCACCGGCAATGGCTGGGTGCAGAGCTACGGCTCGCGCTGCGTGAAACCGCCGGTGATC
>NZ_JAYFUH010000005.1:0-1258 GCF_034961085.1 Stenotrophomonas capsici | reverse complement strand
GCACAGGCACTGCGCCTGCCCGCGTTCCCGACCACCACCATCGGCTCGTTCCCGCAGACCCAGGACGTGCGCCTGGCCCGCGCGCGGAACAAGTCCGGCAAGCTCTCCGATGCCGACTACGATGCCTTCCTGGCCGAGCAGACCGCGCATTGCGTGCGCGTGCAGGAACAGATCGGCCTGGACGTGCTGGTGCACGGCGAGTTCGAGCGCAACGACATGGTCGAGTACTTCGGCGAACAGCTCGATGGCTTCGCCTTCACCGGCAATGGCTGGGTGCAGAGCTACGGCTCGCGCTGCGTGAAACCGCCGGTGATCTTCGGCGACGTCAGCCGGCCGGCGCCGATGACGGTGCGCTGGTCGCGGTACGCGCAATCGCTCACCGACAAGCCGATGAAGGGCATGTTGACCGGGCCGGTGACGGTGCTGCAGTGGTCGTTCGTGCGTGATGACCAGTCGCGCGCCGATACCTGCACGCAGATCGCGCTGGCGCTGCGCGATGAGGTGAATGACCTGGAGGCGGCCGGCATCCGTGCCATCCAGATCGACGAGCCGGCCCTGCGCGAAGGCCTGCCGCTGCGGCGCGCGCAATGGCAGGACTACCTGGACTGGGCGGTGCGTGCCTTCCGCATCAGCGCCAGCGGCGTGGCCGATGCCACCCAGATCCACACCCACATGTGCTACGCGCAGTTCAACGACATCATCGAAGCGGTGGCCGCCCTGGACGCGGACGTGATCTCGATCGAGACCTCGCGCTCGCGCATGGAACTGCTGGATGCGTTCGCGCGTTTCGACTACCCCAACCAGATCGGCCCGGGCGTGTACGACATCCATTCCCCGCGCGTGCCCGATAGCGCCGAGATGGTGGAACTGCTGCGCAAGGCCAGCGACGTGCTGCCCCCGGGCAAGTTGTGGGTGAACCCGGACTGCGGCCTGAAGACCCGCGGCTGGCCGGAGACCCGGGCCGCGCTGGAAGCGATGGTGGGTGCCGCACGCACGCTGCGTGGGGAAGTGGCCGCGTAGGGCTGCAGTGCGCCGTGCTCCGGTAGATCACCGCAGATGTTGCATCTGCCCCCTCCCTTTCGCGCAGCGAAGGGGAGGGTTGGGGAGGGGGCTTTCGCCCCGGGAAGTCCACCTCGTTGCGCCATCGCTTCCCACCACCGCGCCGGGCAGGAATTCCCCGGCCATGCCCTGCCGTGCGCCACCGCTTAGACTGTCGGCACTCCCGCGTCAGGAAACAGTCGATGTACGCAGCCGATGT
>NZ_JAYFUH010000004.1:1212-8532 GCF_034961085.1 Stenotrophomonas capsici | reverse complement strand
TCGACCCTGGAATAAAGCGACCATTTACCCGTCCGCCGTTCCCGGTGCCGAGAGTCTCGGTCTCCCTTGCGCCAGGCGCGTGTCGGAGTGATGCCAAGTTCAGCAGACACGGCCGAAGGGTCAAGGTCGTCATCGTACACCGCGAAGTAGGCATAGCAGTTGTTGGGATCTGTCATTGAGCGCCAACTCCGGAATTAAGCCGACCCGCGAAGCGGCTTCGGCTTGAATGAACTGTTGGACGCGTACCTAGCGCGAATAGTGGCAGGTGACATTTACTACCCGCGTGGTTGTCCCGAATGAAAAGCTTAGCTCCGGGTGGCCCCCACCAAACTGATAGGGTGGGACCGGACTGGTGAAAAGTAGGCCCAGCTCCGGTCCGATTCGCTGATGAAGTCGGGCTTGCCTAGTGTGAATTGCAGTTGGCTTTGGCTCAAGCCGATGAGCGGCGCAGTTTCACTGGGACACCTCGCATTGGTTGGTGTGGCCATAGGAAGCGCACGCATTGCGCGAAGCTCTGTCGCGAGAGACCTTAGAAGGGGCGAGCTCAATGCAGAGCTTGAGTATGAAGCCAGCGTCGCCAGAAAGAAAATATGCAAGATGCGGATATGCATGTTTCGCGCCTAACGCCTGAGTTAAGCCGACGCTGCGAAGCAGCGGTCGGCTTGGACGAACTTGTTAGGCGTCATGCCCTGGCCCCACGCCGAACACCTTTGGATGACGTCGTTTTAGGGTAAGGAGGACCTCGCTGGCGATCTGTCGCATACATGCTAGCTCTGGACGACCCTTTAGTGGTTCCGCAATATCGTTGCCTTGAAAGATCCAGCCAAGCGAGTTGTTCCGCGACAGATCCATGAATGCCTCTTCTAGCTCCGGATCTACGTGGGCGCCGCCATCTGTATCGGCGACGTTGCCCACGAGCTCACGGCGGCTCAGGAGCCGCCCCTTATTGTCTTTTAGGACTGGCTCGTTCCACCATTCCGCGAACGGGGCAAGCTTTGGCGCGCTGGGTGAACCGCCTGCGGCAACGAGAGGTAGATACCTAGCTCCTTCTGGTCCGATCTGGAACATAACCAGGTTGCACTCGGTTAATAGGTTTCGAGGGTTGAGCGCACCCGCAGAGTCGTAGAAGTAGCCGTTGCGAAGACCCAGCTGCTCGAGAAGCGCTTGCGATTTTCCTCGGTGGTGCAGAAGCACTCGCAGCGAGAGCGCGATGTGCTTGCCGATTGCCTCTAGGCCGGAGTCGAACGACGCGCACGCGTGTTCCAGAAGCTCAACTTGCTCTCGCAGCTCGCGTTCTAGCTCGCCTTTTGGTCTTGCAATCCGAGACTTCTTTCCCATGACGTCTAACGCCTGAATTAAGCCGAGCCGCAAAGCGGCTTCGGCTTGAATGAATCGTTAGGTGCTTCTCTAGGCGCGGCCAACGCTGAAGCCGACAGCTGGGCGTTGATATGGTTTAAGCGTAGCCGCGACGAACACTTGGCGTTGAAACTTCTTGCTCTCCGACCAAACACACGTGACCTCGTTGCCATTGATCTCCTCAACGGTCATCGGCTCACCCCCGGATTTTAGCTGAACAATGTCACCGGCAGAAAAGGACTGGCTCATGGAATGTCTCCCTATTGATCTTGCTCAGGATAGCGGTGCTTGGGAAAGGCGACAGGTACGCGGAATTTGATGCGCGATTCCATGCCCTTGGACTCGTTGCTCTTTCCGCCAGCACTCAGGTTTAGTAGCGATGCGACGGTGAGGCCAACTCCCGCCTTGGTCTCGGTGCCCGAGCTAGCAAGGATTGCAACGTCAAACTCCACGTACTCGATGGCGTGACGCCGTCCGCCGGTAACCAAGTTGCCAGTGTCGTCCTTGGTCATTGACGTATTGATGCGTGTCGTTGAGCCGGCCTCTTGCAGCTTTCGCTGAGCATCTTCGATGCCACCGGAGATCTGCAGAAGAGCTTCGGTAACGAATTCTTTGAGTTCCATAGATCTCCCCAGAAGTGCCTAACTCTAAGTAGACCGCCGAACAGCGGTGTAGTGCGAGTATCGCCTGTTCCTGGCGGGTTTCAAACCAATAAATTTCCACGTGGAATCAATCAATTAATCCATTCCGGCGGCGCCTTGACGGCCCCAAGCTCGCGGAAAACTACCGCTTTGGAGCCGTGATATGGATTACACCCCTGTTTCATCCGGCATAACGCAAGGTCAGCCCCCGAGGTTGTTGGAGCAGGTGCGCCGCCAGATCCGGATCCTGCACTACAGCCGGCGTACCGAGCAGGCCTATGTCGGATGGATCAGGCGCTTCATTCTGGCCAACGGCAAGCGGCATCCTCGTGAGATGGGGGCGGATGAGGTCGTCGCCTTCCTGACCGCATGATCGCATTGGCGATGGACGGCAACGTGGCCGCGGCGACACAGAACCAGGCCTTGTTCGCGTTGTTGTTCCTGTATCGGCACGTGCTGGGTGTGACGTTGCCGTGGATGGACAATGTGGTCCGGGCCAAGCGGACCAGGCGTCTACCAGTGGTGCTCTCCAAGGAGGAGGTGAGGCAGCTTCTCGGCGCGATGCCGGACGGTACCCCCGCGATGATGGCGCGCCTGCTGTACGGAACCGGCATGCGGTTGATGGAATGCCTACGGCTGCGGATCAAGGACGTCGACTTCGCCCGCGCTGAAATCTGCGTGCGTAGCGGCAAGGGCAACAAGGATCGGCGTGTGCCGCTGCCGATGTCCTTGAAGGCCGCCTTGTTGCGGCAACGGTGCTGGGCGGTGTCACTGCATGCGTCCGATCTTGCCGGTGGAATGGGGCAGGTGCATCTGCCGCATGCACTTGCACGCAAGTACCCGAACGCGGATACGGCGCCGGGTTGGCAGTATCTGTTCCCTTCGCGGATGCATTCGCGCGACCCGCGCACGGGGCGTCGTGGCCGGCATCACCTCAGCGAGGAGGTACTGCAGCGGGCGGTGAGGCGTGCGCGGCTGCAGGTGGGCATCCTCAAGCCGGCGACCTGCCACACGCTGCGCCATTCGTTCGCCACGCACCTGCTCGATGCGGGGTGCGATATCCGTACCTTGCAGGAACTGCTGGGGCACAAGGACGTGACGACCACGCAGTTGTATACGCATGTGTTGGGGCGCGGCGCCGGCGGTGTCCGCAGCCCGCTGGACCTGTTGCCCGTGCCGCCATCGCAGGCGGAGGGATAGCGGCCGACGCTCAGCGGCCCCCGATCGGCCTGAAGCGGGCCACGCCATAGCGGTCGCTTTCAAAGGTGTAGTGCGCCGGGTCCACTACGCTGGCGATGCGCGCGCGTGCATGGGCTTCGTCGCTGCGGCCGCAGGCGATCGTGCCGAAGTCCAGCGGTGCATCCAGCACGATGCGCGCCGGGCCGTGCATGCCATCGCAGTGTCCGTGCAGGTGGATCCACAGCCGGCCGTCGATCTCGCGCAGCTCGAAGGCGCCGTCGGTCAGGCCGAGATGCTCGCCGGTGTAGACCAGCACTTCCGGTTCGTCCTCGCCGGTCAGCGCAATGTGTTTGCCCGCGATGTCATTCCAACGCGTCACTTCGCCCGGGCCGCTGTGGAAGGCGGGGCAGTCGTGGATGCGCAGGTGCAGGCTGTCCGGTGGCAGGTCGTCTTCGTCCAGCAGCACGTCATCGGGGTCGATGCGTTCGGCCTGGATGTCGAAGTCCCAGATCAGGGCAGGGATGTGCTCGTCGACGAACGCACCCAGCTGCGCCTCCGTCAGCCGGTAGGGCTGGTCGTTCCAATGGCAGATCGCGCGGGGCATCAGGGGGGGCGGGGTGGTGTCCATCGCACCAGTCTGCCGCCCCCGCGCGGGGCGTCAACCGTCGAGCAGGGCCTTGTCACGCACGGCGCCCTTGTCGGCGCTGGTGGCGAGCAGGGCATAGGCCTTCAGTGCGGTGCTGACCTTGCGTGGGCGGGCCTGCGCCGGCCTCCAGCCCTTGGCCTCCTGCTCGGTGCGGCGACGGGCCAGCTCAGCATCGTCCACCAGCAGGTTGATGCCGCGCTGCGGGATGTCGATCAGGATGCGGTCGCCGTCGCGGACCAGGCCAATCGTGCCGCCGCCGGCCGCTTCCGGCGAGCAATGGCCGATGCTCAGGCCCGAGGTGCCGCCGGAGAAGCGGCCGTCGGTGAGCAGCGCGCAGGCCTTGCCCAGCCCCTTGGATTTCAGGTAGCTGGTCGGGTACAGCATCTCCTGCATGCCCGGGCCGCCCTTCGGCCCTTCGTAGCGGATCACCACCACGTCGCCGGCCTGCACTTCGTTGCCGAGGATGCCCTTGACCGCGGCGTCCTGGCTTTCATAGACGCGGGCGTTGCCTTCGAACACGTGGATGGATTCGTCCACGCCGGCGGTCTTGACCACGCAGCCATCGGCGGCGAGGTTGCCGTACAGCACGGCCAGCCCGCCTTCGCTGGAGAACGCATGCGCCACGTCGCGGATGCAGCCCTCGGCACGGTCGGTATCCAGCGACGGCCAGCGGGTGGACTGGCTGAAGGCCACCTGGGTCGGGATGCCGGCCGGGCCGGCCTTGTAGAACTGGTGCACCGCCGTGTCCTGGGTCTGGGTGACATCCCAGTCGGCGATGGCCGCGCCCAGCGTGCGGCTGTGCACGGTGGGCACGTCGGTGTGCAGCAGGCCACCGCGTGCCAGTTCGCCGAGGATGGCCATGATGCCGCCGGCGCGATGCACGTCTTCTATGTGGTACTTCTGCGTGTTCGGCGCCACTTTGCACAACTGCGGCACGCGCCGTGACAGGCGGTCGATGTCGCGCTGGTCGAAGGCCACCTCGGCCTCCTGTGCGGCGGCCAGCAGGTGCAGGATGGTGTTGGTGGAACCGCCCATGGCGATGTCCAGCGTCATCGCGTTTTCAAACGCCTCGAACGTCGCGATGCCGCGCGGCAGCACGTTGGCCTCCTCGCCGCCGTACCAGCGGTGGCACAGCTCCACGATCAGGCGGCCGGCGCGCTTGAACAGCGCCTCGCGGTCGCTGTGCGTGGCCACCACGGTGCCGTTGCCCGGCAGCGACAGGCCCAGCGCCTCGGTCAGGCAGTTCATCGAGTTGGCGGTGAACATGCCCGAGCACGAGCCACAGGTGGGGCACGCGCTGCGTTCGATCACGGCCACCTGTTCGTCGCTGATGGCCTCGTTGCCGGCGGCCACCATCGCGTCGATCAGGTCGAGCTTGTGGTCGGCCAGCTTGGTCTTGCCGGCCTCCATCGGGCCGCCGGACACGAACACCACCGGGATGTTCAGGCGCAGGGCGGCCATCAGCATGCCGGGGGTGATCTTGTCGCAGTTGGAAATGCACACCAGCGCATCGGCGCAGTGCGCGTTGGCCATGTATTCCACCGAGTCGGCGATGATCTCGCGGCTGGGCAGCGAGTACAGCATGCCGTCGTGGCCCATCGCTATGCCGTCGTCCACGGCAATGGTGTTGAACTCCTTGGCCACGCCGCCGGCCGCCTCGATCTCGCGCGCCACGAGTTGGCCAAGGTCCTTCAGGTGCACGTGGCCGGGCACGAACTGGGTGAAGGAGTTGACCACCGCGATGATGGGTTTGTGGAAATCGCCGTCGGTCATGCCGGTGGCGCGCCACAGGGCGCGGGCGCCGGCCATGTTGCGGCCGGCGGTGGAGGTTTTCGAGCGGTATTCAGGCATGGGGGCGAGCAGGTACGGGCTGGCAGAAGCATGTGTGGCCGATTCTGCATCAAGATCCCGGTTGCTGTTGCAACCATCCGGCGGGGTGGAACGGTTGGACGACACCGAGGCGGCGCAGGCGCGCAGGAGCGGCTTCAGCCGCGAAGCCAGGAGCCCTTCCGTATACCTGACGCCTGCAATTGCAGTCATGCCTTCGACCGGTACCTTCACCAGCTTCGCGGCCGAGGCCGCTCCTGGCCGGGCGCACCTGAAAACCGGTTCAGTTTTGGGACTGTGCCGATTTACGCCTCCCAGGCCGGATCAGGCATCATTCGGAAACAACTTTCACGGGGAATCGACCATGAAGCGATCCAGGACCACCGCGCTGCTGCTGATGAGCGCCGCGCCGCTGCTGTTCACCGCCTGCCAGAAGGAAGAAACGGTGCAGGTCAAGGAAGGGCTGTACACCTCGGTGGAGGCCTGCAGCGAGGCCACCGGTGACCCGTCCGCTTGCCGCACGGCGTTCGCCACCGCGCAGCAGCAGTCGGCCGATGCAGCGCCCAAGTACGCCAGCAAGGAAGAGTGCGCCAAGGAGTACCCCGCCGAGCAGTGCGTGCAGCAGCACACCAGCGCCGGCACCTCGTTCATCGGCCCGATGATGATGGGCTTCTTCATGTCGCAGATGCTCAACAGCGGCCGTGGCGCCGTGGCGGCACCGCCGGCGGCACAGCCGGCCTTCAAGGACAATGCCAATGGTTGGGCCAAGCCGGCCGGTACCGGTGGCCTGAACACCGGCAGCGGCATCGGTGCCGGCAAGGCCGGCCTGGCCCCGGTCACCAGCGAGCCGAACCGTGCCGTGACCGCCAGCCGTGGCGGCTTTGGTGCACGCAGCGGTGGCCGCAGCAACAGCGTCGGCGGTTGATCAGGTGCGGCGTGTAGCAATCGCCGAGCGCGACAACTGGCGAGCACGTGCCGCCGAGGCAGGTTTCCGGTTCCACACCATCGACGGTGCGCCGTACTGGGACGAAAGCGCGTATTACGCCTTCACCCTGCGGCAGATCGAGAACGACCTGGAAGACCCCAGCGCCGAGCTGCATGCGATGGCGCTGGACCTGGTCGGCGAGGTGGTGGCCAGCGAGGCGCTGATGGCGCAGCTGGCCATTCCCGAGCCGTTCCGCGACTGGATCGCCGAGAGCTGGCGCCGCCGCGACCCGCACCTGTACGGCCGGCTGGACTTCGCCTATGACGGCAAGGGCCCGGCCAAGCTGTACGAGCTGAACTACGACACGCCGACCTCGCTGTACGAGGCGTCGTTCTTCCAGTGGCAATGGCTGGAAGACCAGCGCAACCGTGGCGTCCTGCCGCAGCAGGCCGACCAGTTCAACTCCCTCCACGAGACGCTGGTGGAGCGCTTTGCCGAACTGTCGGCGCGCCTGCCGCCGCCGCTGTACTTCAGCGCGGTGCGTGAGTCCGAGGAAGACCAGGGCACGGTGGCCTACCTGCGCGACTGCGCGGCGCAGGCCGGCCTGCATGGCGCGGCCATCGCCATCGAGGACATCGGCCTGTCGGTCGACGGCCGCTTCACCGACCTGGACGACGTGGTGATCGGCAGCCTGTTCAAGCTGTACCCGCTCGAAGACCTGATGCAGGAGGAGTTCGGTGCGGCAT
>NZ_JAYFUH010000004.1:0-1192 GCF_034961085.1 Stenotrophomonas capsici | reverse complement strand
TGGCTGGAAGACCAGCGCAACCGTGGCGTCCTGCCGCAGCAGGCCGACCAGTTCAACTCCCTCCACGAGACGCTGGTGGAGCGCTTTGCCGAACTGTCGGCGCGCCTGCCGCCGCCGCTGTACTTCAGCGCGGTGCGTGAGTCCGAGGAAGACCAGGGCACGGTGGCCTACCTGCGCGACTGCGCGGCGCAGGCCGGCCTGCATGGCGCGGCCATCGCCATCGAGGACATCGGCCTGTCGGTCGACGGCCGCTTCACCGACCTGGACGACGTGGTGATCGGCAGCCTGTTCAAGCTGTACCCGCTCGAAGACCTGATGCAGGAGGAGTTCGGTGCGGCATTGCCCCGTTCCGGCGTGCAGCTGCTGGAACCGGCGTGGAAGGCGGTGTTGAGCAACAAGGGCATCCTGCCGCTGTTGTGGGAACGCCATCGCGGCCATCCCAACCTGCTGGAATCGTACTTCGACGATGGCAGTGCCCTGCCGGCCGGCTGGGTGCGCAAGCCGCTGCATTCGCGCGAGGGTGCGAACGTGGCCATGCATATGAGCGACGGCAGTTGGCAGGAGAGCGAGGGCCCGTACGCGGGGCCGAACATCCGCCAGGCGTTCCACGCACTGCCCATGTTCGAGGGCAACTATCCGCTGGTCGGCAGTTGGGTGGTAGGTGATCGCGCCTGTGGCATCGGCGTGCGCGAGGACAACAGCCGCATCACCCGCGACAGCGCCCGTTTCCTGCCCCACGCCATCATCGATGACGCGCCGCAGGGGAGCACGCGGATCTACGTCTGACATGGCATTGCGCCGCCCCCCGGGAAGCCAGGGCCGCACGCAGGCGGTGCCCGGCCGTCATTTCGACGATGGCCGGCACCTGGCGGCCTATGCCGACCGGATCGCGGTGCGTTGCCATCGCTGTGGAACGGCAGGCTGGGTGTTGGCGCAGTGGCAGCCCTACCGCTGGACGGCGCGCTTCCGTTGCGCTGGCTGCAGCCTGTCGCTGGATAGCGCCGAAGGCACATGGGTGGGGCAGGTCAGGTACAGCGGGCGCCGTCCCTGCGGCTATTGCGGCCATCAATGTGTTTCGGTGTGCGAACAGCGCGCCAGCGCCGCCCATGCCGGGCTGACGCATCTGTCCGGTACCTGCAGGCAATGTGGGCGGCAAAGCGATGTGGCGGTCGGCATGAGCCGCGTGCGTGAC
>NZ_JAYFUH010000003.1:0-6599 GCF_034961085.1 Stenotrophomonas capsici | reverse complement strand
CCGCGCCTGTCCAGCGAAGGCCGCAGCCATCCGGTCGAGGTCAGCCATTTCCCGGCCCGCCGCGATGAAGCGCTGGAAGCACAGGCCCGCCGCGCGGTGGAACAGGCATTGGCCGAGCATCCCGGCGATGTGCTGGTGTTCCTGCCGGGGCAGCGCGAGATCGCCAGGGTGCAGGCCGCGCTGCAGGCGGCATTGACCGCTGCCGAGGCGGGCCGGAATGTCGATGTCCTCGCCCTGCACGGCGAACTGCCGATCGAACAGCAATCACGCGTGCTGCAGCCCGATCCGGAGGGCCGCCGCCGCGTGGTGCTGGCCACCAACGTCGCCGAGTCGTCGGTCACCCTACCCGGCGTGCGCGTGGTGATCGATGCCGGGTTGGCGCGCGAGCCGCGCTACGACCCCAACAGCGGCTTCTCGCGGCTGGATGCGGTGGCCATCTCGCAGGCCTCGGCCGACCAGCGCGCCGGCCGCGCCGGCCGTGTCGCCGCCGGCTGGGCGTGGCGGCTGTGGCCGCAGTCGCAACGGCTGGAGCCGCAGCGGCGCCCGGAGATGGCGCAGGTGGAACTGGCCGCGCTGGCACTGGAGCTGGCCGCGTGGGGCAGCGACGAGCTGCGCTTCGTCGACCCGCCGCCGGCCGGTGCAGTGGCCGCCGCGCGCGAGCTGCTGCAGCGGCTGGGCGCCTTGAGCGCGGGCAAGACCCTCACCGCGCTGGGCAAGCGCATGCTCGGCCTCGGCACGCATCCGCGCATGGCCGCGATGCTGTTGTCGGCCAGGAACCCGCGCGAGCAAGCGCTGGCCGCCGACCTGGCCGCACTGCTGGAAGCACGCGACCCGTTGCGCCAGGGCGGCGACGCGCTCGCCGCCCGCTGGCGTGCGCTGGCGGCCTTCCGCGCCGGCCGCGCACCGCACGATGCCAGCCGCAGCGCGCTGGCCGCGATCGATGCGGCTTCGAAACAATGGCGGCGGCGCCTGCGTTGCGATGCCACGCCACCCGGAAACATCGAGGCACATGAGCTCGGCGACCTGCTCGCCCATGCCTTCCCCGACCGCATCGCCGTGCAGCACCCCAGCGATCCCCTTCGTTACCAGCTGGCCAATGGCCGCAGCGCGCGCCAGTTCGATCACAGCGACCTGCGCGGCGAGCCATGGCTGGTCATCAGCGAACTGCGCCATGACCCGCGTGATGCACTGATCCTGCGTGCGGCCCCGGTCGATGAAACGCGCCTGCGCACCGACTTCCCCGAGCGCTTCCGGCAGCAGGACGTGGTGCGCTGGAACGCCGCCAAGCGTGCGCTGGAAGCACGCCGCGAAAGCAGCTTCGAACGCATCGTGCTGGACAGCCGCCCGGCCGGCCGCGTGGACCCGGCGCATGCCGCGCGCGCACTCACCGATGCGGTGCGCGAACTGGGGCTCGACGCGCTGCCGTGGACCGAGAACCTGCAGCAATGGCGCGCAAGGGTGATGGGCCTGCGCGCGTGGATGCCCGAACTCGCCCTGCCCGACCTGGCCAATGCCGCGTTGCTGGAAACGCTGGAGGACTGGCTGTTGCCGGCCTTCAACGGCAAGACCCGGCTGGACGCGCTCACCGAGGAGGAACTGGGCGAGGCCCTGAAATCCGGCATCGACTGGAACACCCGACAGCAGGTGGACCGCCATGCCCCGGTGCGCATCAGCGTGCCCTCGGGCATGGACCGCCGCATCGACTATGCGCTGGACGACGACGGCATCAACCCGCGTCCGCCGGTGCTGGCGGTGAAACTGCAGGAACTGTTCGGCCTGGCCGACACGCCGCGCATCGCCGATGGCCGCGTGCCGTTGCTGCTGCACCTGCTTTCGCCCGGCGGCAAGCCGCTGCAGGTAACCGGCGACCTGAAGAACTTCTGGCAGAACACCTATGCCGAGGTGAAGAAGGAAATGAAGGGCCGCTACCCACGCCACCCGTGGCCGGATGATCCATGGAGCGCGACCGCCACGCATCGGGCCAAGCCGCGCGGGACGTGAGGCCGGGCGGGCGCCGGGGGCGGCAGTCCTCCCCTTGGCGGAAGGCAGGGAGGGGTGCCATCCGCACCTCCATCACCCAAGCGTGAACGCACACGTTTCATCCCGCGCTCAGCCCCGCGCTTTCCGGCTAACATCCCCTACACGCCCGTGCAGCGAAACTGGGCGTCTGATCCTCGCAAACAAGGAGCCCCCACATGAGCAAGTTCAGCGATATCACCGGACCGGCCCTGGAGCGGGCAATGGAACTGGTCAACCATGCCGGCGGCAGCCTCAAGGGTGGCGGTGCCAATGCCGCCGAATGGCTGAAGGCCGGTGCCGCCATCGGCGCCCTGAAGACCGGTGGTCGTACCGTCAGCCGCGTCGCCCGCCGCAACCCGACCGCCACCGTGGCGGTGGCCGCCGTGGGCCTGGGCCTGATCGGTTACATGCTGTACCGCAAGAACAAGCGTGACAACGAAGCCATCGAGGCCAAGTCGCGCCAGATCGCGCAGCGTCGTCGCCACGCGCACGCGGCCAGCGTCACCGACGAAACCAGCGACATCGGCAGCGATACCTGAGCCGCGGCGGCAACGCCGGCAGTTCCGCAGGAGCGCAGCAACGGCCATCGGCCGTGCTGCGCTTCTTTCATTTCAGCGTGCGCCCACTTCCCGCCACTGCCCCGGCTGCAGGTCCTCCAGCGCATACGGCCCCATCGCCGCACGCACCAGCCGCAGAGTGGGCAGGCCAACCGCCGCGGTCATGCGCCGTACCTGGCGGTTGCGGCCTTCGCGGATCGTGATGGCCAACCATGCATCGGGCACGGTCTTGCGGTAACGCACCGGCGGGTTGCGTTCCCACACGGCCGGCGCCTGTTCCATCCGCTGCACGCCGGCCGGCAACGTCGGCCCATCATTGAGCTGCACGCCGTCACGCAGCGCCTGCAGCCTGTCCTCGCTCGGCACGCCTTCCACCTGCACCCAGTAGGTCTTGGGCTGCTTGTGCTTCGGGTCGGTCAGGCGATGGGCCAGGTTGCCGTTGTCGGTGAGCAGCAGCAGGCCTTCGCTGTCGTAGTCCAGCCGACCGGCCGCGTACACGTTGGCCGGCAGGCCGAACCCGGCCAGCGTCGCGCGCGGCGGCTGGCTGCGGTCGGTGAACTGGCACAGCACGTTGAAGGGCTTGTTGAAGGCGATCAGCATGGAAACGGCGGGCGACGGGCGGGACGCCATTGTCCCATCCCCGCCGCGCGACGCTAGCGCGGCGCGCGCCGGCGCCCGGCCACCGTCCGCCGCAGCACCGCGGCAAGCTGCGCCACCGCCCCCTCCATCTCCGCCACCGTGTAAGCGGCGAAGCCGAGCAGGAAACCGGCCTGCGGCGTGCGCGTGGCATGCAGGGCGCTCAGTCCCTGCAGCGCGACGCCCGCCCGGCGCGCGCCATCCAGCACCGCCTGTTCGTCGATGCCGGGCCGGAGCAGGCAGGGCAGCTGCATGCCGCCGGCCGGCACCTGGGGCACCAGGTAGTCGGACAACTGCGTGCGTACCAGGTGCAGCAGTGCATCGCGCCGCTGCACGTAGAGATGGCGCATCGCCCGCACGTGCGCGCCGAAGTGGCCCGCCTCCATAAAGCGCGCCAGCGTCAGCTGGGTGAGCGTGGGGCTGTGCCCGTCCATCAGGCTGCGCGCCACCGTCATCGGTTCCACCAACGCCGGCGGCAGCACCAGGTAGCCGATGCGCAGGCCCGGGAACAGCGACTTGGTGAACGTGCCGATGTAGAGCGTGCGCTCGTGCGGGTCCAGCCCCTGCACGCACGCGGTGGGCTTGCCGGCGTAATGGAACTCGCTGTCGTAGTCGTCCTCGATGATCCAGGCATCGTTGCGCTCGGCCCAGTGCACCAGCGCCAGGCGGCGGTCCAGCGCCAGCGTCGCCCCGGTCGGGAACTGGTGCGATGGCGTGAGGAACACTGCCCGTGCGCCTGCCGCCAACTGCGGCAGCTGCTCCACCTGCATGCCCTCGGCATCGACCGGCACCGGCACCGGCCGCAGCCCCGCCGCATCGAAGGCACGCGCCGCGCCGTGGTACATCGGATCCTCGACCAGGATGCGCTCACCGGCATCGAGCAGCACGTTGGCGCACAGCGTCAGCGCCTGCTGCGAGCTGGTCAACACCAGCACCCGTTCCGGCGTGGCGTGGCCACCACGTTCGAGGTTGATGTAGTCGGCGATCGCCCGGCGCAATGCCTCCACGCCCTGCGCCGGGCTGTGCGCCAGCACCGCGCTGCCGTGCGCGCGGATCACCTCGCGCTGCAGGCGTTCCCAGGTCTGCAAGGGGAAGTTCCGCGTCTCCGGCACGCCGGGCGCGAAGGCATGCTGCGTGGCGCCGGTGACCCCGCCGGTGGCGCGCAGCGCCTGGCCGCGCGTGCTCAGCCGCACGGCCTGCCGCGGCGCGTGGCCACGCCGTTGCGCCTTGCCGCCGGCAAACGGCCGGGCACGCTGCGACACCCGACTGCCGCTGCCCACCTGGCGTTCGATGAAGCCCTCGGCATGCAATTGGCGGTAGGCCGCCTCGACCGTATCGCGGGATACCCCCAGCGACTGCGCCAACGGGCGCGTGGCCGGCAAAGGGCGGCCCACTTCCAGCGCACCGTCCAGGATCAGCTGGCGGATCGCCCGCTGGATACGGGCATGCAGCGCCAGCCCGGCATGGGCGGGGTCGCCGATGCCGGCCTTCACCGACTCCAGTTGCGCGTGCCTGAACATCGCCGTGGGGTCTCCCGGGTTGCCGCAATGGTCTGCCCGGCAGGCCATAAGTGGAGGGGCGCAACATGCCATTGCCCGCCTACAAAGACAACCTGCCTTCGTCCCCGGATGCCGGATGTCCCCGCTACCCTCTTCCCCTCCCGTTCCTTCCCCGGCACTGCGTGCGGCCGACCTGCTGCATCCGACCATCGCGGCGCTGGTGTCGGTCATCGTCAATTACGGCGGCACCTTCGTGCTGGTGTTCCAGGCCGCGCGCGTGGCCGGGCTGGGCCCGGAACTGACCGCCTCATGGGTGTGGTCGGTGTCCATCGGCGTGGGGCTGACTGGCATCGCGCTGAGCGTGTGGGCGCGCGCGCCGATCATCACCGCCTGGTCCACCCCCGCCGCCGCCTTCCTGGTCACCGCACTGGCCGGCGTCTCCTACCCGGAAGCCATTGGCGCCTATCTGGCATCGGCCGCCGCGTTCGTGCTGCTGGGCCTGTCCGGCGGCTTCGAGAAGGTGGTGCGCTGGATACCGCCAGGCATCGCGGCCGCGTTGCTGGCCGGCATCCTGCTGCCGTTCGGCATCGGTGCCTTCGCTGGCATCAACATCGACCCGCTGCTGGCCGGTGTCCTGATCCTCGCCTACCTGGTGCTGAAACGGATCAGCGCGCGCTATGCGGTGGTGGGCATCCTGCTGCTCGGCATCGCGCTGCTGGTCGCGCAGGGCCGCATCGACCCGGCGGCGCTGGAGCTTAAGATCGCCATCCCGGTATTCACCGCGCCGGCGTTCTCGATCAATGCCCTGCTCGGCGTGGCATTGCCGCTGTTCCTGGTCACGCTCACCGGCCAGTACATGCCGGGCATGCTGGTACTGCGCAACGACGGCTACACGACCAGCGCCAACCCGATCGTCGCGGTCACCGGCCTGGGTTCGCTGCTGATGGCTCCGTTCGGTGCGCATGCCTTCAACGTTGCCGCGATCACCGCAGCCATCTGCACCGGCCGCCACGCGCACGAGGATCCGCGCAAGCGCTGGCTGGCCGGCGTCGCCGCGGGCGTGTTCTACGTGATCGTGGGGGTGTTCGGGCTGACCCTGGCGGCGTTGTTCATGGCCATCCCCGCCACCTTCATCAGCACCCTGGCCGGGCTGGCGCTGCTCGGCGCGATCGGCGGCAGCCTGGCCACCGCCATGGCCGATGCGCGCGGCCGCGAAGCAGCGCTGGTCACCTTCCTGGCCGCGGCGGCCAACATCCAGCTGTTCGGCATCGGCGGCGCGTTCTGGGGGCTGGTGATCGGCCTGCTCGCCCACCTGCTGCTCGATGCACGCCTGCCACGCCGCCGCACGCGGCCCGCCGCCGGAACCGCCACGCACCCCCAGCCCACCGCACCGGAGGCCCCCCATGTATGACCCCCACCTGCGCCTGGACCAGTTCGACCCCGAGCTCGCCCACGCCATCGAGAACGAGCGCCGTCGCCAGGAAGACCATGTCGAGCTGATCGCCTCGGAGAACTACGCCAGCCCGCTGGTGATGGCGATCCAGGATTCGGTGTTCACCAACAAGTACGCCGAGGGCTACCCCGGCCGCCGTTACTACAGCGGCTGCGAATACGTGGACGTGGCCGAGCGGCTGGCCATCGAGCGCGCCTGCGCGCTGTTCCAGTGCGACCATGCCAACGTGCAACCGCACTCCGGTGCGCAGGCCAACGCCGCGGTGTTCCTGGCGCTGACCTCGCCCGGCGATACCGTGATGGGCATGAACCTGGCCCAGGGCGGCCACCTCACCCACGGCAACCCGGCCAACTTCTCCGGCCGGCACTATCGCATCGTGCCCTACGGGCTGGACCCGGCCACCGGCCTGATCGACTACGACGCGATGGAGCGCAT
>NZ_JAYFUH010000002.1:1571-3581 GCF_034961085.1 Stenotrophomonas capsici | reverse complement strand
TGATCCACGGCAAGCCGTTCATCTCGACGGTGGCCACCGCGCGTGACTGGATCGAGATGGAGCGCACCCACGCCGGCCTGGCGCCGGACCCCGGCGCGGACGACCTCAATGACTTCGGCAACCAGTGCCTGGCGTTGATCGCGCACGACGCACGCAAGCCGCAGATGCTGGCCTTCGCCGCCGAGCACTTCGACGTGCTCTCGCAGTTCGCCGAACGCGTGGGTACCGGCACCACTGGCCAGCGGTTGAACGAGATGGCGTGGAGCCGCGGCTGGCCGCGCGAGAAGGAATGGGTGCAGCGTTTCCAGAGCGGTCCGCTCGGCGGCGATGCGCAGATCGCCGACCGCGTGCTGGAGCACCGCTGCCAGCGCGCGATCTTCTTCGAGGACCCGCACGTGGCGCGCCAGCATGAGGCCGACATCCAGTTGCTGGAGCGTGCGGTAACCACCGTGACGGACGAGGCGGTGTGCATCACCGCGCCGAACATCGCCGCGCGTTGGGCCCAGGCCGCGGTGCTGCGTCGCTGGCGGGGGTGAGCGTCCCGACGGGCCGGGTTTCTCGCTGAAGCCCCTTCAAGCGACCCTCCCCAGCCCTCCCCTTGCCTGCGGCAAAGGGAGGGGCGGTTCTGCTTAGCGCTGTCAGTTCGCGATGAAGCCTGCTCTTGCCCCCTCCCTTTGCCATCGGCAAGGGGAGGGTTGGGGAGGGGTGCTCTTCGCGATTCTCCTCAGTCCAACAGCACGCTGTTGTTACGCAGCGTCACTTCGCTACCCTGCCCGTCCTGCATCACCCGCACCCGCGCGCCGCTACGGTTGAAACCGACCGGCAACGGCAACGCCACCTGCACGGTGCGCGGCACAAGGTCCCGCGGCGCCTCCAAGGCCGGAATCGCCACCCGCGCCACTTCACGCCCGCGCGCATCCTCCAGCAGCGCATGCCCGGCGCGCGTGGCCACGTGGCCCAGGCTGTGCACGGTCACCAGCACGCGCTCGCCTTCCACGCGCAAGTCGCCGCGGCCGATGCCCAGGTCCGCACGCGTCTCCACCGGCTCGCCCGGCGTGACCAGGGTGAATTCGAACACCTGGGTCTGCTTCGGCAGGAAGCGCAGGCCGGTGCCAACGCTCTTCTCCAGCGGCACCTCGCGCACCTGTGCCGTGCCATCGATGACGCCGTCCCCGTCACGATCCACGCCACTGCGGATCCGCCAGGTGCCCGGTGCGATGTTCCAGCCGGTCAACGTCGCATCCTGCGGCGTGCTGCTGACGTTGTAGGCAATCACCTTGAAGGCCTCACGCGACGGTGCATGCACCGCCAGCGCCACCTGCTCCGCGCCGTCGGGCTGCGCGAACGACCAGCTCAGGGTGTGGCCCGGCCAGCTCTGGTTGCGCTTGAGCGCGATGCCGCCCAGGCGCACGCGCTGCAGGAACTCGCTGGGTGCTTCCACGCGATCACTCCACCAGTGGCCTTCGGTGTTCATGTACTCGCGCTGCGCCTTGGCCTGGATGCCATCGGCGTGCAGTTGCTGCAGGTACTTCATGTCGCCGGTCAGCTGCCAGGCGGTGATGTTGGCAAAGCCGCCGGCACCCTTGTCGGCCTCGGCCAGCAGTTGCCTGCCCCAGTCCTGCTGGCGGCCGAGCACGTCGATGTAGTTCTCGCCGAGGTTGGACAGCACGCCCGGGCCACCACGCGCCACGCGGTAGTCCAGCCCTTTGAGGTAGCGGTCATCGCCGCTCCAGCGCCAGGCCGCCCAGAACAGGTGCATGACATCGCCACTGCCCGAGCCCTGGTTCAACTCGCCGCCGCGGGTCTTGCCGGTCGCCCAGTGGATTTCGTTGGGCAAGGCCCAGCGTCCCTTGTCGTCGGTGTAGGCATGGGCTAGGTAGCTGTCGGCCAGGCCGGTGACCAGCTTGCGACCGGTCGGGTCGGCGTTGTACTCACCAACCAGGAACGCCGGGTGCAGCGCCGGGAACGAGTACGGCTTCTGCCACTGCCAGTTCGGCTCGCGGTAGACCT
>NZ_JAYFUH010000002.1:0-1551 GCF_034961085.1 Stenotrophomonas capsici | reverse complement strand
TGAGGTAGCGGTCATCGCCGCTCCAGCGCCAGGCCGCCCAGAACAGGTGCATGACATCGCCACTGCCCGAGCCCTGGTTCAACTCGCCGCCGCGGGTCTTGCCGGTCGCCCAGTGGATTTCGTTGGGCAAGGCCCAGCGTCCCTTGTCGTCGGTGTAGGCATGGGCTAGGTAGCTGTCGGCCAGGCCGGTGACCAGCTTGCGACCGGTCGGGTCGGCGTTGTACTCACCAACCAGGAACGCCGGGTGCAGCGCCGGGAACGAGTACGGCTTCTGCCACTGCCAGTTCGGCTCGCGGTAGACCTTGTTGCCGCCGTACCAGTTGCTGGAGAACAGCAGGTGGCCTTGCGGATTGGGCAGGATGATGCGCTCATCGAAGGCCTTCACCGTCTCCATCAGGCGCTCGACGGTGAGCGGGTCGCCCCAGTTGAGGTACAGCATCGCGCTGTTGGTGTTGATGCCCTCCTCGTAGGCATGCAGCTCGTCGGTCTCGATCGTGCTCAGGCCATGGGAGAACATGCCGTTGCGGTACACCGCGTCGGACAACGCGGTCAGCGAGGCGTTGAGCTTGTCCGGCTGCACGCCCATCAGGGCCAGCCCCGGCCACTGCTGGGTCAGGTCGGAATCGTCGGAGATGCCACCGCCGAAATCGCCGTACGCCACCTGTCGCTCGTCGATCCACCAGTCGACGAAACGACGCACGTGCTTGAGGTCTTCGAGCTGGTTGAACGCCCAGGCCGGCACGCCCTTCGGCGGCTGCGGCGCGGTGAACGGTGGCTTGCCCTGGCTGTTGTAGCTGATGTAGTTCCAGTACAGGCGGCCGAGCGCGTGGTCCGGGTCCACCCGCAGCAGGTCACTGAGGTCGGCGTAGACGCGCGCATACAGGCGCTGCCGCTTGGAGGTGGTGTGCTCCTCGACCAGGAAGCCCCAGTTGTCGCGCACCTGGTTGAAGCGGTCGGCGACGTGCTCCTTGATCGCCTCCTTGCGGTCCTTGAAGACCAGGCGCACTTCGGCCCCGTCCAGCGAGGTGGCGTTGAAGCCCGGTGCGGCCGAGGCGATCGACAGCCACAGGCTGTCGGCGGTGAGGATGCGATCACGCAGGTCCAGCCACAGCGTGCGGGCCTGGCCCGGCTTCACCGACACCGAGACGTCGATCATGTCGCGCGCCGGCCAGATCGGGTCCTTGATGCGGATGTTCAGCGGGATGACCTTCCCGTCCGGGCCGTCATGCGTGGCCGGCAGGTCGAGCGCGGGGATGTCGATGGCCACGCCATCCAGGCCATCGTGCATGTTCTCCCAGCTGTAGGCCCAGCTGCGGATCAGCGGCTGCGCCGCCGGCGCATCGCCCACCCCGGAGGGGATCAGCACGTGCACGATCGGTGCCGACGCGGATGGCAACGTGTCGGCGCCACGCTTGCGTGCGCCCGCCCCTTTGGGCAGCGCCATCACCGTGCTGCGCTCATCGGCGGCGAAGCGGCCGTCGATGTAGTCGCGCAGGGTGGCGATGTTGGTGTAGTCCGGCAGCACGCTGCTGTCGATCAGGTAGCGCTGCT
>NZ_JAYFUH010000001.1:9104-16577 GCF_034961085.1 Stenotrophomonas capsici | reverse complement strand
TCCACGCTGGCCGTGGCCATCGCGCGCCACCGGCAGCTGCAGGCGGTCCACCTGGACCAGCTCTTCCACCTGCCACACACCGACTGGCAGCCGCGGCCGGAGGCCGACTTCCTGCAGCTGCATGCCGACGCCATCGCACAGGAGCGCTGGGTCATGGACGGCAACTACAGCCGTTGCCTGCCGGCGCGGCTGGCGCGCGCCACCGGGTTCATCCTGCTCGACCTGCCCACCCGCACCAGCCTGCTGCGCTACTTCCGCCGCAGCTGGTTCGAACGCAACCGCCATGGTGCGCTGGCCGGCAACCAGGACACGGTGAAGTGGGCGATGCTGCACCACATCGCCGTCGTCACCCCGCCCCACCGGCGCCGCTACGACCAGTTGTTCGAAGGCATCGCCCTGCCCAAGCTGAAACTGGCCAACACGCGGCAACTGCAGCGCTTCTATGAAACCGAGGGGCTGGCCCGCGAACCGGCACCCTGACGGCCGTGCCTTGCGCGGAAGACACAAAGGCCGGGCATCTGCCCGGCCGCTGCGTTGTACCTGCCACGCCGGTGTGCGCGGTTACTCGCAGGGCTCGCCGTCCACCTGCAACGACGCCTCGTCCAGCGGACGGTTGCCTTCGATCGACGCCCGCTGCTCGGCGCTCGGTGCGCCCAGCCACCACACCTTGCACTTGGCGACCAGCCTCCCGACCATCTTCGCCTGCGTCGGTGCGTACAGCATGTCCAACGCGGTGGTGCTGCACTGGTGCGCCTGGCAGGCCGAGTAATACCACCAGACATCGCCGTCCAGCATCAGCGGCTGGCCCGGTGCGCTGGGGCCACTGAGCAGGCGCTCGCGCAGCGGCAGGATCTGCGGGTCGGTCGATTCGGCCGGCGTGGCTTCCTTCATCAGCGCATCAAACGCGGCGAGCACCTTGGCATCCTTGCGCCCGCAGTTGTCCACCGAGTTGCCACCCACCAGGGTGAAGAAGTAGGTCGCCAGCGGCTGCTGCTCGCAGGTGATCTCCGCACCGGGGGTTTCCCCTTCCGGTTCGCCTTCGTTGTCCCAGACCGACGGTTCCACGCCATCCTCGACGGACGCCTCGGCGCTCGCGGCGGCAGCGGGCGTGTCCGCAACAGGCGTCGTCGCCGGCGCGGCGGCCGCCTTGCCGCCGTCATCCGGCGCCTTTCCACAGCCTGCCAACAGGGCCAGCAACAGCGCGGCCAACACAGTTCGACGTTTCATTCCTTGTCCTGTCAGCAAGTGGTGTTCCCGCCCGGCGCCATGGGTAGCACCGGCCAGCCGTGCAATTGTACGGGGCCATGTCCGCGGGCCGTGCGGCCGCTACCGCCCCCATCATCTTCACCCCGGCCTGCATCCGCTTTGCTAGCGTGCCCCTACCGCCATGGCACCGTGGCACCGGCACCCCATACCAAGGAAGGCCCCGATGATGAACCGCACCGCATTGCTCGTCCTGGCAGGCAGCCTGCTCGCTGCCCCCTTCGCCGCGCAGGCCGCACCGCCTGCCGCGACCGCCGCGCCTGCGGGCACCGTGCAGCAGGGCACCTTCGCCAGCGAGCAGTTGCAGAAGGACGTGCTGCAACACATGTACGTACTGCTGCGCAACGACGGCTGCCAGGAACTGCTGAACGTCGTGCCCTTCCTGCGCGCGCAGCCGGAAGGTGAGATGGGGTCACGCAACTGGTCGGAGACCTGGGTCTTTGAATGCAGCAACGGCCGCGACGAGATCGACGCCCGTTTCCAGGAAACCCCGCAAGACGGCGGTGCCGACTATTCGGTCAGCAGCGCCACGCGGCATACCTTCGGCACACCCACCGCGACGAAGTAGCGAGGAACGATCCTGCCCGCCGCGCACCACTGGCGCGGCGGGGTCAGTACTTGCCGACCATGCTCAGGTACCAGCCGCGATGGTCGTAGTCGAAGCGGGTCAGGTCATCGCTGAAGTCGGTGAAGTTGTAGCCCACGCCCACGCGCAGGTTGCGCCCGATATCGCGGTCCAGGCCCACCAGCCAGCCCTGCCGGCGGCCGCCATCGCGGACATCGAGCAGGCGGTATTCGAGCAGGCCATGCCACTGGTAGTACAGGTCGTAGCGCAGCTGCGCGGCACCAAAGCTGGTGGCCGAATCGAACCATGGGCCGGTGCCCCGCCCGTACCGTACCTCGCCCTCGCGCCGTGCCAGCTTCGCGGCCACTTCCCAGCGCGGGTCGATCCGGTACACGCCCTCCAGCGACAGCACCTGGGAGCGCTGGTCGTAGTCCACGCCGTCCACCTGTCCCATCGTGGACAGGTCGTACAGGTAGGTGTAACGCCCGAACACGCCCCAGCGGTCGTTGTCCCAGGGGCGGTAGGCGAAGCCCATGTTGCCCTCGATGAAGCGCGCCCCGGCCACCGGGTTCAGCACATCGTCGGTGTCGGCGTAGTTCAAGCGCGCCGCGATCCGCCAGCTGTCGTTGAGGCGATGGCTGAGCCGGTTGGTGCTGACCCACTGCGTGCGCCGCTCGGCACCGGTATCACGCCGCCACTCCAGCTTGCTCTGCCAGTCGGTGTCCGGTGAGGTACGTCCACCGGACAGGCTGACCGCCTTGCGGTCCACTTCCCCGCTGCTGGCGTCGAGCTTGCCGTCGCTGAGGGTGAAGCCCGCGTTCCAACCCACGGCGGGATAGAAGTCCATGCCAAAGGTGTGCGCGAGCCCGGACTCCTGGCCGGACTTCAGGAACTGGCTTTCGTTGAAGACGTTTACCTGGTCGGACAGGCGCCAACGCTGGCCCAGCGTCCACCCATCCTGCGCGTTCGGGCTGAACAACGGGTCGTACTCGCTGCGGTCGGTGGAAAGGGTGTAGCTGCCGTAGAAGCTGTGCTGCGGGGTCAGCTTGTACTCGGCGTTGACCTGCGCGGCGCTGCCGCGATCACCGTCGCTGAACTCGGCGCCCACGCTGGACTGGTTGGCGAAGGTATACGCGCCACCGGCGAGCACCGCATCGTTGTCGCGGTAGCGGCCATGGTCGTCGTCCACGGTCAGCTGGCCGCCGCCGTACAGGTCCAGCGCGGTGCCGATGCGATGGGTGTAGCGCGCCGCGGCCAGCACGCCCGCGGCATCGCCAGCCTGGCGTGTTTCCTGGACGCGCCGCAGCTCGGCCGACAGGCGGTCGTTCTCGCCGATGCGCCATTCGACAGTGGCCTGCGCCTGGGTCAGGGATTCGCTGCCACGTCGCGCTTCGCTGTAGCGGGCGTACAGGTTGAAGTCGTCGGTGACGTAGCCGAGCAGCTCCACGCCCTGCTCGCGCACGCGCTGGCCGGTATCGAAACGCCCCACCGAGTACCCGCCATCGACCTGCCGCCACCAGGCGCCGGCGCTCCAGTCGCGTCGGGTCCAGCCCAGCTCGCGCAGGTTGATGCGCCCTTCCACCGCGGTCGCCTCGCCTTCGCGCGGCCCGCCGGGGTTGAGCTGGCGGAAGCTCAGGCCACCATTGTCGGAGAAGAAGACCGGTGTGCTGGTGGCCTCGCTGCGGCTGTGCTCGATCTTCAGGTAGGTACCGCGCCCGGCCTGCAACGTCAGGTCGGCACCGCGCAGGGCGTAATCCTGGCCCGAACGTTGCTCGTCGACATAAGTGGCCCCCAGTGCGACGTGGTCGCCGAACCAATGCTTGCCACGCACGCCGGCGGTAACGTCATCGGCATCGAAGCCGGAAGGCACCCATTCGTAGTCGACGATCAGGCGTTGTTCGTAGCCATCCAGCGGCACGTCGCGACTGAGGCGGCGCAGGTTCTCGCGCGTCACCTGGGCCAGTGGCCGGGTCAGCAGGATGCGTCCCTGCAGGGCGTCGATCTCGTAGTCGGCACCACGCACCAGCGACACGCGCTGCTCCACGCGCCCGGTGGTCGGGTCGCGGATCTCCAGCACCACCTGGTCGGAGCCGGCCAGGATGCTGGCATGGCGCAGGTAGTAGAGGCTGCCACCGGTACCGATGAACTCGCTATGGCCCGGGGCCGTTTCCGCCTGCGCACCGAACAGGCGCAGTTCGCTGCGCGCATCGCCCCAGGCATTGGCGCGGCGTGAGCGCCACGACAACGCCGCGCCATACAGCGAGCGCACGTACTGCGTGTACTCGGTGCCGCTCAGCCCGGTGTTGTAGTTGCCCCACAACGCCTGGTTCTTGTCCCAGTCCAAGCGCAGGTAGAAGCGTCCCATCGTGTCCACGTCACGCTGGGTCAGCGAGTCGTCGCCGTAGGTGGGGTAATACAGATCCGGGTCCAGGCTGCGGAACAGGTCCCGCGGGTCGGCATTGGTGAAGCCGGTGAACAGGTCCTTCATTGGCCTGTTCTGGGTGTCCGCCTGGGCGGTCAGCAGGTAGCGGCCCCGGGTCTTGGACTTCAGGTAGAACGCCAGCCGCCCGTCACTGAGCACGCTGTCGTCGCGGTCACCGCGGGCCAGGTCGCGGCCGGCACCGGAGGCCTTGTTCTGGTAGACGGTGATGTCGGTCAGGCCGACCCCGAACAGGTAGCTGCCGCTGACGTCCACCTCCAGCGTGCGCGCGATGGCCGGCGCGTCCTGCCGCTCCACGCGCACGTCGAAGGCATGGTGGCCGATCGGCATCAGGTATTCGGCGGCGAACTTGCGGTCCTGGTCCAGCGGGTAGCTTTCGCCGTTGATCTTCAGCGACGCACCCAGCGGGAGGTCGCGCCCGCGCAGGCGCACGCGCGCGCCGTACACGGGAATGTTCTGCTGGCGAAGCCCGTTGCCGTCGAACACCTGCTCCAGCAGGGACAGCGAGGCAGCTTGGTCCGCATCCACCGCGCTGCCAAGGCGGTCCTCCAGTGCGTCCCGCAGTTGCTGGTTGCCACGCTCCACTTCGGCCGGCGTCACCAGCTGTATGGACTGCGCCGAGGTTTCATCCACGTTTCCCTCGGCGTCATACGCGCGCAGCACGTACACCAGCCGGTCACCACGACGCAGCGGCACGTCCTCCGGCAAGGCGCCGTCCCAGCTGTGTTGCCCCACCGCGGCCACCGGCAGGTCGAACTGCGCCAGCGGTGCCACGCGGTCGCTGTCACTGCCACGGTAGAGGCTGACTTCGAAGCGGTTGATGAAGGCGGTGTAGTTGCCACGGAAGAAGAAGTCCACCGGGCGCGTGATGCGCCCGTTGTCGAAGGCCACCATCGAAGGGGCCGAGACCGAGAGTTCCGGCAGGCCCATCGCCGGGTCTTCGGTGGCCCAGATCGCCCCGCCCTCGGGCAGGCGGATCAGGAAGTTGCCGGTGACCGTGGCCTTGCCCGGCGCATCCAGCGCAAGGCTGACGCGGCGGTCCGGCTGCAGCACCTGCGACGAGGACCGGACCGAGGTGCCCTCGGTGACCGGCTCGTCATAGCTGCGCGAGCCCAGGGTGAACAGCAGCGCGCCGTCGGCGCTGCATTGGCTGGCATCGCAATCCATGCGCGTGGCTGCGTCGGAGGCCTCCGTTGGCGGTGCGGCCTGGGCGGTGCCGGCAAAGCACAGCAGCAGCGCCTGGCACAGAACGATGCGGCGGGGGCGACGGGAGGCAACGTGACGTGTGCTCATTGGCGTGCCTCCTGTTGGCGCGCCGCTTCCCGGATGGCGGCGCTCTCCTCGTTGCGGACGCGGATGCGCTGCTGCACCGCCGGACTGAGCAGGCCGCGCAGGGCCTCGAACACCGCCGCGGCGCGGCGCAATCCCAGTGCCTGGTTGTAGGCATGGCTGCCGCGCACGTCGGTATGGCCAACCAGGCTCACCTGGCCGCCCCCCATCGCTTCCAGCCGTGCCGCGATGCTCGCCAGCAGCGGCTTGAACTCGTCACGGATGCGCGACTTGTCGGTATCGAACAGCACGTTGCCAAGCAGCGCGCCCTGGGCATCGACGCCGGCGACCAGCGAATGCGGGTCGCTGACATCGGTGCGCAGCTGCACCGTCAGGCCCGCACGCGCGGCCTCGGCCACCTCGGCCTGCAGGGCATCGCGCACCACCGTGGCGCGACGGAAGGCCAGGTCCTGGTTCTCGCCATTGGCCAGGATCACCACGTCGCCGCCCAGGTAGCGATCCACGGTCGCGGCGATCTTCGCCAGCACCGGCCGGTAGGCGTCGCGCAGTTCGCTGCTGCCCGGTGCGAACAACACCTCGCCCAGCACCAGCTCGGCCCGCTCGTCCGGTGCCTGCGGCGACGGCGGCAGGCGCACGCCGAAGCTGAAGCGCGTCGGCACGCCCTGCGTCACCCGGCGCAGCAACGGGTTCTCGGTGGTCAGCATCGCCCCGCTGGGCACCGTAGCCGGGTCCAGCTTGATGATGAAGTTGCGGCCAAGGCGCGCGTCGCCACCGTGCACGTCGGCCAGGTGATAGCGACCGAACGGGTCGGTCTCGACCAGCAGGCCCTCGACCGTCGCCAGCCGCACGCCCGGGATGCCCTGCTCCTGGATGCCGGTGTTGCCGATCACGTAGGCCACCTCATAGCCCTCGGCGACGGCGGACACTTCGCGCCGCACCGCCGGCTCGGCGGAGGTCAATCCCTTGGCGGCGTCGCCGCTGCGCAGCAGGGTCGGCTTGCCCGCCGCATCAAGCTGCAGGCGCTGGCCCTGCCTGCTGTCGAGTACGAAGTCATCGGTGAAGGCGAGTTCGCGCAGGCGCTGCCGCACGACCACCTGATTGGCCTCGGCCGGCTCGGCGGTGGAACCGCGCCCGTGGACCGTGCCGATCTCCAACCCATGCAGCAGCGGCGCACTGGCATCGGCCACCGCCTGCGGGCCTTGCCCGCGATCGATGGTGGTCGAGCCCGGCACGTAGGCCGAGGCGGCGAAACCGCCCTGCACCGTCACCCCGGTCAGTTCGGCACTGTCCTGCCAGCCATCACCGTCGCGGTCGTCGAACACGGTGCCGAACACCAGGCTGTCCTCCAGCAGCGGATCGGTATCCAGCTGCACTTCGGCCGTGGCGATGTTGGATACCGCAGTGCCGTCGGGGGTGGTCGCCACCGCGTGGTTGACGTGGCTGCCGGGGCGCACGCCCGCACCCACCCGCAGCAGGTAGGTGATGGTCGCGTTGCGTCCCACCGCGATGTCCACCGCGGCGATGCGCAGCGGGTTCTGGCTGCTGGCCAGCGCGAAGGCGCCATCATCGTCGGCCACGCGCATCGAGCCATCGACATAGCTGAAACCGGTCGGCGGGGTGTCCACCACCACGCCGTTGCGCCAGTCGCTGCCCCCCACGTTCTCCACCACCAGCTGGTAGCGCACCAGGTCACCGACCTTCACCCGGCGCGGGTTGGCGCTCTTGGTGATGCGCAGGGCGAAGTCGGACACCACCTTGTGTTCGGTTTCGCAGCTGCCGCATTCCGGCGGCTGGCCACCGTCGGGGTACTCGCCCCGCAGGCGGTTGCGCACCGTGGCGAATGCCTTCTCGTTGACCGTGGCGGTGTAGGTGAACACATGCTGCCCGGGCGTGGTGCCCGCCGGCAGCGTGCAGA
>NZ_JAYFUH010000001.1:0-9084 GCF_034961085.1 Stenotrophomonas capsici | reverse complement strand
ATTCCTGTGGCGCCATCATCGTCGGCCACGCGCATCGAGCCATCGACATAGCTGAAACCGGTCGGCGGGGTGTCCACCACCACGCCGTTGCGCCAGTCGCTGCCCCCCACGTTCTCCACCACCAGCTGGTAGCGCACCAGGTCACCGACCTTCACCCGGCGCGGGTTGGCGCTCTTGGTGATGCGCAGGGCGAAGTCGGACACCACCTTGTGTTCGGTTTCGCAGCTGCCGCATTCCGGCGGCTGGCCACCGTCGGGGTACTCGCCCCGCAGGCGGTTGCGCACCGTGGCGAATGCCTTCTCGTTGACCGTGGCGGTGTAGGTGAACACATGCTGCCCGGGCGTGGTGCCCGCCGGCAGCGTGCAGACCACGTCCGCGCCCTGCTGCACGCAACCGCTGGGCAATGCGTCCAGGGTCAGGCCCGGGTCGGGCGTGTCCAGCAGCTGCAGTGGCTGCCGCAGCGCGGCGTTCTCGATCGTCGCCGACAGGGTGTAGCGCAGGCGGTCACCGGGGCGTACCTCGCTGCCGCTGGCCGGGTCCGCCTGCTTGGCCAACACCACGCGCGGTTCGGCCAGCGGATGCTCGGTGCTGCAAGTGGTGCAGGTCGGCGGGGTGCCACCACCGCCCTGCCCGACCACCACGTTGCCGATGGTGCCACGCGCATCGGCGGCGACATGCGCCTGGTAGATGATGCTGTAGCTGCCCGGGGCGGTGCCGGCGGGCAGCGTGCAGACCAGGCTGGCACTGCAGCTGAACGCGCCGGCGGCGGTGACCGCGTCGAACACCAACCCGGCGCCGAGCGTGTCGTCCAGGCGCACCGGCTGGCTGGTCGAGGCGTTGAGCACGTCCACCGTCAGGGTGTAGCTGATGCTGTCACCGGCCTTCACTTCGGTACCCGCGGCCGGCACCGAACGCTTGCCCACCTGCACCTCGGTGGCGCGCAGGGTGTGCCCGGTGCTGCAGTCGGCGCTGCAGCCCGGGTTGTCGTTGCCCGTCGCCAGCACCGTGTTGCGTACGCTGCCACTAGCCTGGGCATTGACCCTGGCATGGTAGGCGACCGGATAGGTCCCCGGCACGGTCCCGGCCGGCAGGGTGCAGACCAGCGGGTTGGCCGCGTTGCAGGTGAACGCGCCGGGCTGGGTCACCGCGACCAGGTCCAGGCCGACGCCCAGGGTGTCGGTCAGGGTGACCACGTCACTCGTCCGCGAATCGCTGACGACCACCTCGACGCGGTAGTCGACCGTGTCCCCCACGCGCACCGGCGAGGCCGTGCCCGAGGTCTTGTGGTAGCTCACCGATGCCGCACGCACCGGCGTGGTGGTGCTGCAGTTTGCGGTGCACGGCAAGGTGCCCGTGCCGGTGCCGGTCACCGCGTTGGTGACCGCTCCCTGCGCCTGCGCGTTGACCAGGGTGGTGTACTCCAGCGCGTAGGTTCCCGGCACGGTGCCGGCGGGCAAGGTGCACACCAGTGGATTGGCGGCATTGCAACTGAAGCTGCCTGCGGAGCTGACCGCTTCGAAATCCAGCCCCGTGCCCAGGGTGTCGGTCAGGGTGAACACCGCCGTGGTGCGCGAGTTGCGGATGATCGCCGTCAGCGTATAGGTGATGCGGTCGCCCACCGACACCGGACCGGCCGGCATGGATGCCTTGTGGTACTCGATCTCGGCAGCGTTCACCGGCGTGGTGGTATCGCAGTTCGCGGTGCAGGACGGGTTGTCGCCACCGCTGCCGAGCACCGCGTTGGTCACCTGCCCGCTCGCCTGCCCGTTGACGGTGGCGGTGTAGCTCAGGCTGTAGCTTCCCGGCGCGGTGCCGGCCGGCAGGGTACACACCAGCGGATTGCCGGGCGTGCAGGCGTAAGCACCGGCACTGGTGACGCTGCCGAAGTCCAGCCCGGCCCCGAGCGTATCGGCCAGGGTCACCACGTCGCTCGTCTGCGAGTTGGTCACCACGGTGGTCAGGGTGTAGGTCAGCACGTCCCCCACCGATACCGGGCCGGCGGTGTTGACCGACTTGGCGTAGCTCACGCCCGGCGTCGCCACCGGCGTGGTGGTGTCGCAGCTGCCCGAGCAGGAGGGCGTGTCCGGCCCGGTGCCGGTCACCACATTGCGTACCTGCCCGCTGGCCTGGGCATTGACGACGGTGGTGTAGGTCAGGCTGTAGGTGCCCGGTACGGTGCCCGCAGGCAACGTGCATATCAGCGGGTTGCCCGTATTGCAGGTGAAGATGCCCGGGCTGGTGACCGCCACGAAGTCCAGGCCCGTGCCCAGCGTGTCGGTCAGGATCTCCAGGCCGGTGGTGCGCGCATTGAGCACCGTGACCTGCAGCGTGTAGGCGATGCTGTCGCCCACCACCACCGGCCCGCCGGTGGATGCCTGCTTGTTGTAGCGCACCAGCGGATTGGCCACCGGCGTGACCACCTCGCAGTTGCCACAGGCAGGATTGTCCGGGCCCGTGGGCACCACGCCGTTCTTCACCGAGCCACTGGCCTGGTCGTTGACGACCGCGGTGTAGGTGAGCGGATAGCTGCCTGCCGGGCTGCCGGCGGGCAGCGTGCACACCAACGGGTTGGAAGCGCCACAACTGAAGGCGCCCGCGCTGGTGACGCTGCCGAAGTCCAGGCCGGTGCCCAGCGTGTCGGTCAGGGTGACCACGCCGGTGGTACTGGCATCGGCGACCACCAGCGCCACGGTGTAGGTGATGGTGTCACCCACCACCACCGGGCCACCGGTAGCGCTGGACTTGGACACGGTGATGCGCGGCGCGCCCACCGGCGTGGTGGTGTCGCAATTGCCGGCGCAGGCGGGGGTGTCGGGCCCCGTGGGCACCACGGCGTTGCGCACCTGGCCGCTGGCCTGCGCATTGACGGTGGCGGTGTAGGACACGCTGTAGCTGCCCGGCACGGTGCCCGCCGGCAGCGTGCATACCAGCGGGTTGCCGGCCGTGCAGTTGAACGCGCCGGCGTTGGTGATGCCGCCGAAATCCAGGCCGGTGCCGAGGGTATCGGTCAACGTGACGATGCCGGTGGTGCGGGCGTTGGCCACCACGACGGTCAGCGTGTAACCGACGCTGTCCCCCATCACCACCGGCCCGGTAGTGGTGCTGGCCTTGGATACGGTGACCTGCGGCGGTGACACCGGCGTAGTGGTCGTGCAGGTGCCGGAACAGGTAGGCGTCTCGTTGCCATTGCCGACAACGGTGTTGACCACCTGGCCGCTGGCCTGCGCGTTGACCACCGCGCTGTAGGTCAGGTTGTAGGTGCCGATTGCCGTGCCGGCCGGCAGCTCGCACACCAACGGATTACCCGCGGTGCAGTTGAACACGCCAGCGCTGGTGACGCTGCCGAAATCCAGGCCGGTGCCCAGGGTATCGGTAAAGGTCACGGTGTCGCGGGTGGCACTGTCCTCGACGGTCACCGTCAGCGTGTAGCTGATGGTGTCGCCGACGTTCACCGGCCCGGCCGTGTTGGCCTGTTTGCTGTGCCGCACGCGCGCGGCCGGCACGGTCACCGGGTTCTGGGTGCAGTGGTCGGTATCGGTACAGCTCGAGCCGGGTTCCGGGGTCACGCCCGTGTTGAAGGGGTCATGCCCGCCCCCCACGCTGGCATGGTTGACCAGCGTGCCGACGGCGGTGGGCAGCACCGTGACCGGCAGTTCGATGGCACTGCTTGAACCCGGGTTTCCCGCGGCGGCCAGCACCTGGTTCGAAGTACAGGTCACGCGCTGCCCGCTGGCCGTGCAACTCCAGCCATTGTTTGTGTACGTGCCGCTCCATCCGGGCGCGATGCCCGCTGGCAGCTCGTCCAGCACGGTGATGGTGCCGGGCTGCACGGTCGGCGGATTGCCGGTGGCCACATCGGACGTATTGCTGACCGTCAGCGTGTACGTGGTGCCGGGCTCGCCGTAGTTCCAGCTGCCGTCGCCGCTGTTGTTGCTCTTGGTGATGCGCAACGCCGGTGCGGTGATGGTGATCAGGTGATCCTCCACTTCGCCATCATCGGCCACCCCGATCGGTTGCTGGATCTCCGCGGGGTCGGTGGCATAGCGCAGGCGCACGTAGCTGGTCCCGGCGACCACCGTCGCCGGCACGGTCCAGCTCAGCGTGGCGCTGCCGCCGCTGCAGTCTTCGATGCTGCTGCGCTCGCCGTCGTCGAACTGGCCACTGCGGTTGAAGTCGATCCAGCCGGCCACGCGCCCGTTACCCACGCACGCGACCGGCTGGCTCACCACCGTGCCGGCCTGCATGACGGTCAGCCGGTAGTTGGCCGGCCAGGCATTCTCCTCGTTCGGGTTGCCAGCCGGGAAGTCATCATCGCCACGTGCATCCACGCTGTAGCTGCTGCGCTGTTCGGTATCCGGGCCCATGCTGCCGAGGTAGTCCACGACCGGGGGCGCCAGGCCACCGGGCGTATAGCCGGCCGTGTTGATGTCCAGGTTGGTGGCATTGGCGGGGATGTTGTCGTTGCGGAACTGCAGGTCATCCACCACATGCATGGCATCGCCATAGCTGTTCGGTGCATCGCCAAAATCCGCGTAAGGCACCAGCAGGCCGATGGCGATGGCGGTGGTACCGCCGCCGCGGAACTCGAAGTCCATGCCCACTGCCAGGTTGCCTGGCGTGTAGGCGGCATTGTCGAAGCTGAGGAACGTCACCGCCGCCGTGTTGTTATCGTTGCCCGGCCCGAAGCGGATCACCTCCTCGGCACCGTTGAGCGACTTGGTGACGCGATACGCGCCTGCGCCGACGTTCTTGCGCATCTCCACCACGTTCCAGGTGCCGTCGGCCGTGGCCTGGACGTACTCGACGCCGGTATTGATCGATTCCGCATCCGCCATCACCACGCCACGCAGGCGATAGGGCGCGCCGCCCAAGGTCGACACGCAATTGATGCGGAAATTGGCCACGCCGCCGGTGCCGGCAATGCCCGCGATCAGCTGGTTGGCGTTGCCGGTTCCCCCGATGTTGTACAGGTCGTCCAGGCTGTCACCGCCGAACGCACCGGGGCGATAGCTGCTGAGCGGGACGCCCGTGGCATTGGCCAATGTACAGGTCACCTCCAGATTGAAGCCGGACGCTACCGGCATCGAGATCGACGAGGCACTGCCATTGCCCAGTAGTACGCCCGGCGTGCCGCGATCGGTGCCGCCGCCCCAGGTCAACCACAGCACCGTATTGCGATAGGGACTTGAGCCTCCGGTGGCGTATGCCGCGGCCCACGCGGTGGACGGCATCGCGAAACAAAGCGCCAGCACCAGCAGCCCCACTACACGCCAGGCCAACGCCAGGCACGGACTCACACGGGTGGATCGAACGTTGAAGCCGCGCGACCGGACGCGCGGTGCCATCGACTGCCACATGCTGTCATCCCCTTCTGCACCCCTCTCGAGGCGCATTCGCCAACTCGATTGAGACAGACCCCGTTTGAGACAGACTGCTTTGACGTATCAATGCTGGCGCGTGTGACACTCCCCCTGCGCCCGCGCTCGGATGAACAACTTCGTTCCGTCCGATGCCGAACCCGCACGACACCCGGCGCCATGAAGCGCCAGCCCGTGCATGGCCTGGCAGAACTCCCCGATCATCCGCCGCGGTGATTTCAGTCGGCCACGGCGGCGATTTATCCATACCGCCGTGGCACATGGATACACACTTTCGGCAAGGGCGTCGTGAAGACCCAACTTCACCGCCGATACGGGATACGTGCCGCAAAAACCGCCTGAAACAGGCATTACCGGCGTTGATGCGAATTCAGGAATTGCAGAACACCGACCCATGCCGAACGGCATCACGCCGCCATCACATTGCCAAACGCGACAGCCACGTTGGTCGAAGGCTTGCCGCTGCTTCATTCGCAGAGGCAGCGCCCCATCGAGCAGTGCAATCCGAAAAAGCCGAAGTGGAGTCGTGCTCCAAATGGGACGCGGACTATGTCCCAGCGCTGTTCGGGACTGCCTTGCTTCCGAAGGAACGCGCTACAACGAATAAAAAAAGAAGCACGACAGTTTGGAAGCACCCGAGATGCTCCGGCTGCGGGAGCATGCGCAAGGGGACCGCAAGCAAGCTATCGGCTGCAGAGTTGCGCCGGGACAAAGTGATGCTGCAGAACGTCCTCCAGAATGGCTTGGACACCGGAGCCTCGTGGCCCGGATCAATGTCGATGCAACCTGCAGGAGACGCACATGGAAGCCCGGCAGTATCGCGTCATTCGAGGCCATACCAGCGAGTACCCCAATCCGATCTCTTTCACCAAGGGCGCACTGCTCGTAGTAGGCGAAAGGCATGAAGGTCCTGAAGGCTGGGACAACTGGCTGCTCTGCGACACGCAGGGACAGAAAGGGGGTTGGGTTCCGCTCGCGAACCTCAGTGAGGGGAGGCAGTAAGCCTCCCCTGCCCAGCATCCGCTGCTTTCCCTAAACTCGGGTCGGCATGCAGCATTCCTGTTGCTTGCCAATGCTGGAGGCATTGAATGGGGCGGCACACATACAAGATCCTGGCAGCGCTGCTGCTTCTGGCCGGCGGCAGTACATACCTGTGGGTTCGGCAAGAGGACGGATCGAATCGGCCCGCGCCATCGCAGGCTGCGTCGGTCGATTCGGGGCAATCGAGCGATGCCAGCGGCATCGCTGAGCAACCCGGCGGACTGGCGCATCATTGGGAGGCAACGTTCGCCAGCGGCGATGTGGACGCCATCGTTCTTGCGTTCAAACAAGCCAATGACTGCCTTCTCTACCATGCCGCGGTGAATGGCATGCGTTCCATGCTGGAGGATGAAAGGCGGGGAGACCTGTCGAACGAAACCGTGGAAACCCTGCGCATGATGGACGCGGAGAGCGCCAGATATGCCTTCGTGGTCGAGCGGCTGGAAGGGTTCTGCAAGGGGTCCGACAAGAGGCAGTTGGCCCGGGCAAGAGGACGGATCGAATCGGCCCGCGCCATCGCAGGCTGCGTCGGTCGATTCGGGGCAATCGAGCGATGCCAGCGGCATCGCTGAGCAACCCGGCGGACTGGCGCATCATTGGGAGGCAACGTTCGCCAGCGGCGATGTGGACGCCATCGTTCTTGCGTTCAAACAAGCCAATGACTGCCTTCTCTACCATGCCGCGGTGAATGGCATGCGTTCCATGGGGTCGCAAGAGGACGGATCGAATCGGCCCGCGCCATCGCAGGCTGCGTCGGTCGATTCGGGGCAATCGAGCGATGCCAGCGGCATCGCTGAGCAACCCGGCGGACTGGCGCATCATTGGGAGGCAACGTTCGCCAGCGGCGATGTGGACGCCATCGTTATGCTGGAGGATGAATGGGGCGGCACACATACAAGATCCTGGCAGCGCTGCTGCTTCTGGCCGGCGGCAGTACATACCTGTGGGTTCGGCAAGAGGACGGATCGAATCGGCCCGCGCCATCGCAGGCTGCGTCGGTCGATTCGGGGCAATCGAGCGATATCGCTGAGCAACCCGCTTGCCAATGCTGGAGGCATTGAATGGGGCGGCACACATACAAGATCCTGGCAGCGCTGCTGCTTCTGGCCGGCGGCAGTACATACCTGTGGGTTCGGCAAGAGGACGGATCGAATCGGCCCGCGCCATCGCAGGCTGCGTCGGTCGATTCGGGGCAATCGAGCGATGCCAGCGGCATCGCTGAGCAACCCGGCGGACTGGCGCATCATTGGGAGGCAACGTTCGCCAGCGGCGATGTGGACGCCATCGTTCTTGCGTTCAAACAAGCCAATGACTGCCTTCTCTACCATGCCGCGGTGAATGGCATGCGTTCCATGCTGGAGGATGAAAGGCGGGGAGACCTGTCGAACGAAACCGTGGAAACCCTGCGCATGATGGACGCGGAGAGCGCCAGATATGCCTTCGTGGTCGAGCGGCTGGAAGGGTTCTGCAAGGGGTCCGACAAGAGGCAGTTGGCCCGGGTGCTATCCAATGCCCTCTTCGAAGCGGCCGTCAGGGGTAACCCGGACGCACAGACCTGCTTCCTCCTGATGGGACCTACGCCCTGGCTGGGGAGCAGGCTAATCACGGAAGAAGCCGCAGAGATCGAACGTCATATCCGGCACACTTCCGGATTTACACAACAGGCCTTGCAGCGGGCGGACCCGCGCGTATCCGTGCAAGCCCTCCACAGATACGTGAATACACCCAACGGGCATGCCTCATGGACGGACACGGTGCCAATGCCCGATCCGGTACTGACGTGGCGCGGTGCCCGTCTGGCAGCGCTGCGGGCCCTGCCCGACCAACGCGCCGACGTGGAATCCCTGCTTGCATTGTTCGTCAAGACAGGCGCGCTCTCACCTGCCGACATTCAAAGCGCCGACCGCTGGGCGCAGGACACGTTCGAAAGGCAGTTTCGTGGGGAGGGTGCCATCAACGTGTGCTCCGCTGTGCCGTGCTACTCGTCGCCGGAGCTGGCGCCCTAGCTTTCACTGCGAAAGAGCAAACCGCCAGTTAGGGCGCTGCAATACGGGCCAAGAATGCCTCCCCCTCCTCTCCTGGCCAGACCAGGCCGTCGAAGTGCCCGCAGAAGAACGTTCGGCCAAGAAGAGGATTTCGGTCAGGATTCGAGTCCTTGAATCGCGCCAGCGCAGTCCAACAAGAAAGGCGCATTGCCGAAAGCCGGCCGTGACCCCAGCTTCTCCGACGTCCCTTTCGATGATGGAATGTCGCCGGTGCATCGCGCCGAGCGGCCCTGCGCAGGGTCCTACTTCAGCGCCGGCGCCTGGAACGTGCCGCCGTAAACGATCCCGACAATGGTTTCGAGGAAGGCATTGGTCGGAATCCGCTCCCCATTCGTGGAGTAGGCAATGGCGGTACCGTCCTGCGGGTCGTAAATGACCCGGGAATGCGCACCGATGACATCACCGCCGTGCCCGAGGAACGTGTTCTCCCCGTACACGAACTCCGCCAGCCCCATCCCCCAGCCCTTGCCCGGCGCCGGCGCCATCAACGCCAACGTCTCCTTCCGCACGAGTTCGCCATTGAACAGGGCGACGATCAGTCGGTTGAGGTCGCTGGGGGTGCTGGCGATGTCGCCAACCCCGACGACATTGTTGAAGTCCACTTCCTTGATTTCGCCCCA